>JAUPTY010000056.1 GCA_030917845.1 Actinomycetota bacterium | reverse complement strand
ATGGGGCCGAGTGCTGGAAGAATGGAGGCGGCCGAAATGGAGGCGGCACTTCAGGCACTGGATGAGGAGACCCTGGTCACGGCCGCGGTCACCATCACCACAACGAGGAGCGAGGAGAGTCAATGAGCACCGATCGCAAGGGCGCAACAGAGTTCACCCGGGAAGCGCATGTCCACGACATCCGCTGTCTCGACTTCGAGGACAAGGGTTCCTTCGAGGAAGCAGCCCGGGGATTCATCGCCCCGAATCCGGAAGGACAGGTACTCAAGGAGAACGGGGAGTTCGTCTTCGATCCCGCCCGGCTCGCGTTTGCCTCCGGGGATCCGGAAGAGCCGGAGACGGTCAATCCCAGCCTCTGGCGCCAGGCCCGACTCTATTCGGAAGGCGGTCTGTTCGAGGTCTGCGAGCGGATCTACCAGGTCCGCAACATGGACATTTCGAACATCACCTTCATTGAGGGAGACACCGGGGTCATCGTGGTCGACCCGCTCATCTCGATGGAGGTGGCCGAGGCGGCCCTGAAGCTTTACTTCGAACACCGTGGCGAGAAGCCGGTGGTCGCGGTGATCCACTCGCACAGCCATGTCGACCACTTCGGCGGCGTTCGCGGAGTTGTCAGCCAGGAGGATGTCGATTCCGGCCGGGTGCCGATCATCGCTCCCGAAGGCTTCCTCGAAGCGGCGGTCTCCGAGAACGTCGCGGCCGGGAACGTAATGACCCGCCGGGCGATGTACCAGTTCGGAATCCTGCTGCCTCCCGATGTCCAGGGCACCGTGGGCAGCGGCCTCGGAATCGGCACTTCGCTTGGAACGATCACCCTGATCGACCCCACCGATCTGATCACCTTCACCGGCGAAACCCGCGAGATCGACGGCCTGACCTTCGAGTTCATGCTCACTCCGGACACCGAGGCGCCGGCAGAAATGCATTGGTACATCCCGGAACTCAAGGCCCTGACCGCGGCCGAGAACTGCACCCACACGATGCACAACACCTATCCGATCCGCGGTGCCCAGGTCCGTGATCCGCAGGCCTGGTCGATGTACCTGAACGACACGATCGACCGCTGGGCGGACCGTTCCGACGTCATGTACGCGATGCACCACTGGCCGGTCTGGGGCAGTGAGCGCGTGCGGGAGATGCTGGAAAAGGCCCGTGATGCCTACCGCTACATCCATGACGAGACCCTGCGCCTGGCGAACCACGGCCTGACCCCGCGCGAGATCGCCGAAGAGGTCGAGCTCCCGGACTCGCTGGCGAAGCACTGGTCGGTCCGCAGCTACTACGGCACGATCAGTCACAACGTCAAGGCGACCTACACCCGCTACCTGGGCTGGTATGACGGCAACCCGGCAAATCTCGAACCGATGGTGCCGGTCGAGTCCGCGAAGCGATACGTCGAGTTCATGGGCGGGGCGGAGAACATTCTGGCCAGGGCTCGCGAGTCTTTCGACAAGGGCGAGTACCGCTGGGTGGCTGAAGTAGTCGGCCACGTCGTCTTTGATGACCCGGCCAATCAGGAGGCCCGCGAGCTGCAGGCTGATGCCTTCGAGCAACTCGGCTACCAGACCGAATCATCGACCTGGCGTAACGCCTACCTGATGGGGGCGCAGGAACTTCGTTTCGGAACGCCCAGCTATCCGATCGGCAGCACCGCGAGCCTCGACCTGATCGCGGCGATGACCCTGCCGATGATTTTCAACTTCTTCGCGGTGAAGGTACATGGCGTGACCGCGGCCGATCTCGAGCTGGATCTCAATCTCGACATCACGGAAACGGGGGAGAAGGTCGTGCTGCAACTTTCGAACGGGACCCTGAGCCACTCGATGGACTGGTTCAAGGAAGGGGCGCCGGAACTGGCGATATCCAGGGATCTCCTGAACCGGCTGGTCGCCGGAGAGGCGAAACTGAGCGAGGCAATTGAGGCCGGCGAGCTGGAGCCCGGACCGGGACTCGAAATCCTCAGGGAGCTCGGCGAACACCTCGATGATTTCGACCTGTGGTTTCCCATCATCGAGCCGTGAAGTGTCTCCGGGATGTGATCCCTCCCTCGCCGCTGCTTTCCTGACGTTTCTCACACTTCCGGTTCGATGCGCACCAGTCCGGGTACGTTCGGTTCATGACGTCTCAAACCAGAAATGATGAGTCATCCGGGGATGCAGTCCGGATCGGGGACGCTGAACGCCCGCGCAGGGTTCTGGTCGTCGCCGATGAGGTCTTTCGCGGCAGCGAACTGGCCGAGGAGCTTGCAACCCATGTAAAAGGCGAAGAACTGGTCCAGATCCATGTGATCGCTCCGGCCATGGCCCGCAATGCGCTCAACCAGGAACTCGGCAACATCGACGAGACCCTCGGACAAACCGAGGAAAGACTGGGTTCCGTAATTGCCGAACTCAAGTCGGCAGGTCTCGAAGCCAGCGGTGAGGTCGGGGACCTCGATCCCCTGGTGGCTGTAGGCGACGGGATCAGGACCTACGATCCGGACGAGATCATCGTCGTGCTCCACCAGGAAGATGATCCGGACCAGGGAGAGAAGGGCCTCGGCGAACGCCTGAGAACCGAGTTTCACCAGCCGGTGACCCAGCTGAAGGTCGGCCATCCTGCCAGCGCGGGGGATCTGCCCGAAGTTGAGGAAATCGAACACGTCCCGGCTCATGAGCGGACTGAAGAAGAGGTTGTCAAGGAAACCCGAAACTTCCCTCATCTGGAACCGCGTGACATCGCCGGCATCGTCTTCGGTGTTGTCGGGACGATCGCCCTCGGCGTAATCGCGCTCCTGATGAGCCAGGGACACGGCCGGAACCACGAAGAATTCGGTGGTGAGGCGGCGGTAGTGCTGCTGATCGCGATCGGGGCTTTCCTGATTAACGTCGCCCATGTGGTCGGGCTGGTTTTCTTCCAGAGCGTCCGTTACACGGGTGTCTTCGAACGGTTCATGGCGCGTTCGTCGATAATCGTGACATCTGTCGGGCTGGTGGCTGCACTTGTCCTGTGGCTCACCTGATCCGAAGCGAGGAGAGTAGAAACCAGTGGGATGACGAGGAGAGTCGCGGTAATCGGAGGCGGCGTGGTCGGACTGGCCACCGCCTGGGCGCTGGAAAAATCCGGACATACCTGTCTCGTTTTCGAGCATGGTGCACCGGGCGGCGGGCAGTCAGTCGGCGAATCGCGCATCTTCCGCCACTCCCACGATGACCCCCGGCAGTTCGATCTTGCCCTTCAGGCCCGCCAGGACTGGCGCGACTGGGAAGAAGAGTTTGGCGTCGAACTGATATCGCCCGACGGAGCAATGGTGATCGGCGACCCGGCAGTCGCCCGTATGGAGAAGTACGCGGATGCGCCCGGGGCGATGTTCCGGGAACTCGAACCCGCCGATGTTCGCAAGGCTCTGCCACCACTCGCGGAATTCGAGGGCCGGGTCCTGATCGACGAAGCGGCTGGAGCGATCAAGACTCGGCTCACACTCGCGATTCTGATCGGTTCGATCGGTCTGAACCTAGTCCCGGAGAGAGTCGACTCGGTCAACCCTCGAGATGGCGGCGGAGTGGACGTGGTCACTTCAGTGGGTCGCCGGACTTTCGATGCAGTGGTGGTTGCAGCGGGAATGGGAACGGTCGGTCTGGCCGCCACAGCCGGGGTCGAGCTACCGGTACTGCTGCGCGCCCACGTCCGGATCACGCTGCCCCTCAGATCTCCGTCGCCGGCACGAAGGCTTGCCTGCCTTCAGGATTCTTCGGGTGAGTTCGGGGAAACGAGGGGTTACGGTTCTCCGGTAAGGGGAAACAGGGAATACGCGGTCGGATTGGCTCTAAATGTCGAGATCGACCCGACAAGCGCCGAGGATCCGTTGTCCGCGCTGGCTGACCGGACCCGCAAGTATGTCGAGCGCGCGCTTCCGGGGCTCGACAGCGACGGTTCGCAGGAAATGCAAGCTTGGGTGACCGAGTTGCCGTGGGGGGCGGATGGCCTGGCCGTCTGGCAACGGGGCGACGCCTTCTTCATCGCCGGACACAATCTCTTCAAGCTCGCCCCGGCGCTGGGCAAGATGCTGGCCCGTTCGGTCGATGCGGGAACCGTTGAACCAGGGTTCCTGCCATCTGACCGGCTGGGTGAAGAAGCCAGTGGCACGCCCAGGTCGGCGTCGGCGCTCTGAGCCTCCGGACCGCGGACCGTCACAGCCGAAGAAAGGAACCGGGCCGGAAGGCGAGGGGGACGCCTACCGGCCCGGGTTTCTTCCAGGGAGGGACTGGAGGGAGGGTCAGGCTGCGGCCGGGAGCCGGTCGCCCATCCGGTCGAGGATCCGGCGCAGCATTCGGGAGACATGCATCTGTGAGTGGCCAATCTTTTCCGCGATCTCGGACTGGGTCAGCTCATCGCGAAAACGAAGGCGGACGACCATCCGTTCTTCGCCGCTCAGGTCCTGCATCGCCGAGTTCAGCATGAGCTGCCGCTCGGTGTTTTCGAACCTGGAGTCTTCGCGTCCGAGCCATTCGGCGGGCGATCCCGTGTCTTCATCGGCAGAGCCGGATCCCTGATCGAGTGAAACCGGGTGCCGGTTGTGGCCGGCCTCGAAGGCTTCGACGATGTCATCCTCCGGGCAATCCATCGCGGCGGCGATCTCCGCGACCGAAGGGTCGCGGTTGAACTGGCTGGTCAGATCCGAAACGACGATGTCGATCTGGCCAATCCGGTCGTAGAGGCTGCGGGGGAGCCGCATGGCCGAAGTCCGGTCCCTGAAGTGCCGCTTCAGTTCGCCCGTGATCGTCGGGGAGGCGAAGGCGATGAAGGGAACTCCGCGTTCCGGATCGAAACGGTTCACGGCGTTCACCAGCCCGAGGCTGGCCACCTGGACCAGGTCGTCCAGGGACTCCGCCTGGCTTCGGTACCGCACCGCGACGCTTTTGGCGAACGCGAGATATCTGTTGACCAGTTCTTCCCGGGCATGCGGATGACTGTCCCGCCTTGCCCAGAGCTCGGCTTCGTCGGTCAATCCCAAAATCGATGAGCTCATTGTGGTTGGTGCTTCCACCCTGTCTAGAACCTTGCTTTCCATCGCTCAGCCTCTCTTTCTGGAGGAGTGCCCCTCCTGAGTTGCTGCCCTCGAGCTCCAGTTAGTGGAGCCGTGCAGTCGTGCCTGGATAGTTCGCAGTGAACTTATGGACGGACCGATGAACTGTCTAGTATCCGAAACCTAAAGAATCACTTAAGTTTCAGATGATCGTTCAGAAAGCGCTTTACAAAGACATTTTTCTCGACAATTTTTGGCGCAACAGGCGGGAAACAGGCGGTTTCACGAAAAAGACATCACTGTACGGAACTGTTGCGTTCCCGCGTGAAAGAAGTCACGCCTGAGGTGATAACCGCCCTCCCGGGGGCTGAAAGCCGGGGTTCGCGATGGCTGCAGGAGCGCTCAGCGGGGCGTGTGTCGGTGATGAAGCATCAGGGAGTTGCCGTCCGGATCGGAGAACAGCGCCATGTAACAGACACCCGTATCGATGTAGAAGGCGCGGGAGCGATCCGCGTCCGTGGACGGGATGCCGACGAAATCGAGTCCGGTGATCATGGTTCGAGCGTACCCGCCCGGGCCTCGGGCAAACGGCGGGTCCTGTCGGGATTCAGTCGGCGTCGGGTCCGGAGTAGTCGTCGATCCCCGCGAGAACAGCCATCGGGTCGATGTCGGCGGCGAAGAAAGTCCAGGACCCGTCCTGCGCCTGCTCGATCAGCCCCTGCTCGGTCAGGTTGGTGATCTCGGCAGAGACCTTGGGCCGGCGGGCGCCGATCAGTGCGGCTATGGAGCGATGGCTCAGCCGGATCGGGATCCTGACTCCCTGCTGCTGCTCAACGCCCCAGCGCTCCGCCACGTAGCGGAAAGTGAGCAGCAGGCGGTGGTCAATCCTCGTCAGCTGGGAAAGCGCGACCTGGAAACCGAGCCAGCGGGCCCGGGCCACGACCCGGTCCATCAGGACGGTGAGGATGCTGGGGTATGCCTGGGCCTGCTGGTGGAAGTCCTCGCCGATGACCGCGACGTGACCGGTGGAAAGCAATGACCACTGGTCGGTCACATGCATCACATCCAGGGCCCGTGGCACCACCCATGGCCGGATCAGGTCCCCGGGTCCGAGAAGTTCGATTGAGGGGCGGCTCGAGACCAGGATCTCGCGGGTGAAGGCCCCCTCGAGGATCAGGTATCCGAGAAACAGCGGGCTGGCGGGCTTCTTTCGGGCGTCCTCCCATTCGCCGGGTTCGACCTTTCTTACCTCCACGATCAGCTTTTCGCGGGCAGCATCCAGTTCCCGCCGCTCGATTCCGCGGGCCAGAGAGGGCTCGGCATCAAGTAGCCGGATTGTGCCTTCGGATTCCCCAACCATGACTCTGACCTTAACCAGCCTGGAGGATCGCGAATCACCGAGTTGTCCTCCGGGGCAGTCCAGGGTGCCATCCCCCGAGGCTGGTGGCCGCCTGATTCGTCGCTAAGGTGGGTCCATGAACTCGTCCCTTCGCCGCATCCTTGCCCTGTCCGCTGTTGCCGCCGCCGCTGTTGCGCTGACCGCCTGCGAGGGAGAAGTGAACATCGGTGAGGAGACCATCAGCGCCAGTGAACTTGAAAAGCAGTCCTCCGCGTCTCTGACCCAGGAGATCGGCCAGGAGCCGGCTGCGATCAGCTGTCCGGAAGACCTCAAGGCGGAAGTCGGCGAGACCGAGGTCTGTTCCCTGGAAGACCAGCAGGGTGGCACCTACGACATGACCATCACCATCACCTCTGTCGATGACGAAGGCAACGCCGAATTTGACATCCAGGTCGGGGACCTGAAGACCCTCAACCCGAGTTCCTGATTTCGGGCAGATAACGGGACATGGCTGAATCCTCAGAAGACCTTCGTCGCGAGTTCGAGGAGTTCGAACAGGCCGAGTCTTCGGTCGATTCAGGCCTCGAGTCTGCCCCGACCCGGAGCCGGACGCCGTCCTGGATCAAATGGTTCATCCTCGCGGACCTGGTGATCTTCGCCGCGATCGCACTGATCTTCCTAGCTAACTGAGACCCCCGAGGCGCTGCCAGGTCGCCTGCTCGGTTGACGGACCCTCGGCGATAGGGGAGAGTTGAGCCATGGACAAGCCACTGAATTTCGAAGACGTTGAAACGGTTTCCCTGAGCTCGAGTGCGAGCGATGACGCGGCATGGGTCGGTGGTTACTTTGCCTATGGAGGTTCAGGATCGGAGCAGTCGACCGCCATCTACTTCGCTATCCCGCCCGGCAAGAGGCTCGGCAAACACACCGATACGGCCGAAGAGACCCAGCTCTTCATCGGCGGTCACGGCCAGCTCCTGCTCGATGACGGGCCGCAGGAAGTCAGGAAAGGAGACCTGATCGTCCTGACCGAGGGAACGATGCATGACCTTCACAACACCGGAGATGAGGATCTTCAGGTGATTGGCTTCTTCTCCAAACCGGAAGTCGAACAGCACTGGACCGATGAGGTGTGGGACGGCATGCGAGTGACCGGTTCGCCGAACCGCTGATGCGCTTCAGGCAGGGGTAACGAGACAGCTCACCGCGTGGTGATCGGACATCTTCTCCGGCGGGTAAATACGGGAATCCGAGGCGGCAAGTCCGTGGCCGACAGCTATCTGGTCGATCATCTCCGGATCGGTGCCGAGGGAGATCCGGGCCTCCTCGAGTGTTTCCGCCCACAGCTTTCGCACCTTGTGGCTGCCGTAGGGCTTTGGCTGCTCCCGCTGGTTGATGTCACCAGCCACGATCAGTGGCAGCCCTGAAGTCCGGGATTCGGCAGCTTCCCGCCGGAGCAGCTCCCGCAGCTCGACCAGGAAGCCGTGGTGGTCTTCCCAGACCCGGCGGTTCTCTCTCCCGCCGCTCACATGGGCCTGAGACCAGGGAACGCAAACGGCGTGGAACCGGAGACCCCCGATCGGGGATTCGACGGTGGCACAGACATGCCGCCCACCGGGTTCGACGATCTCGTTCGAGACATCGGTGGCCGGCCACCGCGACCAGAGCATGACCTTGCGGCGTTCCGGGGTCGTTTCATAGCCCCAATCGGGTCCGCCCTTGACCAGATAACCGCCGGCCGGGACCATGCTGAGAGTTGTTTCGGTCAGAACCAGGAGGTCGGCACGCGTCTCCTCGATCAGGGCCCGCGACTTTGCAAAGTGCCGGGACCCGCTGGAAGTCCAGCCGACGTTCCAAGTGGCGACCCGGATCGGTTCCATCCACCGACCCTAGAGAACTCCCTGCCCCCGCCGGGCCATGCACACCCGGCGCGACCACCGGGCTACGGGCTCAGTAGCGGGGAGGAAGGTCGCGCGGAGGGACTTCGGCCACGACCCGGCCACGGCGGTTGTATGCGAAGACCGAGTAGACGAGGCCGACCGCACCGACCGCCATCAGGATGTAACCGACAACGTCCAGATCGATCCCGCTGATTCGCGCATTGACCGCGAAGGCAAGAATGGCCCCGACGGCGATCAGGAAAAGTGAAAATCCGAAGTTCATGCGGGTGGAAGTACCCCGGGCAGACTGCGGGTAAACGAACGACCCGCCGAAATCCGTTTGACGGTTCGAACCGCGGCATAGGGGTACCTCGTGTTGGGGAGACCGTCCAAACGAGAGGAAGAGATGTCTACCGTCTTGATCGCCGTGATCGTTGTAGTAGTGATTGTTGCCGTTGTAGCCGTAGCCGCTTCGATGAAGCGAAAGAAGGAACAGCAGAGTCTGGGTGAAGCTCAGGTGGAAGCCAAGAGCAGTGATGCCGACTTCCACCGCGCCAAGGCTGAAGAGAATCGAAACGAGGCCGCCCTCGCCGAGGAACGCGCGAAACGCGTCGCCGCCGAAGCCGAACTGCATGAGAACAAGGCATCGGTGCGTGAAGAGGAAGTAGAGAGGAGCAATTAATGCTTATCGGAGCGATCATCGCTGTCTGCATACTCCTTGCGGTTCTCGGCTTCCTTTTGCCACGAATGTCGGATCACGCCCGTCGGGGCACAGACAAGACCCTGGGTGCCGGGCAGCGCGCCGCAAGCAAGGCCCCTGGACCCATTGGCCGGCTGCTCAGCAAGTCGGTCGGAACCTCGCAAAAGGCAGTCGGCAAGAGTCACCGGGGAGGCAAGAAGGCCCGCGGCAAGACGCCGGTGTGATCGAGGTGGTGAAGGCGGGCCCGGTGTGAGCCCGGGCACCGGAGTCGGTCAGGCTGCGACAGTGGGCCTATGCTTGTCGGGTGAGTTCCGCTCAGCAGATGAGCCACGCCGATGCGGCGTGGCTTCACATGGACCAGCCGACCAACCTCATGGTCATCACCGGGGTCAACTGGTTTGAGGAGGTGCCCGACTGGGACCGGGTCCGGAGGCTGATCAGCGAGCGATTTGTCGAGCCGTATCCCCGCTTTCGCCAGAAGGTGGTGGAGGGCCGTCCGCCGGTTTCCGGACCGCACTGGGAGGACGACCCGGACTTCAACCTCGACCTGCATCTCCATCACGTGGCCCTGCCGG
>JAUPTY010000055.1 GCA_030917845.1 Actinomycetota bacterium | reverse complement strand
GGATCCTGATCCACAACGTCCTGCAGCGATTCCACGAGGCCGAACTCGCTGGCAGGGATCACGGCGAGGATGGACTGGCCGAATTGATGGCTTTGCTCGACGAAGGCTGGCGGCGCGGCGGCTTCGGCGATTCTGACGACGAACTCCAGTTCCTCGATCGGGCCAGGGATGCGATGCGCGCCTACTGGCGAAGTGAAGAGAGCTCGGAGTCCGAACCGGCCTTCCTTGAACGCCAGTTCGAGTTCAAGGTCGGGCCGCACTTCCTGCGGGGGCGGGTCGACCGGGTCGACCGCAAACCCGACGGCGAGTTCGAAGTGATCGACTACAAGACCGGCCAGCGGGTCGATTCGTCCCGCCACGGTGGTGACATCCAGCTCGCGCTCTACCGGCTCGGTGCGCGAGAGGCCTGGGGGATCGAACCGGAAGCCGGCAGCTACTACTACGTCCTCGAAGGTGAGAAGGTCGAGGTCGATTCATCGCCGGACGATCGCGAGCGGGTCGAGCGGACGGTCCTCGAAGTAGGAGAAGGAGTGCTCGGACAGGACTTCGAGCCACGGCCCTCACCGGCGGTCTGTGGATGGTGTGACTTCAAGCTGGTCTGCCCTGCCGCGGAAGCCTGAACGGGAAACGGGTCAGGGGGCCCTGACCGCAGGATTCTCCGCTGAGTGGTTCCGGTCCGGTTCCGAAGACGAGCAGGCCGCCGGGTGAATCGACCTCGGGCGGGTCACCGCCAAGCAGGTCTTCGCAGAGCCGGTTGACCTTCCCGATCGAGTCCTGGCCCGGGGGCAGTGAGGTCTGGATCGTGTAGCCGCCGTTGTTCGGCTCGATCCGCTTGATCCTGTACTGCTCCCACCGGCCAGTGACCTGGAGGTTGGTTCTGAGGGTGGCGAGTTGAACTCCGGAACTGATCGCGTCCGCGCTCTGGTTCAGGTCCGAAATCGACTTGTCGATCTGTACCTGGGTCTTCTGTTCATTGGTCATCGGCCGCTCGCCGTCACCTTCGGTCAGGAGCAGAACGACGGCACCGATCGCCAGCAGGCCGAGGACACCGATGATTCGTCCGAGAATCGAGTTGAGCAGGAAACGCATGAACCCCCCAGGTCCCGGTTCGTCGAACCGGGACCGTCAGTCGGAATCGCGTTGCTTCAGGAACCGCTGGAACTCCATCGCCAGGGCATCACCACTCGGCACATCCACCTCGGGGCCGCGACGGTTGCGCTGCTCGGTCTCGATCCGCTCGACCAGTTCCTCTACCTCGGGGTCGGCGGCAACGGCCCGGCTGATCTGTTCCTCGTAGGAAACGGTCTCTTCCTCGAGGCCGGAGATGTCAGCGGCAACGCGGGTCACCGACTCAAGCTTCTCGCTGAGTGCGAGGGCGGCCTTCGGGTTGGGGACGGCGGCGACGTAATGGGGGACTGCGGCCCAGAGCGACACGGAAGGCAGCCCGGCGGCGCGGCATCGGTCGTGGATAACACCGGCGATTCCGGTCGGGCCTTCGTAGTCGGATCGTTCAAGTTCGAGGCTGCGGACGGTGGACTCGTCGGTCGAGACCCCGGTGATCGGGACCGGCAGCGTATGGGCGACTTCGGCGATCAGGGAACCGAGCACGAGCACCATGCTCACGTTGAGTCGCTCGGCCACCTGCACCACCAGCTCCGAGTAGGTGCGCCACTTCAGGTTCGGCTCGGTGCCATCAAACAGGACCAGGTCCCGGTCGGCACCCTGGGCGCGGGCCGCGATGAAGGTGTTTCCCGGCCAGTCGATCCGGCGGTGAGCACCTTCCTGCAGCCGGATGGTCGGCCGGTTGGCCTGGAAGTCATAGAAGTCTTCGGGGTCGACTTCGGCCAGAACATCGACTTCGAGCGAGTCGGCCAGGGTCTCGAGCGCGGACGAGGCAGCGTTGGCCGCGTCATTCCATCCACGAAACGCGCAGACCAGCATCGGGTCGCGGAGCTTCGGCGGGTTCATCTCCCAGCGGAGTTGGTCCATTAGTTCAATGTAGCCGACCCGACCCTTCGGCCCCCTCGTCTGGAGCTTGGGTCAGGATGTGGGGGATGGAAGCCGGTGCCAAGAATGGAACTCCTCTGGTTGAGCTGACTCCTGGCCAGAATTTCGCTGGCCGCTACGCCTGCGCTCGCAAGGACCGGCTCACAGCAAAGAACGGGTCGGCCTATCTGGCCCTCGAATTGCGTGACCGTACGGGCTCGCTTCCGGCCCGGATCTTCCGTGACTCCGCCCGGATCGGAATCGGCTTTGAACGCGGTGACGTGGTTGAGGTCAAAGGCCGGGTGGAACAGTTTCGCGGCCAGCTCTCGGCCGAGCTTGAAGATGTCCGGAAGATCGAACCCGACGAGGTAGACCCCGCCGATTTCCTGCCCACCGCCTACCGCGACCGAGATGAACTTGAAGGATTCCTTGAGCACCTCGCCCGCGAGGTTCACCACCCCGGCTACCGGGCCGTGGTCGATCAACTCCTCTTCACCGGCGAGACGGCGGAATCGTTCCGGCTCGCGCCCTGCACCAGGAACGGGCATCACGCCTACATCGGGGGTCTCTCCGAGCACACGGTCGCGGTTTCCACCCTGGTCACCGAGACCTGCGTGCTCCATCCCAGGCTGAACTCGGACCTGCTGATGGCGGCGGCACTGATCCATGACATCGGCAAGACCGGTGAGTTCACCTTCGGTGCCGAGATCGGATTGAGCGAAAGAGGCCGGACCCTCGGCCACCTTCAGATCGGGGCCGAACTGATCAACGCCGCCAGCGACCGGGCCGGGCTCGGCGAAGCCGAACGGGATGCACTGCTTTCAACCGTGATGTGTCATCACGGAACCGACGCGCTCAGGCTCCGGAACTTCCCCTCGGCCGAGGCGATCGCCCTCTACCGACTGAACGCCCTCGACGCCCAGGTAAAGACGGCGCTCGAGCACGGAATCATCTAGCGCTCACCATTCGCAGAAACCTCCGGCTGCGGAGGTTTCTGCAGACTCTGGCCAGATCAGGCCCGGGTGAAGGGCAGGACTTCAGTCAGCCAGGTAACCAGGAAGTCCGGGTTGCGGGTCTGGGTGTGAATCACACCCGGTCCGGTGAATTCCATGACGAAGCCCTCGCCGCCGCCGATGCTCTTGAAGCCGCCCCATTTGGTGTCGATGTCCACGTTCGCGTCTGACGCGAGGTAGGCACCGCGGGTCAGGAAGAGTTCCTCGCCGACCGGCATCACCATCGCGTCACCGGGAAGGTTGGCCGCGACATCCACCCATCCGCCACCGCTCGGAGCGGTGAGGGTGGTCATGAACAGCGACTCACCACCGAGGACCGACCGCTTCAGGCCCTTCATCAATCCGCCCTGGACCTTGGCTTCGATTTCGACTCCGGCCGAAGTGGCGGCCATAGAGCCCGACTCGGCTCTCATCTTTTCCCCACCCGCGAGCGTGCATCGAGTGACGGCGAAACCGGGGTTGTGGCGAATTTCAGCGTTCATTCACTCACCCTAAACCGGCCGTCACCCCCGGCGTGAACTTCCGGAGGATCAGCCGGCGTTGTCTTCAATCTCGCCGTCAGGGGCGTCCTCGAACTTTTCGGCCATCGTCGGATTGCCGCGGGTAAGCCTCTTGATCGTCACATCCTGGGCCTTGTCGTTGGCGAGGCGCAACTGGTTGGCGGACTTGAGCAGCCACTCTTTGGTCTTGCCGAGATTCGCAATGGATTTGTCGATTTGATCGATCGCCTTGTCGAACTGATCCGAGGCAATCCCGAAGTTTCTTTGGAAGCCGCTCTTGAAGCTCTCCAACTCCTCCTCGAAGTTGGTGATGTCAACGTTCTGGGCCTTGACCAGGGCCAGTTCGGACTTGAGCTTCAAGGTCTTGTGGGCCTCATTCCGGATCAGCGAAATGATCGGGATGAAGAACTGGGGCCGGACCACGTACATTCTCGTGTAGCGATGTGAAACATCGACGATGCCAGCGTTGTACAAGTCGTTCTCCGGCTCCAGCAAAGTGACTAGTACTGCGTATTCACAGCCCTTCTTGTTGCGGTCCTCATCGAGCTTCTTGAAGAAGTCTTCGTTCTTCTTCTTGTTCGCACCCTCGTCGAGTTCGTTCTTCATCTCGAACATGATCGAGACGAACTCGGTGCCAGCTTCGTCGGACTCGCGAAAGATGTAGTCACCCTTGCTACCGGTGCTCGCGTCGTTGTCCTTGTCGAACTCGGCGTTCGGGAAAGCCGTGGCGCGGATCTTGTTGAACTCGTTTTCGCAGTGGTTCTCCAGGGACTCACCAACCATCTTTGTGGACAGCTTCGCCTTCATGTCCCTCAGACGATCTATCTCCTGGTCACGGTCCTTGATCTGGGTTTCGAACTTCTCTTTTAGCGAGTTCTCGAGCAGTTTCTGCGCAGTGTCTTTGGATTCGAGATCACGCTTCAGATCGTCGCGTTCTTTCTCGACCTCACCCAGGGCTTCCTTGAGTGCGAGTTTGTTGACGACGTCCGCCTTGTCCAGCTCCGCCTTGAGGCGTTCGATCTCGGCGGCCTTCTTTGCGGCGTCATCTTTCAGCTCACCGGTGGCCTTGGTTTGGGCGAGCTCGCCGCTCGTCTTGAGCGCTTCTTTGAGACGCTCAATTTCGAGGTCCTTCTTGGCGGCCGCCTCCTGGAGCTCACTGGCCACCTTGGTCTCGGCCAACTCAACGGCTGACTTCTTCTCCTGCTCGGCAAGTTCCAGCCGTTCGTGGAGGGCTTTGTCGAAGGCCTCGTCGCGGACCTGGTTCAGGATCTCCGCGTAACCGGCCTCATCAATGTTGAAAGCTTTTCCGCAATGCGGGCATTTGATCTCGTGCATGTCTTCGTCTCCTCTCCGGTCTTGCCGGTAGCCAACTGAGGTTAGGCGTTGGTCAGGATGTTCGGAGGAAGTCGTTTGTGGGAGCCGGTTCTGACGGCGGTCCAACCCGAGCCGTTACGCCTCTTACGGGCAGCCCGGGTAGATTCAGTGGTCCAAGCAGCCAGCACGGTCGGAGTTTCCGGCTCCAGGGCAGTTGCGAACCAAGGAGCCATATGAGGGACCTACGAGCCAGCACAGTGCTTGCCGCCGTCGCGCTTTTCATCGTCATCGGTGGAACCGCCACGGCGGCCTCCGGATTGATCAGCGGCAGCAAAATCAAGCCGGGAACCATTGCTGCCAAGCAGATCAAGAACAAGACGATCACCAAGGAGAAGCTCGCACCTGCCACGGTGAAATCGCTCAAGGGCGCCGCTGGTCCGGCCGGTCCCGCCGGCGCTGATGGAGTCCGGGGCGCGACTGGTTCGGCCGGAACCAACGGTGCGGACGGATCGCCTGGCACGACCGGAGCGACCGGTCCCGCTGGAACCAATGGCACGACCGGAGCGACCGGCTCCACAGGCGCTACCGGACCCGCGGCCGTAGGTAGCTTCGATCCGTACCACCTCGAGCTCGCCTACGCCGCACTCCCCGCGGACACCCAGACGACCTTGATCACGCTCGACATCCCGGCCGGGACTTACATGGTCACCGCCAAGGCGAACCTGACCTCCAACTACGCAGGGGGCAACAACTTCATGCAATGCGCCATCTGGTTCGACGAGATCTCGGCTGTCGACGAGGCACAGGTTGATCTGGCCTTCAACGAGACGGCGAATGTCTCGATGGCCGCGGTAGCCGAGCTGAGTGACACGGCGGATCTCCGCTGCACCGCCACTGACGGCATCGGCAATGCCAACAATCTGAAGCTGTTCGCGGTTCCGGTTCAGTAGTCCGATTCGGGACGCTGCCGGTCCTGCTTCTTGCGGGACTGGCGGCGCTTCGAATCGAGTCGCTTCTGCTTCGCAGACCGGCTCGGACGAGTCGGTCGTCGTCGGCGTGGAACGGCGAGAGCATTGGCAAGCTTCTCTTCGAGTCTTTCCAGAGCCAAGTCACGGTTGCGCGTCTGCGAACGGGCGTCCTGACTGATCGCGGTGACCACCGGGCCGAGCTTGCGGGTGACTCTCGCCTTCTGGACGTCGTTCAGGGCAAACGAGCTGCCGACCTCGAAGACGGCCTCGATCCGGGAGGCGGTCACGTTCGCATGCTGACCACCTGGCCCGGAAGAGCGAGACGCCCTGAGCGTGATCTCGCCGACCGGGATGAACGGACCGCCGCGCGGACGGATGCCCGCCTTCATCGGGGAGGGCCGGGGTCGGCCAATGGTTCCGGACCGGCCTCCGGTGAAACCGGGTCATCGGGGTCCTTGGCGAAAACGCGCTTCAGCAGCCGCCAGGCCATGTAGAGGGCGAGCATCGCGAAGCCGATTCTGAGCGCCCGCTCAGGCACCGAGTTGGCAACGACCACCCCGACGAGAACGCCGACCGGGGAGAGCAGACCAATGACCGCGGCGTCCTTCAGGTTCACGTTGCCGTAGCCGACCTGGCGCCAGGTACCGACCACCGAAACCAGCGCGATCATCATCAGCGAAGTCGCTTCGGCCTCGACCTGGCCCTTGGTCAGAAAGATCGTCATGGCAGGCACGAAGACCACGCCGCCGCCGACGCCGATCAGTCCGGCAACCACGCCACCAATAAGGCAGATCACACAGGCGATCGCGATGTCCATCAGCCGACCATCATCTCGATTGCAACCCCGATCAGGATCAGGGCAAAGAGAAAGGAGACCGCCTTCTCGGGAATCCGCTGCTGGATGGCGGTCCCGGCGACCACTCCGACGATTGCCGGACCGACCAGAATCAGGCCGGTTTCGATGTCCACGTTGCCATAGAAACCGCCATGCATTGCGGCCGCAAGGAGGGCGATGACGATGATCGCGGCGAGGCTCGTGCCGGTCGCCAGACGGTCTCCGTATTGGTAGAAGGCGATCAGCAGGGGAACGATCACGGTGCCTCCACCGACCCCGAAAAGTCCGCTGAATGCGCCGGCCAAAGTGCCGACTGCAGCCAGTCCCCATATGCGCCGCGCTTCCATGGCGCGATACTACGCTTATGGCTGGCTCAGACTCCCCCCTCTCGGTACTGCTGGAAGACCCCGAACGGTCCGCCCTGATGAGCGATGTCGATGGCACGCTCTGCCGGATCGTCGACAGACCGGACCAGGCCCGGGTGCCCGCCCGAGCCAGGGAAAGTCTGGAAACCCTGGCCGAGAATCTGGCCATGGTCGCTTGCATAACGGGTCGGCCTTCACCGGTCGCACGCAAGATGGTCGGGGCCGAGAACATCACCTATTTCGGCAATCACGGCCTCAGCTACATCAAGCCCGGCCAGGAACGATCGACCGTAGTCATCGATGGCGAAGAGGCTGAGCGGGCAAAGAACTTCATCCGCGAACACGACAACCCGTTCTGGGTGACCTCGAAGATCAGAATCGAAGACAAGGGTCCGATCCAGGCTCTGCATTGGCGCGGGGCCGGGCATCGCACCGAAGAGGTAGTCCGGGGGATCGCCGACCATGCCCAGGCCTCGGGACTGGCGACCCACTGGGGTCGCAAGGTGCTCGAACTGCGGCCGCCCGGCATGGAAGGCAAGGCCGGAGCAGTCGACGAGCTGCTCGACGGAATCGAGATCGACACAGTCGTCTTTGCGGGAGATGACAGGACCGACCTCGAGGCAGCCCTTCGTCTGCGGAAACTGGCCGAAGATGGTCAGCTGAAGAATCTGCTGATCGTGGCGATCGATTCCAGCGAGGGCCCGCCCGAGCTGATCGAGATGGCGGATCTCGTGGTGGCCGAGCCGGAGGAATGGATCGACCTGATCGAGGATCTGGCCGCCCGGGTCTCCGGGGCAACGGCCGGAGCACCCAGCCCGGAGTAGAGCTTGCCCTTCGCAGAGCTGCTCAGGGCGACGGTCTTTCTTTGTGCCGGTGGGGCAACCGCCCTCGCGGCGATCGCGGTCATCGGAGTTCGTGACGCCGACAACACGACGATCCTTCTGATCGGTGCCGTCTGGTGGGTGGTCGCCGCCTGGATCGGACTCAGCCTCGGAGCGGCCGACCGGTCAGCCGAAGCGATGCGGGAAACCCTCTCCGGCGCCCGCACCGTCACGACGACCTCGCCCGGAATATCGATGCCGACCCCGGGTCGGGTCGCCTGGGGTCGCCTGTCACCGATCCTTGGCGCGGTCGGTCTGGCCGGAGCGGTGGGGGTTGTCTTTCCGGAAGTGGCGGTGATCGGATCCGGCTACGCCCTGCTCGTTGCCCTGGCCTGGAGGAACCGCGAATCGGCGGTGCTGGCCATCGAGGGCCGGGACGGGGTTCGGTTCATCGTCGAGTCTGTTTCGCCGGTCAAGCCGGTAAAGCTGGTCCGCACCCCCGGCTTCCGCGCCTTCTAGATCCGGGCAGGTCCGGAGCCGAAGTTGCCCGCGGAGTAGGGTCGGGGCATGGCTGACGGTTGGAGTTCGATCCCGTACGAAGAGTGGCGCGAAACCTGCGACACCCTCCACGCCCACACGCAGTTCCTCGGCAAGCTTGCCGTGGCTCTGGCGCCGCCGGAGCCCCAGCTCCAGCACGCCGCCCTGCGGCTGACCGCACGCGGCTGGGAGACCCTGCCAATGCCCGCCCCGGACGGTTCCGGAGTGTTCGTGGCTGCCCTGGACCTGAGGACCTACCACCTGCTGGTCGAACATTCGGACGGGATGGGCGCACAGATCGCGCTCGCCCCGAACCGGCCGGTCGGCGAGGTGGTGAGGGAAGCCCTGGCCGCGATCGGTGAGCTTGCCGGACCGGTGAAGATCGACCCGACTCCGCAGGAGGTTTCCTGGACGGTCCCGCTGGACGAGGACGACGAACACCGGATCTATGACCCGGAACAGGTGAACACCTACTTCGAGATGGCGACCGCCGCCTCGATGGCTCTGACCCGTTTCCGGGCCCCGTATCGCGGGCGCTCCACCCCGGTCAACGCCTGGTGGGGCTCCTTCGATCTCGCTGTGAACATGTTCTCCGGCAAGTCGGCGGACCCGCCATCGAATGACTTCATCATGCGAAACGCGATGGACGCCCAGGAAGTCGCGGTGGGATGGTGGCCGGGCGACTACCGCTACCCGAAGCCGGCCTTCTACGGCTATGCCCATCCGCCGGAGGAAGGCTTCGCAGGTCGTGACATTTCACCGGTGCCGGGCGGCTGGAACGACGGTCTTGGTGAGTACGTGCTCGACCACGAAGAAGCGGCGGCTACCGGGAATCCGGAGCAGGCCGTGGTCGACTTCTGCGGCGAGATCTTCAGCCACGCCTGCGACGTCTGTGACTGGAACCCGGCCCTGGCGGCAAGCGCCGCCGGTGAGCCCCCGCCGATCCGCTAGTCCAAACCTGGATCAACCGGAACTGGGTACGAATTAACCCCGTATACCGGGGTTAATTCGTACCCAGTTCATCCTGCTTCCTATTTCCACCAGGACCTGGTGTTCATCACCTGGTCCGGGGTGATCCAGGCGCGACGGGCGGTGGCGATGCCGTAGTCGATGAAGTCGAGCGTCTCGGGCCTGTGGGCATCGGTGTTGATCACGATCTTCACTCCGGCTTCCGCGGCCATGCGGGCGTGGATCTCGTTCAGGTCCCGGCGTCGCGGATTCGAGTTGATCTCGATCATCGTGTCGTTCTCGACCGCCGCCGCGATCACCCTTTCGATGTCGAGTGGGTAGG
>JAUPTY010000054.1 GCA_030917845.1 Actinomycetota bacterium | reverse complement strand
CTGATTGACACCGGGTACAGGGATGCGGCGGAGGTGACCGGGAACGGACTCGTCTCGACCTGGCCGTCCCGGCTGAAGTTCCCCTTGCCAGTGACTATTGATCATGTGCTGGCCGAGAAGGGGATCTCGTTTTCCGTCTACGACGTGGAGAAGATCGGCGGATCGGACCACCGGGCAGTCTTCACCGAACTTATGTTGCCGCCTGTTCCCGGCCAGGGGTAGGTGGAACTCCGGTCAGGCGCGCTGGCGTTCCGGTCCGTAACCACACCAGACCGCGAAGACGATCACCGCGATCAGGGTTCCGAGCCAGTGGATACCGAAGATGACTGCGATCAGGGCAGGGATGCCAGCGACAACTACGCCCATCAAGGTGCGCGGGACGGGTAGACCAAGTATCCGGGCCGTTCCGAAGGCGCAAAGCAGAAGAGCCAGGGGACCGGACAGCCAGCCCCAGTCCTCGAAGAAGGACTTCGGGAGCAGCAGGGCGAGCAGGACCGCCAGGACGGCGACCAGGACAAACATCACGAGACCTGATTTGAGGGCGAGTTTGGGGTTCATGTTTCTGCTCGAAGCTGGGCCTATACTGGCATGTCCATGGCCGGATCCACAGGCACCTTCCGGTCGCGTAACCGCGTCCGCCAGCAGTTCGCGCTGCTGGCATTCTTTCTCCTGATCGCCGGTCTGGCGATCATCATCCCGTCGAACGCGACCAGTGCCGCCCAGAACCCGATCCAGAGCGGCAAGCTGACCCAGAAGGGCCGGTCACTGATTGTCCAGGTCAGCACCAGCCACGAGATCAACATGAACAGGCTGGACCGTCGCCCGGAATTCACCGGCGGCAACCACCGGTACCTCTGCTTGCAGATGAATCCTCGGGGCGGCACCACGATCATCCGGATCTGCCTCGGTGGTCGGACCCGCACCTACCGGGTGCTCGGGGTTTCGCGCACTTCCGAGTCCGGCACGGTCAGGTCGAGCAAGGTGATCCGGGCCGAAGTCAAGAAAGTAAACGACCTCAAACTGGTCGCGACCTTCGACCCCCGGGATGCCGGACTGCCTCCCGGAAGGTACGCCTGGCGGATCAGTCACCACTCAGGCCAATGTCCGAAGTCCGGGCCGATGGCGAAGCCGCTGGCCGACTGCCTCAGCTACTTCCCGGCGAAGCGGCGGGCCCTCTATGACCTGCGACCGGTTATCGCCGTCGGATGCACCGGCGGCAACGGCCAGTTTGTCACCCACGGACCCCGTGGTCGAAAGCGTGTGGCGCTCACCTTCGATGACGGACCCAGCAGCTACACGCCGGAAATCCTGCGGATACTCAGGTGGAAAAAGGCGAAAGCGACCTTCTTCATGCTCGGCCAGCAGGTCGCGAGCTATCCGTCATATGCGAGGCGGGTCCTCGCCCTGGGCAACGAGATTGCCAATCACAGCTATGACCACGACCTGCTGCCAAGCAGTTCGAACATTCGCCATGCCACTCGCACAATCAGGCGGGTCACCGGATTCAAGCCCTGCCTTTTCCGCCCGCCCTACGGCGCGGTCAACAGTTCACTCCTCCGTTCGGTGGGGGAAGCCGACATGAAGACCGTCAACTGGGACGTCGACACCAATGACTGGAAGCTGCCCGGCGCAGCATCGATCGTCTCCACCGTGATCCACCGGGTCAGCCCTGGTTCGATCGTCCTGATGCACGACGGCGGCGGACCTCGCGGCGGAACGGTCGATGCTCTGGCTTCCGAGATCAGGGGTCTGCGCCGCCGGGGTTACAAGCTGGTCACGGTGAGCGAGCTGCTCGGCAACCGGGTGATCTACCGGCCCGCACTCCGGTAGTCAGGCAGACAAAAACCCCGGAGCGTTTCCACCCCGGGGTTTTCGGTGACGAGGTTTTCGCATTGCCTACGGCAGGCTGCCGTCCCAGGCATCGCCGTAACAGGCGGTGGTCGGGCACATGTCGGTGATGTAGCCGTTCGGCTGGAGGAAAGACGAGGTCTGCGCGACCGCGACGCTTGCTCCGCCCGGAGCCCCGTGCGGATCCTGGGCTACCCGGTTTGGCTGGTTGACCAGTGGCGGCGTGTCAGTGCCGATGGTCTGACCCGGGTTGTTCGGGTTGGGCCGGGCCACCATCGAAGTAGATGATTTGCTTGCCGTGGTACGGGAAGTCGGCCGAGGTCAGTCTCGGCACGTTCCACAGCCCGTCATGGTCCGGCCAGCGTCCGGGATCGACCGGGACCTGGTTGGTCTTCATGTCCAGCGACCGGGCCATGTTGTCCGAGGTGAAGTTGGACACCTGATGGTCGCCCAGTGCCACCTGGAGCGTGATGTTGTGGGCCGGGGTGTTCGGCGGCGGGTTGTCGGTCATCACGTGGGTGTAACCGCTCGGTTCGCTGCGATCCCAGAGCATCTGCATAAGCTGCAGCAGCAGTGGATGGGACATCTCGTCCGTGTATGCGTTGTAAAGCAGCTCGTGCTGGCCGAGAGCCAGACCTTGGCGCCCTTGTTTGCCTTGACCTTGACTTTGATCGAACCGCGTGAAAGCTGGCTCGACTTGAGGGCCAGGACCTGAATGCCCGGCTTGGCAGCCTTGGAGTTTCCGGCCGAAACAGTGGCCTGGTCGGCAGCGGTGGCGGAACTGATTGCGCCAGTGAACAGGGCTCCGTCCGCCAGTGAACAGCGCTCCGGCAAGCAGAGCCACAAAAAGAACGACAACGCGACGCATCCGTACTTCCTCCCTCGAAGAAATTGAACGGCTCCCTGCTTCGGAGGCCACATGGGTTTCGGCCTTCTGTGTCGACGGTCACACAGGCGAACTGAAAGAAACCTTGCCCGCAAACCCCGCTTGGGCCGATTGCAGCGCCGCACCGATCATCCTTCTACGGTGTTCCAGATCCTGATGACAAAGTCTTACCTCCGGCGCGTCGGGCTGCTTGCGGCGCTGCTTCCCGTCCTCTTCATCACCTTCCAGTCCGCTTCGACGAAGGCCGAAGCTGCCAGCCCGTTCAACCGGGCCGCGATGTGGATCTGGTACATCGATGATTCAAATGGCGGCAACCTCCGCTCGATAATCCGGCAGGCCCGCCAGGCCGACATTGGCACTCTCTTCATCAAGTCCGGCGACGGTGATGATGTCTGGAGCCAGTTCAACAAGCCGATAGTGCGACGCCTCCAGCGGGCCGGTCTCAAGGTCTGCGGCTGGCAGTACACCTACGGGCGCCGTCCGATCGCCGAGGCCCGGGTTGCCGCTACCGCAAAGCGCCGCGGTGCCGACTGTTTCGTGATCAACGCCGAGGCCGAATACGAAGGCAAGTACGCAGCGGCCGACTGGTACATCCGTGAACTGCGGCGGCTGGTCGGACCGAAATTTCCGCTTGGCCTGTCCTCGTTCCCGTATGTCCACTACCACCCCGGCTTCCCCTTTTCGGTGCTGCTCGGACCGGGTGCTGCCACCGTGAACCTGCCGCAGGTCTATTGGCACACGATCGGGGATTCGGTGCGAACCTCGGTCGAAATCACCTGGGAACAGAATTCGGTCTACAAACGTCCGATCCGCGCCACCGGCCAGACCTGGGACGGTCCGCCGAAACGTGACCTGCTCGCCTTCCGCAAGTTCATGATCAACTACGGCTCGGCCGCGAGCTGGTGGTCCTGGCAGGAGACAGATTCTGCCGAGTGGGATGCTCTCGAGAAGCCGGTGACCAGGGTCGCCGGCTACCGTGCTTTCACCGGGAAGGTGCAACTGAATCTTGGCGATCGCGGTGACCAGGTCGTCTGGCTCCAGCAGCATTTGATCGCCCTCGGCTACACGATGCAGCCGACCGGCATCTTCAACCGGGTTACCCACCGGGCGGTCCGCCGCTTCCAGAAGAGCCGCGGTCTCGCCGTCGACGGCAGGGTTGGCAACAGGACCTGGAACCGTCTGATGCGGACCACTCCGGTCCGGGTCAGATGGTCTGCGGCAAGGTCAAGGAGCCGTCCCGCCGGAATCTCTGCCGCGAACGCTCCGCTGGCAGCGCCCCTCTCGGCAGACATTCCCGCCGTGAGAAACGAAATCGCCGGCGCGAAGCCCTAGCGTTTTATCTTTGTCCGGAGTTCGCCGAGCACCGGCGAACTGACCACCAGCTCGTCTTCGTCTTCGAGCCAGGTGCGCGGATCCATCGCCAGACCGACTCCGGAAGGTGTGCCTGTCGAGATGATGTCTCCCGGCTCGAGGGTGAGCCAGGTCGAGAGGGTGGCGACCAGTTCCGGGACGGAGAAGATCAGGTCGGCGGTTGAAGAGCTCTGCCGCTCTTCACCGTTCACATGCATCGCGATGCCGATCGCGTCGTGAGGTCCGGCCTCGTCGGGGGTGACCAGCGCGGGACCGCAGGGCGCGGCACCGTCGAAGACCTTGCCAGCCATCCACTGCATGGTCAGACCCTGCAGGTCCCGGGCGGACAGGTCATTCAGCAGGGTGTAGCCAGCCACGTGGTCAAGGGCATCCTCGACGGACACACTGGCGGCGCGGCGACCGATCACGAAGGCGACCTCGGCCTCGTAATCGACCCTGCGGCTGGCCGGCGGCAACGCGACGGTGGCGCCGTCGGGAACCAGGGCGTTGCGGTACTTGCCGAAGATGGTTGGGGCCTTGGGGATCTCGGCCCCGGTTTCCTCGGCATGGGCCCGGTAATTGAGGCCGATGCAGATGATCTTGTCCGGGTCGGGGATCGGGGCGAGGATCCCTCCCGGGCCGAGCAGCAGCGGATAGCCCGATCCTGCCTCCACGGCAGCCTTTACCTCGTCCAGGCGGCCCGATGCGAGCAATTCCTTCAGGCCGGACCCTTCTTCGCTCCCGATCATGTCCCAGGCGTCGAGCACGCCCTGATCGGTCTGGACTCCGGCCCGCGGGCCCCGGTCAGATGCGTAGGTGACGAGTCTCATGTCACCGAGTTTATGGCCTGATCGGGGTCGGGGTTTCGGGCTGACCGGGGTCAGATGTCGTCATTCGATCGAGACTGCGATAATGCCCGCCCGGTCGATTTCGGTCGACCCCTTCACGGGGGCG
The DNA here is from genome assembly GCA_030917845.1 of Actinomycetota bacterium. Classification (GTDB taxonomy): domain Bacteria; phylum Actinomycetota; class Thermoleophilia; order Solirubrobacterales; family 70-9; genus 67-14. The sequence continues at coordinate 4,841 of JAUPTY010000054.1, read as the reverse complement.
TAGCTCAGTTGGTTAGAGCGCTGGCCTGTCACGCCAGAGGCCGCGGGTTCAAGTCCCGTCGCTCCCGTTGCATGAGGCGTCGCGCGCGCCCAAACGCCGTCAGCGGTCCGCTGGCGGCGTTTGGGCATGCGCGCTTGAGGTGCCTCGCGGAAAGCCGCGGCTCCATTACCAGGGAGATTCCTTGTAGTCCTTTAGGAAGGCTCCGTGGATGTCTTCTCCGGCTTCTCCGCGGATGATCGGGTCGTAGACTCGGGCGGCTCCGTCGACCAGGTCGAGGGGGGCGTGGAAGCCGTCGTCGGCGAGGCGCTTCTTCATCGGGTGGGGACGCTCGTCGGTGATCCAGCCGGTGTCGACGGCAGTCATCAGGATGCCGTCGGTCTCGAGCATCTCCTGGGCGCTGGTCCGAGTCAGCATGTTCAGTGCCGCCTTGGCCATGTTGGTGTGGGGGTGGCCGGGGCCCTTGTAGCCACGGGAGAACTGGCCTTCCATCGCCGAGACGTTGACCACGTAGGTCCGGCGGGCGGAGGACTGGGCCATCGCCTTCCGCAGCCGCCCGATCAGGATGAACGGCGCGGTCATGTTGCAGAGCTGGACTTCGAGCAGCTCGATCGGATCGACCTCGCCCACGGTCTGGATCCAGCTGTTGGTGTCAACCACGTCGGGGACCAGGCCGCCGGCATCGATCGCCTGGCCCGCGTCGACCAGGTCGAAATCGGCAGAGCCGGCGGTGAGGGCCATCGAGGTGAGCGCATGCGGAGTCGGGGCCCAGTGCGATGTGGATTCGACATGGCTCGGGCTCTTTTCCACATGGGCCGGCGTCAACTGGTGGGAGCCGTGCCGGGCGAAAGTCTCCACGTCCGGAACCGGGCCCGGTGGAAGTTCCGCCGCTTCGGCCTCGATCAGCAGGGCGTAGGACTCAGGGGTTCGCCGCACTGTCTGGCAGGCGTTGTTGATCAGGATGTCCAGCGGACCCTTCGCCGCGATCGAATCGGCGAGGTCGATCACCTGGCCCGGGTCACGCAGGTCGATGCCGACGATGTGAAGCCGGTCGAACCACTCCTCGCTGTCGTCCATCGCCCGGAAGCGACGAATTGCGTCATTCGGAAACCGCGTGGTGATGGTGGTGTCGGCCCCGTCCCGAAGCAGCCGGAGAGCGATGTACATGCCGATCTTTGCCCGACCCCCGGTCAGCAGGGCCCGCTTGCCGGTCAGGTCGGTCCGGGCGTCGCGGCGGTCGTGGTTGAAGGCCGCGCATTCGGGGCAGAGCTGGTGGTAGAAGGCATCGACATCGCGGTAGCTCTTCTTGCAGATGTAACAGGCGCGGGGCTCGATCAGGGTTCCTGCACTGGCACCCCGCGCAGTCGAGGTGAGAGGGAGGCCCTCCGTTTCGTCATCGATCCTGCCGGGTGCGGCAGTAGCGGTGCGGGCAGTGATCTCGGCGTCATGCTCGAGGACCTGCCGGCGCTTCTCCAGTTTCCGGCGCTTACGGACTGACTTGTAGAGGCCGGCGGTTGCCTGCTGGACGGAGATCGAATCGGGGTGCTCGACCGGAAGGCGATCGAGCTCCGAGATCACCCGGAGGGCTGTCTCAAGATCCTCCGGGTCTACTCGCTGGTCGGTTTCGGGTCGGCTGCGCTGGTCCATGATCAGGAACCTGAATGGTCCCTGATCAACCTCTCTCTTCGTAGTACGGCTCCATCGACGGGTAGTAGTCGTCGAAGTCCGGCATGCCGGTTTCCCCGATCGCGGCGAGCAGACGGTCGAGGTAGTACTCCCACCCGGATCCGACCGAGCCGACCGGGGTCTCATTGTCGAGGTGATGGGTGAAAGTCAGGCCGGTCCCGGCTCCGGAGGGCTCTACCAACAGCTCGAGGTGCCATTCCCCCATTCCGGTGCCGACCGTCAGTTCATACGACCGTCCCGGTTCGCAGGCGAGAATCTTCGCCTGCGAAGTCGACTCCTCCGCCTCCGCGTTCATTGTGACCTGGATCTCGCCTCCCGCCTCGCCGGCACCGGTCCAGGTTCCGAACCACTTTTCGAGCTTCGGTGATTCCGTGATCCAGGCCCAGCCCTCACCCGGGTCAACCGGCAGGGTTCTGGTCAGGATCAGGTCCCTGCCGCTGTCTGTTCGCTCAACTTCACCACTTGGTTCGGGGGTCATTGGCCCAGAGTGTCATGCCTGAGTGGTCGTGTCCAGATCCGGTTCAAAGTAGGCTCGCCCAATGAACAATCTCCTCGTGGTCCTTTCCAGTGTCCGGCCCGGTCGGGTCGGTGAACCGGTCGCTGACTGGTTCATGCCAATCGCCGAAGCAGATGACCGCTTCAACGTCGAGTTTACCGACCTGCTCGAACTCGACCTGCCCTTCATGGACGAACCGAACATGCCGGGCCGGCGCGAATACACCAAGGAGCACACGAAGAACTGGAGCGCGATCGTTGACCGGGCCGATGCCTTCGTCTTCGTCACCCCCGAGTACAACTCGACCCCGGCCCCGGCGCTCAAGAACGCGATCGACTTCCTGTACCACGAGTGGGCCTACAAGCCGGCCTCTTTCGTCAGCTACGGCGGAGTCTGGGCGGGGGCCCGCGCGGTCCAGGCGCTGAAGCCGACCCTGACCCAGCTCTCGGTGATGCCGGTGCCCGAGATGGTGCCGATCCCCGACGTGGCCGGTCTGATCAATGAGGAGGGCGTATTCGAAGCAGATGGCCGCCACGCCAAGGGCGCGGCAGCCATGCTCGATTCACTGGCGAAGTGGTCTGAAGCGCTGAAGTCGATGCGCCAGTAGCGCTCAGCGTTTGGTGCGGAAGACCGCGGTCGTCCGCACCTCCTTCACGCCCTTGGCCCTGACGGTGACCAGGGCTTTGGCATTGGCGGGCGCCTTCCGGGTCGTCTTCAGCTTGAAGCTGACGGTTCGCGACTTGCCTTTGGCGAGCTTGCTGATCGTGCGACAGTTGGGGTCCGGCTTTACGACCCCGCTCGCAGTCCCGGTCATCTTGACGCAGACCTTCATCCCTTCCGCCAGGGCTGTGCCGACGTTCTTGACCGTGGCCTTGAGGGTGGCGGACTTGCCGCGCTTCACCTTGCGCGGCGTGATCTTCACCTTGGTGAACTTCAGCTTTGCCACGGGCTTCGGCGGAGCTTTGGTCACCCGTACCGCCGGTTGCGGTGGCTTTCAGGGTCGTGCCGTCCCAGGCACGTGAGCGCTGGGTGGCGGTTCCGACGAGCGCCGGGTTGATCCTGATCGTCTCCTGCCAGCTGCGGGTCCTCGCGTTGTTGCCGGTCACGGTTGCGACGACGTCGTAGGTTCCCGGTCCGGGGAAGGTGTGGTCGAATCGTTCCTGGTTCACCGTCGTGTCGGTGGTGCCGTCATCGAAATCCCATTCGATGTTCGGCGGCGCGACTATCGACTCGTCCTGGGACTTGGCGGTCGAGCCGAGGATGTTGATCGTCGGGTTGGCCGATTCGAGCCGGTCCGGGTACCACTGAATTCCCGGCCGGTCCTCGATGTCCGCGTTGAAGGGGGCATGGACCAGCTGCGGCGTGGTTGCGAAACCGATCGCCTGGGCGCCGGCCAGTGAGGCGGTCACGTGTCGGCCGGCAGGTCCGGCGCGACGTTGTAGGTCTCGAAGTTGCTCGATCCGAACTGCTGTTCGGTGTAGTCGGCCCGCTCGTAGTAGCAGCCGAGCATGTCGCCGGACTGGCTCATCGTGGCGACGTGGCGCGCCCCGGCGATGCCGTCCCTGATCGCGAAGTTGACCTCGGGGAAAGCTTCACCCGGATTGGTCGTATAGACCGCGTCGCCGATCCGGGAGGTGACCAAGTGAGTGGTGATCAACGCCGTGTCTTCCTCGACGCCGGGCGACATGTAAGGCAGCTCCTTCGAGCGGGGCAGGGTGCAGAACTCCTCCGCGTCCAGGCAGATGCCCTGCGGAATCAGGTGAAGGTTGATGCCGGCCAGCAGCCGGCCGTTGTCGGCAACGACCTCCATCTCCTGTTCACTGGCCTCGATCGTGGCATCGGTCAGAGGTGTGGCGCCAGCGAGGGTGCGCTGGATTTCGTTCGCGACGATCTTGCCCTGGGGGATCACCTCGTCCTAGGTGTTGACGCTGCCCGGCGGTTCCTGCCGGCCAAGCGTGCCCGGCCCGATCACGCTGATCCCGCCATTCAGTTCATCGAGGGCGCGACGTGCGTAGCCGGGCCAGTCGGCCGAGAAGGCGTTGGAGTCTCCGCCATTGAACTGGTCGGGGTGGTTGGGGACCGTGGCGTAGATCGCGTTGGTTGCCCCGGATTCCGGGTCGCGGGCCCACATGACCGGGACTTCGTTGTCGTACTCGAAACCGTCCGGGTGGTTGGTGCCCTGGCCGTTTTGCCAGATGAAGGAGCGGAGGTTTCCGACTCCGGTCCAGATTTCTGAAGGCTTCGTGTTGCCCGCTGCTTCGGTCGCGGCCGCCACCGCCTGGTCACTCAGCTTCTTCAGGTAGGCGTTGTCGATCGTGCCCCAGATGCCGACCACGGTCGGTGCGGCATGGACGTGGGTGGTGGAGATGATCAGGTTTGCGCGAGTCAGTCAGTAGCCCTGCGCGTTCAGCGCGTCAACGATCTTCTGCCGGGTTGCGTCGACTCCGTATGGCGCGTGGATCCCGTCGTAGGCGTCAAACCATCCAGCCGAGTCGACCACGACGAAGACCTGTGCCTTGTCTCCCTTGCTGACCACAAGGGCTCTTGCTTCGAGATCGTCATGCGCGACGTCGGTTGGTCCGTCCTTGTAGCCATACCCGCCGATGTACTGGGGCGTGTCCGGATTGATGTTCTTGACCGCGGCCCCGACTTCGAAGATGGC
>JAUPTY010000053.1 GCA_030917845.1 Actinomycetota bacterium | reverse complement strand
TCTGCAGGCTGGTCTCCAGCCAGACCGCCACGCCCTCGCCGAGAAAGGTGCCGTCGAGAACTTCGGAATGAAGGTTCAGAATGACGTTTCCGTACTGGTCCAGGTAGAGGACATGGGCATCCACCTGTTCCGGAGTGATCACTGCTTCCGGGATCTCGAGGGGCACGAGTTCACGGAAACCGACCGCCTCGCCGAGTTCTCCGGGGGCGGCGCCCCGGGCCAGCTCGGCGGCAACCGGACTGAAGATGTCGCGGCCGTGAAAGGTGTCGCTTTCACCGACCCGTATGGGCGTACCGGCCACGTCAAAGGCGGCGTCGATCCCGCCCAGCACGGACGCCGCCGGGATCAGAAGTCCGTTGTCCGGGCCGACGAGGTGATGCTCACCGCAGGTCAGTACTAGGGCCCGCCGACTGGTGCCGACTCCCGGATCGACCACCGCCAGGTGAACAGCAGGAGGAGAAAAGCGAACCGCCGAAGCGAGAGCGAGAGCGCCACGGCGGACATCACCAGGCGGAATCCCGTGGCTGATGTCAATGACCCTGACTCGGGAATCGGTCCCGGAGATAACCAGCCGGCAAACCCCGGTGTACTCGTCGCTGTACCCGAAGTCGGTCAGAAAAGTGACCGGCCGTGGTTCAGGGGAAGCGGAAGGACTCACAGTCCCGATCCATGTCCTTGAGGTCCATCTCGGCGAGATCTTCGCCACGGCCACAGCGGATGTCCTCCCCGGCGACCCCGTCAATCGCATCAACTATGTCCCGGCCGGGGCCGGCGATGAAATCGTCCAGGCCGGGTCCCCCGAACAGCTGGTCAGCGCCAGCCGCTCCGAGCAGCAGGTCTGGTCCTGGCCCGCCGTCGAGGTAGTCCATGTTCCGGCCTCCGAGCAGTGCGTCGCTGCCCTGCTCTCCGTAGATCGAAGTGGAAACGGTCAGCGGCCCGTCGAATGAGGTCTGCGAATAGTCGATCTGGCTTCCGGCCACCGCATCCGGACCTTCGCCGGCCTTGACCACGATGTTGACGAACTTCGCAAAGATCTTCGCGTCGATTCCGTCGCCCGCTTCGCCGTCGATGAAGTTCTCCGGCGAGAAATCAAGCGCCGCTGCCTTTCCCGCGATCCCCATCTGGATCAGGTCGGGCCCGCTGGTGCCCCCGATCCCGAAACTGAGTGCCGGTCCCTTCGCGATGAAGGTAATCCCCCTGCCGCCCTGAGTCGCCCCCGGGCCGAATTTCGGGGCCTCAGCGACGTAAAAGGTTGATCCGGTGGCGCGCCGGTCAGCGGTGAAGTTGACCCGGTCGATGTTGACCATGGTCGGCCGGCCGCCTTGGCAGCCGAGCGTCCTTGCCCGCTGGTCGTCCATAACCCGGATGTTCACCCCGGCGCCGGGGAGCAGGGCCACTACTTCTTCGAAGCGGGTCGCCTTGATCTCGAGGCGATTGCCGGACGGGCCGTCAGGGCCTGCAGCCACGTAGGAACAGGAAATCCCGGCCGAGGCGGGCGACGCCAGGAGCAGGCCGGCAAGCACGGCTATGCCCGCGGCCGCTAACGCGGTCCTTGCTCGCTGGATCAGGCCGGTTCCTCCCATGAGGCGATTCTATTTGGAGCGGGCGGCCTGAACGGCTTCAACCAGGCCGTCCAGGTCGTGGCGCTCTGCCTCGTGTTCGACCTGAAAGCCTGCCTCGCGGGCAGCCTCGCTGGTCACCGGACCGATCGTGACCACACTCGGTTCGAAGCTGGCGGGATCGACCACCCCGGTCCGGATCAGGTTGTGGACCGACGAGGCGGAAGTGAAGGTAATGAAGTCAGCACTTCCCGCTCTCTCCAGGGACACCTCGGGCGGCTCCTCGGGCACCGTTCGGTAGACCGGCATCACGACGACCTCCGCGCCTCTTTCCCGCAGGGTCTCCGGCAGCAGCTGGCGTCCTTCCGCAGCCCGGGCGACCAGGACCCAGCGGCCGTCCATCGGAACTTTCTCCAGCGTCCTGAGCATCCCCTCGGAGACGAAACGCTCGGGGAGGTGGTCGGCCTTCAAGCCGCGAGTTCCCAGGGCTCTGGCTGTGCTTGGACCGATCGCCGCCAGCTCCGATCCGGAGAAGGCCCGCGCGTCGAGACCCCGGGCTTCGATCAGCTCGAAGAAGCAGCCCACCCCGGTCGGGCTGGTGAAGCAGACCAGGTCGAAGTCGCCATCGGCAAAGCGGTCCAGGGGTTCCGAAACCGACGGATCGTGTGGATCTGCCGGTTCCGTCCGTGACACTGGCACCTCGATCACTTCCCCGCCAAGGGCCCGCAATCTGGCAGCCAGTCCGGAGACCCTTTCCTTCGCCCGGGTGACGACGATCGAGACACCGAAGAGTGGCCTGCGTTCGAACCAGGACAGATCTTCCCGCCTTGCCGCGACATCTCCGATCACGACCAGGGCCGGTGGCTTCAGGCCTTCCGCCTCGACAGCCTCGGCGATGCCGACGAGGGTCCCGGTGACGACCCGTTGCGCCGGCGTCGTGCCGCTTTCGATTACGGCCGCGGGCTGATCGGCCGGGCGCCCTCCGGCGATCAGCGCTTCCGCGAAGCCGGCCAGCTTCCTGAGGCCCATGTAGAAAACCAGAGTCCCGGAAGTCTGGGCCAGCAGGTCCAGATCAAGTCTCGATTCGTTCCTCGACGGGTCTTCGTGGCCGGTCGCGAATGTGACGGTGGAAGAGTCATCCCGATATGTCACCGGGATTCCCGCGTAGGCGCTGGCGGCGACTCCGGCGGTCACCCCGGGCACGACTTCGAATTCCAGACCAGCGGCACGCAGAGCCTCCGCTTCCTCTGCTCCCCGGCCGTAGACGAAGGGGTCGCCGCCCTTGAGCCTGACCACCCGCAGACCGGCCTTCCCGCTTTCAACCAGTCGCCGGTTGATCTCTTCCTGACCAAGGCCCGGCTTGCCCGGCTCCTTGCCCACATAGACCAGCTCAGCCTCGGGTTTCGCGCCGTCAAGAGCTTCGGGCGGGATCAGCCGGTCGTAGTAGATGACATCTGCTTCGGCCACGAGTTCCAGGCAACGACGGGTCATCAGGCCGGGATCACCCGGCCCGGCGCCGACCAGAGCCACCGGGTACTGCCGGTCTTTCGGAGCGATGTCGGTCACGGCTGAACCGTACTGCCGAGAATCTCTGCCGCCCCGGCGGTGATCATCCTGCGAGCCAGCTCCCGACCAAGTTCCTCCGCCCGGCCGGGATCACCCTCAACCCGGTCCCGCAGCCACAGCGAACCATCTGCAAGCCCGGCGAAACCGGCCACAGACATGAGGCCGTCGATCTCAGTCGCGTGAAAACCGACGGGGCTGTCGCAATCGGCCCCGATCTCGACCACTGCAGCCCGCTCGGCCGCAAGTGCCACGGTCGAACCGGCGTCGGCGATCGCTGCCGCTTCGGAAAGACCGGGACCGTTGGACCGGCCCTGAACCACCAGCGATCCCTGGCCGGCAGCCGGGACCATCTGCTCGAGATCGAAGGTGAACGAAACCGCATCAGAGCGGCCAAGACGATCCAGGCCGGCCCTGGCGAGGACCAGCCCCTCAACCTCACCGGCCTCGAGTTTCGCCAGCCGGGTGTCAACGTTTCCGGAAATGTCGACCATCTCCAGATCCGGCCGGAGCGCCTTGAGCTGGGCCTGACGGCGCAGGCTGGAGGTGCCGACCCTTGCGCCCTCCGGAATCTCTTCCAGGCTTCCGCCGGGGCCTATCCAGGCATCCCGGGGATCGGCCCGGCCCGGCACCGCCGCGATCACCAGTCCGGTGGTCATCAGGCCGGGAAGGTCCTTGGCCGAATGGACCCCGAGATCCGCCCGGCCGGTCAGAACCGCCTGTTCGACGCCGCGCACGAAACGTTCCTTGTCACCGGCGCCGGTCTGGTTGGCGACTTCCAGCAGAGCCTCAGCCGTTAGCCCGAGAGCAGAAGTGACGATCGTCGCCTGGGCGATCGCAAGCGGACTCGGACGGGTGGCGAGAGTGAGGCTCAAACTTCGCGCCGGATCGGTGTGACTGACGCTTCGCCGCCCCCGCCCGGATCAGTCTCTGCGTTGAGGCCGAAGAGCTCCCGCAGGGTGCTGGTCACTTCATAGGCCGCTTCGGTGCCGGCCAGTTCCTTCAATTTCAGGGTCGGTTCGTGGAGCATCCGTTGCGCCACAGTCCGGGCCACGGTCTCGGCCCGTTCCCGGTCCGCGTCGCTCAGGTTCATCCAGCGATCCTCGTTCTCGGCGAGCACCCGACGCACGATTTCGTCGGCCCGCTCTCGCAGGGCGACGATCGCCGGCAACACTTCAAGTGAATCGAGCCACCTCTCGAAGAGTTCGAGTTCGGCCGCAAGGATCCGTTCCGCCTTGAGCCCCTCCGAGGCGCGGCTGGCTGCGTTTCGTTCGATCACTACCTGAAGATCGTCGATGTCCACGACCGTCACTCCGGCGAGCTCGCGCACCCCGGGGTCTATGTCACGGGGGACCGCGAGATCGATGAGCAACAGCGGACGACCGCCACGGCTCTCCATGACCGGCTCGAGGATCTCGGAATCAAGCAGGTGGTGGGGCGAGTTGGTTGCCGAGACCACGATGTCGGGATCGGCCAGCCGGTCGGGCAGGTCCGCCACCCGTGCCGCTTCTCCGCCGAAGCGGTCGGCGAGCCCCTGGGCGCGGTCGAAGTGGCGGTTTGCGATGAAGACCGACTCGCTGCCGTTCGTCGTGAGCGCCCGTGCGACAAGTTCGGCTGTGTCCCCCGCTCCGATCACCAGGGCCTGCCGGTTGGCGAGGTCTCCCAGCGTCCGCTTCGCCTCGGAGACGGCTACCGAAGCCACCGATACCCCCTTCTCGCTGATCCCGGTTTCGTTCCGGGCCCGGCCACCGGCAGCAATCGCTCCCCGGAAAAGCCGGCTGAGAACGGGACCCGCCGCGCCTTCAACGAGCGCCAGTTCGTGGGCCCGCTTGATCTGGCCCTGGATCTCCGCCTCGCCGATGATCATCGAATCGAGACCGGATGTGACCCGGTAGAGGTGACGGGCTGCGTCCGGGCCTCGAAGCGAGTACAGATGGCCGACAAGTTCGGTCGGTCGAATCCCGGCCTGGGATGCGAGTGCGGCCAGAATCACCGACTCGGCAACTACCGGGTCCGGGGCGACCAGATACACCTCGGTCCGGTTGCAGGTCGAAACGATGGTCGCCTCGGCGGCACCTCCGGAGCCGGTCAGATCAGTCATCAGACCAGCAGCCCGACCCTCGGGCAGCGCGAGCCTCTCGCGGAGCTCCAGCGGAGCCGTCTTGTGGGAAAGGCCTAGTGCGAGGAGCTCAGACACCGGTCGGCTCTTTGGCCGGGGCCTCTGGCGCTTCGTCCGGTTTCGCGTTGCGACCGGATTCGACTTCCTCGGTCAGCTCGGTGATGTCGCGGTTGATCCGCTGGAACTTGATTCCGAGGATGGCGAGATAGACCAGCAGCAGGAGCAGGAAGACGGAGTAGGCGGCGAAGACATAGCCGGTTGAGTCATTGGGGACGGCATCAAACATTGTTTATCGGGACTCCAGGTTGGGGGCGATGCGGCGGCCGACCGAGCCGGACTCGGCGTCCTGCCCGAAGCCTTCCGCTTCAAGGGCACGGCGCAGTCGGGAAACCTGTCCGGAGGTCTGCTTGCCGAGCAGTTCCAGCTTGACCAGCGTTACCCAAAGCAGGGCGAAACCGGCAAAGCAGACAAGGAAAGTGAGGAGCATCGAGTCCGGGAGTCCGCCCTCGCTCGTGGCGAATACCCGGGGATGGATGACACTTTCAGCCATCCGTACGGCCATGAAGTTGAGTGGCACGAAGGCGCCCGCGGTTATCGCGAAGACCGAGGCATAGCGGGCCTGCCGGTCCCTGTCCTCGACCGCGTACCGGAACGGGTAATAGGTGCAGTACAGAAGGAAGACGATCAGGAAGCTGACCAGGGTCGGCTCGTCCCAGACCCAGAAGTGGCCCCATGAGGCCTTGGCCCAGAGCATCCCGGTGATCAGTACCGCCACCCCGAATACGACCGAGAGGTGGATGAAGACATAGGAGTTGGCGTCATGTCGGCGATCGCCGGAGCGCAGGTGCCGGTAGCCCTCGACTCCGCCGGCCATGAAGCCGATCAGGGCGACGATCGCCAGCGGCACATGCAGGTAGAAGATCTTCTGCTTGAAGCCCTGGTCGGCGTCCATGGGCACCCAGAAGAAGACCAGGATCATCCCGGCCATAAGCACCAGCACTGTGGCAATCGAAAGTTGTTTGAGACCGCGTCCCGACATTTCGTGTCCTGCCCGGTGCCGTTTCAGTCTTCAAGGAGGAAGTCGAATACGGCATAACCGACGAGGCAGAAGATCCCATCGTATAGACCGAGGACAAGCAGCCATGTCCCGAACTTGTCGTAACTCGGTCCGCCGGCATCGAGCAGGGGTCCGGTGGCCGAGGTGGCGGCGATCATCAGCGGCACCACCAGAGGCAGCAAAAGCAACGGAACCAGCAGATCCCGGGCCCGGGAATTGACCGCCATCGAGGAGATCAACGTGCCCAGTGCTGCGAAGCCGAGATTGGTCGCCAGCAGGATCAGGACCAGGGGCAGAAGGCCTTCCCAGGTCTGGAGGAAGAAGACCGCGAAGATCGGTACCACGATCAGTTCGAGCACCGCCAGGTAGAGGAAGAGCACCGCAGCCTTGGCGGTGAAAAGGACCGGGCGGTCCACGGGGGCGAGCCGGAAGGCGTCAAAGCCGCCCTCTTCCCTTTCCGGCAGGAAGATCCGGTTGATCCCGAGAATCGCCGCGAAAAGAAGGGTGGTCCAGATCACCCCGGAAGCGAGGCTTCCTGAGAGGGCCGTGCGGTCAAGTCCGTAGCGGAAGATGATGAAAGTGGTGATCGCAAACAGCACCATCGCCGGCAGGGAACGCATCGTTCTGAGTTCGGTGCGGAGGTCCTTGCCAACGATCGCGGCGAACGCATGACGGGAAGGGGTCATGCCTGCACCCCGCCGATCGCCAGTTCGAGCAACTGGTCAGATTCCGCGCGAGCCTTTTCCGGTTCGTGGGAAACGACCACCCTGGTGACCGGTCCCTCAGCCGGCCAGCCAAGTTCTTCGGAGCGGCCGATCAATGTCCGGGCAGCCTCCCGGCCTTCCGGATCAAGGTTTGAATCCGGCTCGTCAAGCAGAAGCAGTGAAGGCCGGTGAAGCACCGCCCGGCAAATCGCAATCCGCTGCTTCATCCCGGCCGAGTAGTCACTGACCCGGTAGCCGGAGCGGCGGCTCATGCCGAGCAAGGCGAGATCGGAATCGATCCGGCTTGCCGCCTCTTCCCGCGGGAGCCCGTATAGACGGGCCTGGAATTCGAGATTCTCGCGCCCGGTCAGATCCTCATAGAGCAGCGGTTCGTGCCCGAGGTAGCCAATCTTTCCGCGCAGCTTCCAGGCATCGTTCGGCAGATCGCAATCCAGCACCGAGACTTCGCCCCGGCTTGGCCGAAGCAGGGTGGCCAGGATGCGGAGCAGGGTGCTCTTGCCGGAACCGTTCGGCCCGAGAAGAGCCAGCGAGGTGCCCGCAGGCAGGTCCAGATCCACCCCGGCCAAAGCGGGACGGTCTCCGTAATCCCGGCCGAGGCCCCTCAGCCGGATCGCATTTTCAGACCTGTCGGCCATCCGGCGAAGTCTCCCAGAGATGCCGACTACCGGGCCACGTTGAACTCGATGACCTCGATCTGGCTCTGGCCGTACGAACCCTGGAAGACCGGGCCGTAGCCTCCGATCAAGTCACCCCGGCCCGGCAGCGGGTCCGGCCGAAGTTCCGGTTTCACGTCGAAGACTGTGATCCCGGTGCTGGTGATGCTCTGGTTGCTGAGGGTGACGAAATGGGCGTCGCCGTCGCCATCGGGGTCGACCGCCTCGACATAGATGACCGTGCCGGTCGCAACCTCGCAATTGGTCAGGTCCGGGGGGCAGGACATCTCCGGCAGAGTCGGTTCCTCCGGCTGCGAGGACTGGGCCGGTACCTCCCAATCAAGAATCTGCTCCGACGACTGCGGCGGTCGCTCACCCGTATCGCCACCGTCATCGACCAGCAGAAACCATGCCCCGACCATGAGGCCGGCGGCGAGCAATGTGAAAAGGACCGCGAAGAGCTTCAGGATCCGCGCTTGGTGATCCGCTTGCCGACCTGGAGCAACGGGCCGGCGCCTGACTTGAGCGCGTCAACTCGCTGACTCCCCTTGCCGTAAAGCAGACCGGCGGAGGACTTCATCGCCTGGGCGAGCGTGGCGTCATAGGGATGCCACCAGAAGTTGCGGGTCAGGCCCGGTTCGTATGTGACCAGCTTGATCTCGACACATTCGTAGAAGCCGAACTTGGAGTGGGAGTGCCCGAGACCGGAATCCTTGACCCCGCCCCAGGTGCATTGGCAGGCCCCGTGGGTGAACATGTGGTCGTTGATCCAGACCATGCCGGACTCGATCTTGTCGGCGATCCGCTCGCCACGCTGACGGTCCTTGGTCCAGACCGAGGCGCCGAGGCCGAACTCGGAATCATTGGCCAGGTCCAGCGCCTCCTGATCGGACTCGACGACCATGATCGGCAGCACCGGACCGAAGATCTCCTCGTTCATGATCCGCATGTCGTGTTTCACGTTGGTCAGGACGACCGGCGCGATGAAGTTGCCGTCCTCGAAGCCCTCGACGTCGACCGCTCCGCCACAGCGAAGTTCGGCACCGTTGGCGACCGCGTCATTGACCAGTTCGAGCACGAGGTCGTACTGGTCCCTGGAAACCATCGGTCCGATCTCGGTGTCGACCTCGGAGGGGTCACCGACCTTGAGCGCACTGGCCCCGGCGACGACACCTTCGATGAACTTCTCGCTCACTTCGCGGCGTACGTAAGCACGCTCGATACCGGCACAGGTCTGGCCGGCGTTAGCGAAGCCGCCCCAGACCGCACCGGAGATGGCGAAGTCGATGTTGGCATCCTCAAGCACCAGCATCGGATCCTTGCCGCCGAGCTCGAGCACGCAGCCCTTCATCAGCTTGGCGCATTCCTCTCCAACCTTGTAGCCGACCGGAACCGAGCCGGTGAAGAAGATCTTGCCGGCGCTGGACTTGGTCAGGGCATCGCCGATCCGGCCGCCTCCGTGGACATTCCGGATCAGGCCCTTGGGCAGCCCGGCTTCCTCGAAGACGCTCTGGATCGCCTCTCCGAGTAGCGGGGTGAGACTGGCCGGCTTCAGCACGACACCGTTGCCACACATCAGGGCGATCGCGATTTCCTGCATCGGGATCGTCCACGGGTAGTTCCACGGCGCGATCACGCCGACCACACCGATCGGCTGATAGCGGAACTTCGACCTTTTGGTCTTGAAGAAGGGCTGCGGGTAGGAGATCTTCTCGTCCTTGAGGATCGAGGGACCTTCCTTGGCACACCAGCGGAGCGCGTCGATCGAAGGAATTAGTTCCATCGTGTAGCACTCGGAGATCGGCTTGCCCTGCTCTTGAGAAAGCAGAGTCGCAATCTCGTCGAGCCGGTCGTGAAGAACTGCGGCGGCCCGCTTCAGGTAGGTCGCGCGGTCAGAAGGTTTGAGCTCGGCCCAGGCCGGCTGGATCTGCGCGACTTCGTCAACGATGCCCTGGACCTGATCCGGGGTGATCGTCTCGACGCTGCCGACGACTTCGCCGGTGGCGGGGTTAAGGGACTCGAGCAGCGGAGTGCTTGCGGGTGCCGATCCGTTCGAATCAGCGGTCCCGGCGGGAGCGGTTTCGGTAGCCATGAAACGAAGTGTACGCCCGAACAGCAGGCTCGCATCGGGGCGCGGAGCCGATTAACCGATCCTGCAAACAACTCGGCCGGAGACCCCCAGTCCGAGTCTCCGGCCGACACAGCACCCCACCTGGCGTCTTGCTCAAGCTGGGTCTGATCAATGAAACCCCAGAAAGCTGGGAAAGTTTTGGGAAATTACTAAAGGTTGCCTAAGGGTTTTCGGCTTGGCAAAAGGGCTTCAGTCCCCACGCCGGATCTTGGCCGCGGCATCGCGACGCCGGGCCA
>JAUPTY010000052.1 GCA_030917845.1 Actinomycetota bacterium | reverse complement strand
GAGCACTACAACCCGATAGGGGTAGTTCACGGCGGGTTCATGGCCACGCTGCTCGACTCGGTCGCGGGCTGCGCCGTTCACACGACCCTCGCCCTCGGTGATGCTTACACGACCCTGACCCTTGAAGTTAAGAACCTGAGGCCCCTCACCCGGGAGACGGGGATCGTCAGGGCCGAAGGCACGGTCGAGTACCGGGGTCGAAGGCAGGCAACGGCAGACGCAAAGCTCTTCGCAGAAGAGACCGGCAAGCTGCTCGCCTCAGCCACGTCGACCTGCATGATCCTCAGGAGCCAAGCCCCGCAGTGAAGATCAGTCGCTGAGGTCTCGGGCGAGGGCGACCAGAAGGTGGACGCCGAATCCAGTCGGGCCCTTGCCCCAGTACTCGCGACCGGTGTCCCAGGCGGTGCCGGCGATGTCGATGTGAGCCCAGGGCTTGCCCTCCGTGAATTCCTCGAGGAACGAGCCGGCGTAGATCGTGCCGGCCTTGCGCTGGGCCGAGGCGTTGACCAGGTCAGTGATCTCGCCTTTGGTCAGATCCTTGTACTCGTCGTGGAGCGGCAGGCGCCAGACCAGTTCACCTGACCGGTCGGCGGCCTCGGTCAGCTCGGCGGCGAGGTCGTCGTCGTTCGAGATCAAGGCGGCGTAAGTGGAGCCAAGCCCGACCAGCACGGCGCCGGTCAGGGTGGCGAGATCGACCAGACGATCGGCTCCTTCGCGGACGCAATGAACGAGAGCGTCGGCCAGGATCAGCCTGCCCTCGGCGTCGGTGTTGGTCACCTCGACGGTCTTGCCGTTGAGCTGGGTGATGATGTCGCCCGGCTTCAGAGCGGTGCCCGATGGCATGTTCTCGGTCGAGGGGAGGACGGCGATGATGTCCAGGGCCAGATCCAGCTCGGCGATCGCGTCCACGGCCTCGAGCACCGCGGCGCCACCGGACATGTCCATCTTCATCTCATGCATGCCGGCCGAGGGCTTGATCGAGATGCCGCCGGTGTCGAAAGTGACCGACTTGCCGACCAGCCCGAGTTTTTCGCCGCTGCCTCGTCCGTCGTACTTCAGCGTGATCAGCCGCGGCTCGATGTCACTGCCACCTTTCGAAACGGCTTCGAGGCCGCCCATTCCGGCCTTCACGATCGCCGCGCGGTCCATCACTTCGACCGTCACCTTCGCGTGGGTGTCGGCAATCTCACGCGCCCGCCCGGCCAGGTACTCGGGAGTGGCTTCATTGGCGGGCAGGCTCTGCAGGTACCGGGCGCGATTGCCCGAATTGGCGACGACTTCACCGACCTTGACCATCGGGGCGATGTCCTGGTCGGTGTTGATCTCGACTGCCTTGAGGCTGGGCGGTGCCTCCCGGCCGTCGGCCCCCGACTTGTAGCGGTCGAATTCGAAGGCGGCGAAGCCGGCTCCTACGATCAGGCTGGCGGCAATCGCCCCCGGTTCCAGCCCTTCAGGACCGGCGGGAAGCATCCAGGCCAGCGCTTCGCCCTTGACCTGCTTCAGGACTTTCTGTGAAACGGCTCCGATCACCCGGGTCTTCTCACGGTTGAACTCTTCCTTCGGACCGAGCCCGATGATCACGACCCGCTCCGGCTTGCCCGGATAGACGATCACCTGCGACTTGAAGTCCCCGGAGGCATCGGACGCTCCGGCGGTGCTGCCGAGAGGCTCGGTGAGCTCATCACCTTCGAAGAGGCCAACCGCGACGAGGTCGGCATCGAGTTCGGACAGGGCGACATCGGTCAGGTAAGCCTTCATCTGCCGGAGTCTAGATCCCGGTATCGTGGTTGGTCCGCTTCGTTTCCGAATTTCCCCTCGAGACCTGAAAGGCGTCATGGCCCGCACTGTCATTCTGAGTACCGCCCGCACCCCCTTTGGCAAGATGGGCGGTGGACTTGCCACCGTGAACGCAGCTGAGCTCGGAGGTGTCGCAATCGCCGGCGCCCTCGAGCGCGCCGGAGTCTCTCCGGACCAGGTCCAGCAGGTCAGCTACGGCCAGGTGATTCAGGCCGGACAGGGTCAGATCCCTTCGCGCCAGGCCCAGATCAACGGCGGCATCCCCAAGGAGGTCCCTTCAGAGACCGTGAACAAGGTCTGTGCCTCCGGCATGCGCGCTACCGGTCTGATCGACCAGGCGATCCGCGCCGGTGACATCGAGGTCGGCGTGGCCGGCGGCATGGAGTCGATGTCCCTCGCTCCCTACCTGCTGCCCGGCGCCCGCTCGGGCTTCCGGATGGGTGACGTCAAGGCGGTTGATTCGATGACCCACGACGGTCTGACCAACCCCTTCACCCACATGCAGATGATCGCCGAAGCATCGACCGTCTCGAACGAGGTCGGCATCACCCGCGAAGAGATGGATGCCTGGTCCGCCCGCTCGCATGAACTGGCCGACAAGGCCAAGGCGGCCGGTGTTCTGGCCGAAGAGATCGTCCCGGTCACCGTCAAGGGCCGCAAGGGCGACACGGTGGTCGACGAAGACGAGGCGATCCGCCCCGGCACCACCGCCGAAAGCCTTTCCGGACTGCGCGCAGTCGGTGGCGATGACGCCACCCACACCGCTGGCAACGCCCCGGGCGTCAACGACGGAGCCGGCGCGCTGGTCCTCGCCTCCGAGGAATGGGCAGCCGCCAACGGCAAGGAAGTCATGGCCACGATCGTCGGCTACGGTCAGATCGGCGACGAGTACGCCTGTCTCGCCAAGACCCCGGCACTCGCCGCCAAGGCCGCCCTCGACAGGCTGGGCAAGACCCCGGCCGACGTCGATCTCTGGGAAGTGAACGAGGCTTTCGCTTCGGTCACTCTGAACACGATCAAGATGCTGGACCTCGACCCCGAGAAGATGAACGTGAACGGCGGCGCCGTCGCCCTCGGCCATCCGATCGGTGCCTCCGGCGCCCGGGTGATCGGCGCTCTCGTCCGCGAACTCCAGCGCCGCGGCGGCGGTCTCGGCTGTGCCGCGATCTGCTCCGGCGGCGGTCAGGGCGACGCGATCCTGGTTCAGGTCTGAGCCGGGCCCCGGCGGTCGGTAGGCTCGGCCTATCGGCGCTGAAGTAGAACGAAAATTTCTGGTTGACCGGATTCCCGACGGGTCTGAAGGCCCGGAGGGAGTCGCGGTCGAGCAGGGCTACCTCGCGGTCGACGAGCAGTCCGAGATCCGGCTCAGGCGAGCCGGCGACACTCTCACCCTGACCGTCAAGCAAGGCCACGGAGAGTCTCGTGGTGAAACCGAAGTCGAGCTGGACCAGGCGACCTTCGATGAGCTCTGGCCCGAGTCGGATGGCCGGAGGATTGCGAAGGTCCGCCGGAAGCTGGAACTCGGAGACGGGCTGGTGGCGGAACTGGACACCTACTCGGGTGCGCTCGATGGTATTTCCGTCGTCGAAGTGGAGTTCGAATCCGAAACGCAGGCGGACGGGTTTCGTCCACCGGCCTGGTTCGGAAGGGAACTGACCGGCGACCGGGCCTGGGCCAATCAGACTCTTGCGGCGGAGGGCAGGCCGGAAAAGCGCCTCGAGTTCCGAATGCGTCCAGGTGAAGAGCTGGCACAGGCGATCTGCCGGGTGATCACCGCGCGGGCGTCCCAGGCAGCGGCAGCGGTGCGCCGGGCCGGTGAGGCCGAGGATTCGGCGCGGGACGTTCACGAGGCGAGAAAGAGCCTGAAGAAGGTCCGCTCGGCGTTGCGACTGCTGAGGGGCGTGATCCCCGACGACGAGCGCAGGACTACGAACACGACCTGCGGGGACGCGTCTGCTTCGCTCTCCGGTGCTCGTGATGCAGAAGTGAAGCTGGCCACGCTTGGCCGGGTCACCGGCGACGGACCCGAACTTGATGGTGGTCAGCGCTGGAGGGCCGACCTCGAAGCGGAAGCGGCCAGCCGTCGCGGCAACCTCAGACCGGAAAGCCTGGCTGAAGTGGCGGCCGAGATCGACAACGTGGCCCGGAGCTTTCGCGGCCGGGAGCTGCCACCGTCCAGCGAAGCGATTGCGGGGAACGTGGGGCGTGGCTACCGACGTGGTCGCAAGGCGATGAAGAGGGCCGGAAAGGGCGATGAACCCGAGAATTTCCACGTCTGGCGAAAACGTGCCAAGGACCTCCGATACCAGCTCGAGTTTCTCGAGCCGGGCCTTCCCGACGATTTCAGGAAGATCCGCAAGAGCGCGGAGGAACTGGCCGACCAGCTGGGTGATCTCCACGACCTCGACGTGCTGGCCGAGGACCTCGAGGGTCGCGGTCTCGATTCGTCGGATCGCGAAGTTCTGAATGGGCAGATCGCAGCAGCGCGGGATCAGCTGGCCGACAGCTGTATCGAACTCGGGAAGAAGACCTACAGCCTGAAGCCGGCCCGGTTCACCAATCGGATCGGCGAAGCACTTGCCGACCCCGGGCCGGGACCCCGATAGCTTTCGAAACATGGTGCAGGCCGCGTTCTTTGATCTCGACAAGACCCTGATGGCGGGTTCCTCCGGCATGCAGTTCGCCAAGGCAGCCCAGGAACGGGGGCTGATCTCGCGTACGCAGATCCTGCGATGGGGCCGCGACCACGCCCGCTACCGGATCAAGGGTGCCACCGATGACGAGACCAGCCAGATCCTCAAGGTCGCGCGGGAGACTCTGGCCGGGGTTTCCTACACCGAGATCTCCCGGATGTGGCCCGAGGTGCTGGCCGGGATCCTCCCCCGGATCTATCCCGAGGTGCTGGCCGAGGTGCATCGACATCAGGACGAGGGCCGCCGGACATTCATCGTCAGCGCGGCCGGATCGGACATGGTCGAGTCGCTCGCCCAAGTGCTCGGGATGGACGGCGGCATCGGGACCAGATACGTGGTTGAGGACGGCGTTTACACCGGTGCGCTCGATGGCCCCTTCGTCTACGGGCGCGGCAAGGTGATCGCGATCGAGGCCCTGTCGGCCGATCTGGACTTCGACCTCGAGGGCTCATGGGCGTATTCGGACTCGGCCTCGGACCTGCCGATGCTGGAGCTGGTCGGCAATGCGGTCGCGGTCAATCCGGATGCTCCGCTACTCGAGATAGCCCGACGCGAGAACTGGAAGGTGATGCGGTTCGAGCAGCTGGGCCGGAACCTGGCAATCGGCGGAACCGTCGCGGTGGCGGCCCTGGTCGGCGGGATCGGCGGCTGGCTTTCGCGACGACGGACGGGCTGATTCCCGTCCGAACCAGCGCGATCCGGCCTTTGCCGGATCGCCAGTGGAGCCCGCCCCCAGAGAGAGTTAGGTTAGATCGAGGGGCTCTGTTCGAACTACTTCAGGAGACGGCGTCGCCGCCGGTTTCGCGGATCCGGTCGAGCAGGACGATCAGCTCTTCGTGTGATTCGGCCGAGAGGGAGGACATGCCGAACTTGTCCTCGTTGAGGAGCTTGGTCGCCTGGGCGGCGGTGTTGCGACCGGCCACCGTCAGGCTGGCCAGGGTGGTCCGCCGGTCCGAGGGGTGGGGGACCCGTTCGACCAAGCCATCGCGCTCGAGACGGTCGATCAGGCTGGTGACGCTGGTTGGGTGGACCTGCAGGCGTTCACCGATCTTGCCTAGCGGCAGGGAACCTCCCCGGGTGAAGTACAGGAGCATCAGAACTTCGTAGCGGGCGAAGGTGAGGTCATAGGGGGCAAGCAGCAGGTTGAGGCGGGACATCAGGATCTGCTGGGCTCGCATCAGGGTGGTTACGGCAGCCATCGCCGGAGCGGGCCCTTCGCCCCAGTGCTCCTCCCACTGGCGTCGGGCCTCTCGCAGGAGATCGATCCGGGTATCTGTGGATTCCGCTGAAGGCATCCCGACAAGGATTACACAGAATTGATCGGATGCCCTACTATCTGACTACCTAACTTATGGAACCCACTTCGACTCCTCCCACCGGTTCTGCACCCTCCGACGCTGCCCGCAAGGCGGCCGAGGCGGCCGAAAATGACTACACGACGATGTCGGGCAAGCCGATCAGGGCCCGCTACGGACCGGAGGACCTCGCCGGCGATTCCGACCTCAAGATCGGCGAGCCCGGCCAGTACCCGTTCACCCGGGGCCCTTACGAGTCGATGTACCGCGGGCGCAACTGGACCATGCGGCAGTTCGCCGGATTCGGCACGGTCGAAGAGACCAACGAGCGGTTCCACTACCTGCTCGATCACGGCCAGACCGGTCTTTCCACCGCCTTCGACATGCCCACCTTGATGGGATACGACTCCGATCATGCCCGTTCACTCGGCGAGGTCGGCCGCGAAGGAGTGGCGGTCGACACGATCGACGACATGGAGATCCTCTTCCGCGGAATCCCGTTGGGTGAAGTCTCCACCTCGATGACGATCAACGCCCCGGCTGCGATCCTGCTGGCCTTTTACGTGCTGGTCGGAGAGAAGCAGGGGGTGGCACCGGAGAAGCTCTCGGGCACGATCCAGACCGACATCCTCAAGGAGTACATCGCCCAGAAGGAATGGTGCTTCCCGGTCGAGCCGGCGATGCGCCTGGTCACCGACATGGTCGAGTACTGCACCGACCACATGCCCCGCTGGCATCCGATCTCGATCTCCGGCTACCACATTCGTGAAGCCGGAGCAACCGCTGCGCAGGAGCTTGCCTTCACCCTGAAGGACGGTTTCACCTACGTCGAACGGGCGATCGAGCGCGGCATCGACGTCGATGCCTTCGCCCCCCGGCTCTCCTTTTTCTTCAACGCCCACATCGACTTCTTCGAGGAGATCGCCAAGTACCGCGCGGCCCGACGGATCTGGGCCCGTGAGCTGAAGGAGACCTACGGCGCCAGGAAGCCCGAGTCGATGCGACTGCGCTTCCACACCCAGACCGCCGGCGTTTCCCTGACTGCCCAGCAGCCGCTCAACAACATCGTGCGGACCGCGATCGAGGCGTTGGCCGGAGTGCTCGGCGGCACCCAGTCGCTGCACACCAACTCCTTCGACGAGGCGTTGGCGCTGCCAACCGAGGAAGCGGTGCGGGTTGCGCTCAGGACCCAGCAGATCATCGCCGACGAGACCGGGGTCACCAATACCCCGGACCCGCTCGCTGGTTCCTATTTCATCGAGTCACTTACCGACGAGCTCGAAGCCGATGCCTATGACTACTTCCGCCGGATCGACGATCTCGGTGGCATGGTCGAGGCAGTTCGCCAGAACTTCCCCCAGCGGGAGATCGGCGAAGCAGCCTTCGACTTCCAGCGCCGGGTCGATGACGGGGACTTCACGATCGTCGGAGTCAATCGCTACGTCACCGAAGAAGAGGAAGTTCCGCTCCTCCACATCGATCCGGCCCTCGAGACCAAGCAGATCGAAAGCCTCGCCGCCACCAAAGCGAAGCGCAACTCGGCTGAGGTCGAATCGGCTCTCGCTGCCCTCAAGGAAGCCGCCGCCGGTGACGACAACCTGATGTATCCGATCATCGATGCCGCCCGGGTTCACACCACCGAGGGCGAGATGATCGAGGCGATGCAGGAAGTCTTTGGCACTTACACCGAGACTCCGGTCTTCTAGATCGAAAGTAAGGTACGAGGCCGATGAGCGCAGCAATCGCAGAAGCGAAGACCGATCGCAAGATCCGGGTGGTTGTGGCGAAACCCGGCCTCGACGGCCACGACCGCGGAGCGAAGATCATCGCCCGGGCCCTGCGCGATTCCGGCATGGAAGTCATCTACACGGGCCTTCACCAGACCCCGGAGCAGATCGTTGAAACGGTGATTCAGGAAGACGCCGACGCGATCGGCGTCTCGATCCTCTCGGGTGCCCACATGACCCTGGTACCGAAGATCCTCGAACTGCTGAAGGCTGAAGGAATCGATGACGTACTGATCACGGTCGGCGGCACCATCCCGACCCGGGACATCGAGGAACTGAAGGCGATGGGAGTCTCCGGAGTTTTCACCCCGGGCTCCCCGACCGACGACATCGTCGAGTTCATCCGCGGCGGAGTCAGCCGCCGCGAGCCTTGATTCAGACTTTCACGCTCGAGGATGTCGGGCCGGATGGCGGTATCGGGCAGGCCGAGATGGTGGCCGGGCGGATCGTCGACTTCATCGGCAAGGCCGAGAAGTCGCTTGTTTTGGCTCTCTACGACATCCGTTTGCCCGACCCGGTCGGGGCGACCGTGGCCGATGCCTTCCGGGCAGCGGCGGACCGGGGAGTGAAGATCCGTCTGGCCTACAACGACGTGCCGGCCGATCCCGACGCCGGGAACTTTCTGCCAGCGGTTCACCCGCCGCCGGAAACAAATCCCGAGATTCTTGCGACCCTGCCGATCGAGACCCGCGGGATTTCCGGCATCCCCGACCTGATGCACCACAAGTACATGGTGCGGGACGAAGCAGCAGTCTGGACCGGCTCGGCGAACTGGTCGGTTTACTCCTGGACCCGACAAGAAAACGTGCTGGCGATTCTTGAATCGGCCGAGATCGCCCGTGAATACCTGGAGAATTTCGAAGAGCTCTGGAAAACCGGGAAGGTCGAACGGTCCGGGCATGGCGATCCGAACCCGATCCAGGTCGGGGAAGCGACGGTCCGGGTCTGGTTCACCCCCGGTCATGGTGAGGAGCTCGCCCAGCGGATCTCCTCGAAGCTCGGCTCCGCCTGCCGCCGGATCCGGATCGCCTCGCCGGTGTTGACCTCGGGACCGATTCTCAGCACGCTGGCCGAGCTCGCCGGTCGCGAGGGCCTCGACATCGCCGGGGTCGTCGACGAACCACAGACCGACCGGGTCTACGAACAGTGGGCGACCACCGGCTCGAAGTGGAAGATCCCGTTGCTTACCCGGGTCATCGAAGCCCTGCCCTTCAACGGCAAGCGGTCGGTGCCGTGGGGAACCGGGGCGGTAAGGGACTTCATGCACGCCAAGGTGACGGTCACCGATAACACGGTTTTCCTCGGTTCCTTCAACCTCTCCCGCTCGGGCGAAGCGAATGCCGAGAACATGATCGAGATCGAAGATGCGGCCACGGCCGACGCGATGGCGACTTTCATCGACGAGGTCCGTGCCCGTTACCCGCGCAGCTCGGTGCCCGATCACCGCTCAGGCAGTAACTGAGTCCCGACCGGTGTCTTAGGCCCGGCCTTCCTCAAATCCGGCCAGGGTCGCGACCACCAGTTCACCGAGGGTTTCCAGGGCATAGCCACCCTCCTGGATGAAGACGGTCGGGATGCCCCTTGCTCCGATCAGCCTTCCCGCTTCCCGATATCCGTCAACGGTCACTTCGAAAGGTCCTTCGGGATCACCTGCCGCTGCGTCGAGGCCGAGAGCCACGACCAGATTCCCGACCCCGCCTTCGCTCAGCCAGTCGAGCTGGCCGGCAAGCGCTGCCAGCCAGTCTTCATTCCCGCAGCCGGGAGCAAGCGGCCGGTTCCGGTTGAAGCCCTTTCCGGAACCCCGGCCATTCTCGCTTTCGAATCCGAGGAAGTGGGGGAACCAGCCCCGGGCGGGATCGACATGGACCGAGGCGGTCAGGACATCCCGGTCCTCGTAGAAGATCGACTGGGTTCCGTTGCCGTGATGGGCATCGATGTCGAGAACGCCGACCGGGGTCTGGCCGGCGAGGTGCCGGGCGGCGACCGCGGCGTTGTTCAGATAACAGGAGCCGCCGATCGCGTTGCGGGTTGCGTGGTGGCCGGGCGGGCGGCAGAGCGCGTAGGCAGCCGGTGCTCCTTCCCGGACCAGATCAGCGGCGGTCAGGGCTGCATCGGCCGCGGCCCGGGCTGCCCGCCAGGTTCCCGGGCCGATCAGGGTCATCGTGTCGTAACACCAGGCTCCGGCCCGGGCCGAGGCGGCGGTCGGCTCGAAAGGGTCGAGGCCATCGAGCAACCCGGGGTGGGGAAAGATGTACGGCACCACGCGGTCCTGGCCCGGATCCCGGTCAAGCCCCGCTTCGAGCCACTCCCGGTGTGCCCCTTCCATCCAGGCAAGCAGCGCCGGATCATGGACCGCCGAGATGCAGTGGTCGGGATGGGAATCAGGTTCGGTGATCCTGGTTCCGGCAGCGAGCAGGGCCTCTCTGATCACCTCCGGCCTGCGTACCGATTCGGTGCCCTCGATCCTCACCCCGACCCAGACCTCGCCCTCCGGTTGGTGTTCCCGGTCGTC
>JAUPTY010000051.1 GCA_030917845.1 Actinomycetota bacterium | reverse complement strand
GCCACAACCCGGACTACATCCTGATGACCCTGGGGGCGAATCCGCTGCTCTCCGATGTGCTCTTCGACGTCGACACGATGGGCTGTGCGCTCGAATCGGATCTGTTCGGTGATTTCAGGCAATGCGTGCTCGACGCCTTCGCGACGGTCGACCTGAGCCAGAACATGAACAAGATCTTCACCGACCTGACCGCGAATTCGACCTCGAAGATCGTGGTCATGGAATACCCGCTTACGGTGCCGTCCTCGGCCATCGCCTACACGGCGACCCAGCTCGAAATGATGGGCGAGCTCCTGAACGAGGTGATCGCCAGCGAGGCCGCCGCCGTGTCTTCGAGCCGGATCACCATGGTCGCCCCGCCTCACTTCGACGTCGGCATCGACATGGAGCCGATGTACCCGTCCAACTACTCCTGCTCGTTCTTCGGGTACAAGGTGGACGGACCGAGCGTCCAGTCGAATCCGACCCAGGACGAACTGCTGATCAACCACCCGCTGTCCTTCTGCTCCGGCCCGGCGATCGGGCCGCCGTGGGTAATCAGCGGCGACACCGGCATTCATCCGAGCGCTGCCGGCTACTTCCAGATGGCCAGCCAGATACCAGCCCCCGGTTCCTGAACCGAAACCGGCGGACCGGCTGGACAACCGGAGTAGCATTTATTGCATGCTCTTCGGCCGCGACAAATCAACGATGCCAGCCCCGGAAGATGCCCTTCCGGGACGTGACGACTACGCCTTTCCTATCCCGGACAAACACACCGTGCTCGGCACCCCGATCCAGGGTCCGTTCCCGGAGGGGATCGAAGTCGCCTACTTCGCCCTTGGTTGTTTCTGGGGCGCGGAACGGCTCTTCTGGAACCTCGACGGCGTCTACACGACAGCGGTCGGCTACCAGAACGGGTTCACGACTTACCCGAGCTACGAGGAAGTCTGCTCCGGCAAGACCGGCCACGCGGAAGCGGTGCTGGTCGCCTTCGACCCCGAGAAGATCGGCTACGAGAAACTGCTCGAGGTCTTCTTCTCCGAACACGATCCGACCCAGGGCATGAGGCAGGGCAATGACGTGGGAACCCAGTACCGGTCAGCCATATTCACTGCCAATGACCGGCAGAGGGAAATCGCCGAGATGGCCCGTGACACCTACCAGCAGGCGCTGAACGAGCGCGGGCTGGGGGAGATCACGACCGAGATCGAAGCGGCCGCGCCCTTCTACTACGCGGAGGGTCCGCACCAGCAATATCTGGACAAGGTGCCGAACGGATACTGCGGTCTGGCCGGCACCGGAGTCGCCTGTCAGGTGCCTCTGGCCGGTGGGCCTGCCTGACCCGTTTTGCCGGGGGCGGCCCTCGACCCCCTGCCATAAATTAGGATTCCCGCGGTGCCAATCCTGTTCACAGGGCGGTCGTGACCCCGTCCCTCGCCTCATACATCGCTGGTGTCCTCCAGATCGCTGCCATTGTCGGGGCCACCTGGTACGGATCCTGGTGGCTCAGGCGATGGATAGTGCCCGAGTTCTCGGGGGCGCTCGCGCGCCTCGCCGAGCTCACGATCGGATTCGCCCTGCTCATCACCGCGCTGCAGCTGGTCGGGTCGACCGATCTGCTCAAGGAAGCGTGGATCACCGCTGCCTGCATCGTGGTGCCGCTGATCGGCGCCGCTCTCGCCTGGAAGTTCGCGCCCCGTGACGTAGAACCGATCGAGGCGCCGGCCGTGCCGAAGTGGGCGCTGCTCGTTGCCGTGGCGGTCGCTTCCTGGGTTGTCGGGGAGTGGTCCTTCCCGACCCAGCTGAGTCTTGATCAGGGCATGTTCGGTGGCGACACCACCTGGTACCACATGCCGGCATCGGCCCGGTTCATTCAGGAGCACTCGATCATCCCGCTCCATTTCACTGACGCCCTGAGGCTCGCGGTCTGGTTCTACCCGCAGAGCTCGGAGCTGATGCACGGCGCCCTGATGGGGCTGATGGGCAGCGACTGGCTTTCCCCCGTCTTCAACATGCTGCCGCTCGGCGTGGCGCTGCTCGCCTGCTGGTGCGTCGGCCGGCCCTACGGCGTCGGCCCGGCCACCCTGGTCGGGGGTGCGATCCTTCTCTCCGCTGGAGTGATGATCGAGACCCAGCCGGGGGAGGGCCGAAATGACATCGTCGCCTTCGCCTTCCTGATCGCCTTCGTCGCGTTCCTGATCAACGGCCACCAGAGACGCGCACCGAAATCCGGTGCGGTCGAAGAGAAACCGGATCCGAACGCGCCCTTGCTGGACAAGGGGCCACTGATCCTGGCCGGCATCGCGGCCGGTATCGCGATCTCGATGAAGGTTTCGATGCTGGCCCCGATCGGCGTGATCTTCCTCGGGATGATCCTGGTCAGTGGCAGGGGCCGGCGCCTGACGACCACTCTCTGCCTCGGCATCTCGATGTTCCTGGTCGGCGGCTACTGGTACGTGCGGGCGATGCTCTACACGGGTGGCAACCCGGTTCCGGCGATTGGCTGGGGTCCGCTCAAACTGCCGCAGCCCGACCAGATGCCGCTCGACCCGCGGCCCCGCTTCTCGGTTGCCCACTACTTCGATGAACCGAGCATCTTCCGCTGGTGGTTCTTCCCGCGGCTCGATGATGCCTTCGGGATTCTCTTCCCGTTGATCCTGATCATGCTGGCCGCGGCGTCGATCTGGCTGGTCTTCAAGTCACGCAACAAGATCGTCCGGGTGATCGCCGCCTCGGCCCTGATCACCGCGTTCGTCTACCTCTTCACACCGCTGACCGCCGCCGGTCAGGAATTCCAGCCCCGCGGCTTCTTCACCAACACCAGGTATCTGCTGCCGGGACTGCTGCTTGCGATGGTCCTGCTGCCACTGATCAGACAGTTGCGAGAACCCGAGGGCAGGGCGAAGAAGGTCCTGATCTTCCTTACCGCGATCTTCGCGGTCACCGTCCTGACCTCGCCCAAGTGGTACCCGAGCTTCCTGCCCGGTGCCGTCTTCCTGACCCTGGCGATCGTCTGGGCGCCGGTCGGCCTTTCCTGGCTCAAGGACAACACCAAGGTCCCGCGCAGCGTGATCATCGGCTGCGTCGCGGCGATCGCCCTGATCGCAGCGGTCTGGGGTCGGGGAGAGGAAGTCGGCTACGCGGAGAAGCACTACACCCGATCGACCCTCTTCCTCCAGGAAGGCGGTCCGCAGGAAGCCTTCGACTACCTCCGGGACAAGAAGGACAAGCGGATTGCCCTGGCCGGTTCAGGCGAGATCTTCTTCGGGCAGTACGGCTTCTACGGGATCGACCGTTCCAACTTCGTCCAATACATCGGCGAGGAAAGCGACAACGGTACCTACCGTCTGATCACCAACTGTGAGGCCTTCGTCAACAAGGTCAACGAAGGCAATTACGACTACATCGTGCTCAGCGAATACACCCAGGATGCCCCGGAGGCTGACTACAGGTACCCGGTCCGCGCCTGGGTAGATGACGACCCGGCGGTCGAGCTGGTGGTCGCCGAGAAGGACATCACTCCGCAGCCGGACTTCGTTTACCAAATCAACGGCAAGCTGGATCCGGCCCTCTGCGAAACGCTGGAAGGCGAAGATCTCGATCCCGACCGGACCGAACGTTTGGCCGAGATCGAAGAAGCCGAACGCGAGCGCGAGGAAGAGGAAGCCGCAGCCGAAGAATCCGGCGAATCGCAGTAGCCGCAGCCGGGCGATTTCCGCCCCTTCCGGCTAACCTCAATCTCTCACGCCCCCGTAGCTCAGCTGGATAGAGCGCTGGCGACAAGGACGGGAGGGCTCCGTGGCAAGGGCAGGAGGGTTCTCCAAGGTGCCGGAACTCCATATCGAAGACCAAGTCCTTCGACAGCTGGCTAGCGAGCAGTCAAACTAGAGGTCTATGACCCCGGCTCGAAACGTCTTCCGAACACCACCAGGCGCCCGAAGCCACACGATTGGCGACGTGACTCGGGCGGGCGAATTTCTGCGCAACTGGGCCTACCACACGCCACGCCTTGACCCCGAGACAGCGAACGAGCAAATCGAGCAGGCCGTGGAAGCTTTCAAAGTGGTCCACTGGTGGCGGGACCAGCACGCCCGGCCGCTCAATACGGCTTCGCAAGGTTTGCGGTACCACGTCGGCAACGTCGTCGAGGATCAGCCCCAGGTCTCCCAACGGCTTAAGCGCGTCCCCACAATGGTCGACAAGCTTGAGCGTTACAAGGGCAATCACATGGAACTCGGCCGCATGTGGGACATCGGAGGTGTCCGAGCTCGACTCCCCAACGTCGACGCCGTCTACGAGGTCGCGCAGCGATTGAGCCGTTGGAAAATCCGGGGGAAGGCCCACGACTACATCTCCAACCCGAAGCCGGATGGCTATCGCGCCTACCACCTCTATGTCGAGAAAAACAAGCGGGTCATCGAGATCCAGCTGCGCACCGAACTTCAAGACACGTGGGCCAACCAGGTGGAACGTGATGGCAGGATGGGTGCCGCGGGCTACAAGTTCGGCCGGGGTAAAGAGGCAGTGTTGACTTATTACCGGACCGTTTCTGAGATCTTCGCCGCGCAGGATGCTGGCCTGCAGGTTGATCCGGCGCTCCGAGAGAAGTTGAACCGTAGCTATGATGAACTTCAGCGAATCTCTGACACCCAGGAGAAGTGAGGATTCCTATGGGCGACACTCCGATCAAGCATTTCCTGATCACCTATGACATCGAGGCTGGACAAGCCAAAGTTCGCCGTTTTGGCGAGAACTACTCGGCTGCCCTCGACGCCTATACCAAGGCTGAAGACGCGCACAAGAACGACACAAACCTCGACATCGTTCTGGTTGGCGCCGAGAACATCGATGTGATCAAGCGCACCCATTCGAGTTACTTCGACACGCGAGACGAGTTCGACTCGCTGCTCGCGGGCATACTCAAGTAGCAGAACCAGTGCGGCCCGGGCGCCAAGAACGCCCGAGCCGCGGTATTGCTGGGAAACAACGGAGAGGCCGGGCTGGAATGCTCGCCTCTCTACCGGGACTATCTGACGGGCGGCTGGAAATCGTCTCGTCCATCGAGTCCTGCCTCCATCTAAGCATGAGATTTCGTTGACCCATCAAGGCGACCTAGCGAAGCCAGGCGACGCACGCGCGCGGCGTGGGCGTGGAGGTCTCTGGTGTCAACTTCGAGCGCCGCACTATGTCGCAGCCGGATGGAAATAACTCGAAGTCGGGAGGCAGCTCGGGCACTCGCCCGAAGTCTCCATGCGCGCCTACCTGCATCTGCTCGATCAGGCGGAAGGCGACCGGCGAACGGTCGAGGACTACATCCGCGAGGCCCGAGGGATGGGACCCGTCGGCACTGAACCAAAATATAATGCGGGATTCGTGGGGAATGCGGAGAATAGAACGCAGGCCTCACGGCGGTAGACCGCATTGGCATCACTCACGCCCCCGTAGCTCAGCTGGATAGAGCGCTGGCCTTCTAAGAGTGGTCGACCCGCGAGCAGGAGCGAACAGAAGCAACTCAGAGCAAGTTGGGGCGCGGAGAATGCAGCCCGCGACTTGCTCTTGATTGCTCTCGTTTGCCGGAGTTCTCGCGTTCGCCGTGGGGGAACTGTGGGAGACGACCGACACGATTGCCACCTTGTAGTCATGTGGATCACCGAATTCCATAGGCCGCAGTGGGTGCCAGTCGCGGGAGCAGTGAGCGCGGCACTAGTCATCTATTTGCCGTGGGCCTTCGAAGCCGAACTTTCAGATGTGAAGACCTTTCAGGATCACGCGATCCCGGCGAAGTCGATCCCTGAAGATCCGCCAAGCCGGAGTCCGGGTACGCCTCTGGCAACTGGCCGGAACCTCGGCGGTACCGCAACGGGAATGTGGCAGAGCCCTCGCTGGGTTGATGCTGGCGGTGGCGGAGCCGTTGTGCTGGTTCCCAGCGAGGAGTTCCGCTTCGACCGCTGATCGACGGTGGATCGTCTCGACCAGCGAAGATGGCGGCAGTACCCTGGGCAGTTGCGGGTTTACAGTTGTATCCGTGGCGGATGGCAGCGCAATCGAATGGACTGAGGCGACGTGGAATCCCGTTACGGGGTGCTCCAAGGTCTCGCCTGGTTGTGCCCACTGCTACGCCGAAACGTTCGCTGAACGTTGGCGGGGTATCCCAGGGCACCCCTACGAACAAGGCTTCGATCTGCGCCTTTGGCCGAACCGCTTGGACCAGCCGTTGAAGTGGAAGCGACCACGGATCATCTTCGTCAACTCGATGAGCGATCTCTTCCATGAGCGGATTCCGTTCGACTACATCGAGAAGGTTTTCGCGGTGATGGGGAAGGCGGACCATCACGTGTTCCAGATCCTTACCAAGCGAGAGGATCGACTCGCTGAGTTGGCACCCGAACTCGAATGGCATCCGAACGTTTGGATGGGCGTCTCGATCGAGAACCGTAGGTTCGTTCATCGGGCAGATCGTCTCCGCGAAGTTCCCGCCGCCGTTCGGTTCATTTCTGCGGAGCCATTGCTCGGGCACTTGGAAGGTCTCGACCTGACCGAAATTCAATGGTTGATCGCAGGTGGAGAATCCGGCCCGAAGCATCGGCCCGTAAAGGCTGAGTGGGTCCGAGACCTCCGCGACAAATGTGAGCTTGCCGGAGTTGACTTCTTCTTCAAGCATGGAGACCTACTGCGGCTACCTGGAGTTCAACGTTCTGCCACAGCTGGGGCACCTATCGCTGGTCGACCTTCGGCCGAGACGGCTTGCGGAGTGGCAGCAAGAACGACTCGCAGCTGGAGCGGGACCCGCCGTCCTCGGGAAGACCCAGACGCTTCTCTCCCAGATCCTCGACGCGGCGGTTCTCCCGTACGAGTATCTGGAGGTCAACCCGATCTCAGCGCTGAAGAAGCCCGCCTACGAGAGGAAGCCGCACCGCTGGCTCACGGCCCCCGAAGTCGAGCAGATCCGTGGCTGGTTCCTCGACCGCGAAGACCTGGCCTCCGCCACTCTCGTCTCGGTGCTGGCCTACGTTGGCATCCGCCCTCAGGACACGCTGGCCCTGGAGTGGGTCGACTTGACAGACCGCCTGGCAGTGGTCAAGAAGAACGTGAACGGGCAGATCATGGCCGGGGCTAAGACCGGACTCGGCTACCGGCGCAACGTCTACGTTCCTCCGACCGTGAGACGAGACCTGGAGGACTGGCGAGCGGCAAGCGGCGGAACCCACCTGATCTTTCCCCGACAGAAGGACGGTAAGCCGTGGACCCGCAGCGACTACAACAACTGGCGGTCGCGGCGGCAGACGGTTCGTTCGTCAACCGGGACGGCACGGTCAAAGGGCAAGTGCTTCAAGGCGGCAGCAGAAGCCGTCGGGCTGGGTTGGAACCTGAAGCCTTACGACCTCCGGCACACCGGAGCGACGCTGTACGCGGCGGCAGGGTGGAACTATCTGGAAGTCGCCCGGCAGCTCGGACACTCGCCCGAAGTCTCCATGCGGGTCTACCAGCACCTGTTTGACCAGGCAGAGGGCGAGCGCAGAACAGTCGAGAACTACATCCGCGAGGCCAGGGGGGCTGTTTCCGAGGGAGCCAATCTCGGCCCTACAGACGGCGAACAACCGATCAAGCGAGAACCAGATGCGGCTGATCGGGCAATCAGCTGATGTGAGAGCGAACCGTGCCCC
This sequence comes from Actinomycetota bacterium, assembly GCA_030917845.1. Classification (GTDB taxonomy): domain Bacteria; phylum Actinomycetota; class Thermoleophilia; order Solirubrobacterales; family 70-9; genus 67-14. The sequence goes on along the minus strand of JAUPTY010000051.1, from coordinate 2,725 downwards.
ACTATCGACTGACCTCGGACCGGATGGGAACGGGTTCAGGGAGGCATTCGAGCAAAACTACGATCTCATCTTCCGGTATCTGCGGAGGCGTGTGAATGAGCAACTGGCTGCCGACCTTACGGCGGAGACGTTCGCTACCGCTCTTCGTGAGTTTCGCCAATTCGACCCAGATCGCGGCAACGTCAGGGCTTGGCTCTTCGGGATCGCCACAAACCAAATGAGGAGGGAAGTTCGGAGGGAGAAACGCGAGCTTCGTGCGTACGCCCGCAGCGGTGTCGATCCGATAGCCGCCGACCCAATGCTCGACGCCGATCAGAGGGTAGACGCTCAGGAGCTACAGCGAGCTTTGGCGAGAGGGCTCGCATCCCTAGCTGAGGACGACCGTGATGCCCTCCTCCTACTCAGTTGGGGGGAGCTGAGCTACCTCGAAATTGCCGAGGCTCAGGGCGTGCCGGTGGGAACCGTGAAGTCGAGGATCTCTCGGGCCCGCAGACACCTGAGGGGTTCGCTCGGACAGACAGATCCGATCCCCGATTCGAAGAATGCCGAGGAGGCAACCGGTGGATGAACTAAAGGCTTTGAAGCAGATGCGATCCGGCCTGCCGCAGGCCGAACTTGAATCAAAGGAGAAGCTGTGGCTCCGTCTACAACAGGAAGCCGAGATCGGTAAGTCTGGCTACGGTCGATCAAGGGCTAGGCGGTTGAGGGCCATTCGAGGGTTCATCGTTGGATTGGTCCTGCTGGGGGGCGTAGCCTTGTCCCCGGCTGGTCCGGCAGTCGCCGACAAAGTGAGCGATCTCTTGGGAGGCGACATGACGCAGAGCCGCCAAGAGATCAACGAGATCGACGACAAGATCAGGTCGTTATCGCCCACGGACTTGCCCCCGGGACTCTCGCCTCAAGAGCGCCACGAGGCTGGTGCCGCACGGATACAGGCGATAATTGACGAGGTAGCCAAGAGACCGGGAGGCATTGAAAAGGCGTCTCCGTATCCGCCTGGCGTGGTCATTCGAATCAAACCCAATCCGCTACAAGGGCAGAACTTGCAGCAGTACGACGAGTTCTGCGAGAGGGTCGCCGAGCGTCTGCCCAATAGCCGTTCTTGCGATCTGAACCGGATGGTCCAGGCGGGTCAGTTACCGCCCGGTGATTACACGCAAGCGCAGATCGACAGGATCTTTGAGGGCGATGGGGAGTAGTTCCCCGTTCCGACTAGCTGGAGGCGAACGTCGTACAGTTGAGGACTACATCCGTGAAGCACGGGGAATGGCTCCAGAGCCTAACCCTGCGGGTGTGGGGGATTCGTGAGGAGTGCGGCTCTTAGAGCGCAAGGCTCATCACGAGTTTCCGCTTCAGAAGTACCACGCCCCCGTAGCTCAGCTGGATAGAGCGCTGGCCTTCTAAGCCGGATGTCGCAGGTTCGAATCCTGCCGGGGGTGCTGATTTTCTGGTGGTGTGACTAGGCCGGTTCGAAAACCGAGCGGTTGCGACCGCCCTCTTTTGCCAGGTAGAGAGCCTTGTCGGCGCGAGCCATGGTTTCGGAAAATGTCTCGTTCCGGTCAAGAAGAGCAATCCCCGCAGAACAGGTCTCCGGAGGAGGAGTGAGGTGGCGAATCCGGTCGACCACCCTGACAGCCAGTTCTGGCGGACAGTGCGGCATCAGGATGCCGAATTCTTCCCCGCCGATCCTCGCCATGAAGTCTGTTGAACGCAGCGCCTTTGACCATTCGGCCGCACATCGACGGAGATGGTCGTCCCCCGCCGCATGTCCCTGGGTGTCGTTCAGAACCTTGAAGTTGTCGAGGTCGAGGATCGCCAGGGCGACGTTGCGTTCACCCGATTCGGACCGGCTGACCTCGTTTTCGAGCTCTTCCTCCCAGGCTCTCCGGTTCGGAAGGCCGGTCAGTTCATCGGATCTCGCGGCATTGTGTTCCGAATTCAGCTGGTCTTCCCGGGCCCGTTCAGCCAGCTTGCGGTCGGTGATGTCCTTGCCAGACGAATAGATCAGACCGTCCTTGACCCGGGAACTCCAGAGAATCCAGTGCCATCGCCCGTCGGCGGCCACGAACCGGTTTTCGAAGTCGTTTATCGTCATCTCGCCACCTGAAAGTGAGGCCTCGGCGCGACGGGAAGCCTCCAGGTCATCGGGGTGAACGAAGTCCTGGTACGACTTCCCTACGAGGCTGCCGGCCGGATGGCCCAGCAGCCTGAACCACTGTTCGTTGACCTGGACGAAATGGCCTTCGGCGTCGACCTCGGCCAGTAGATCGCTCGACAGTTCGAACCAGCCTTCCGCCTGCCTCGCGCTCCTGAGCCTGAGTTGTTCCAGCAGGCCGAAGCCGATTCCGACAGTCGCCCAGCTGAGAAACCGCGGGATCATGGCGGCGCTGAGCTGGCCCCCCTCCAGGGTCAACAAGGCCGCGTAGAGTAGGGATGCAACCAGGGTTCCAGTGAGACCTCCGGCTACCCCGTGAGACAGGGCAAGGAGCCCCACCGGCAAGACGTACAGCACCGCCCAGGGAACCGTCGCATCGTCAGAGACTGCTCTGAGAACGGTTACGGCCGCAAAAAGTACTCCGACCACCACATCCGTCTGCCGCTTCTCTGGACGGGTGGTGATCACTGGCTGTTGATGATCGCCAGCCCGGGCTTGAAGCCCACACGAAGGCAAGTCTCCGCGGCGACCAGAATCCCTCTCATGCTCTAATTCCTACCGCATACGGCC
>JAUPTY010000004.1 GCA_030917845.1 Actinomycetota bacterium | reverse complement strand
CCAGCCATTCTTCGATCGACACGCCGAACTTCTACAAGTTCACCGCGATGTGGTCGAGCCAGGAGGGCTCGCTACTGCTCTGGGCCTTCATCCTTTCGATCGTTTCGACCGTTTCTTTGGCCGCGACGAAGCACAAGCTGCGCGATCTGGTGCCCTGGGCAACCGCGGTCATGATGGGCATCGCCGTCTTCTTCACCTCGCTGATGCTGGTTGGCGGCGGGGTGAACCCGTTCGAAACGCTCTCGGTGGTCCCGGTCGATGGCAGCGGTCTGAACCCGCTGCTCCAGCATCCGTCGATGATCATCCACCCGCCGATGCTTTACATCGGCTACGTCTCCCTGACCGTGCCTTTCGCCTTCGCGATCGGTGCCCTGATCAGCCGCAGGGTGGACGCAGCCTGGGTCAAGTCAACCCGGGGCTTTGCCCTGATCGCCTGGACCTTCCTGTCGATCGGGATCATCCTCGGCTCCCGCTGGTCCTACACCGAGCTCGGCTGGGGTGGCTACTGGGCCTGGGACCCGGTCGAGAACGCCTCGATCATGCCCTGGCTGATCACCACCGCCTATATCCATTCGATCATGGTCCAGGAAAAGCGGGGGATGCTGAAGGTCTGGAACGTGAGTCTGATCGTCGCCAGCTTCAGCCTGGCTCTGCTCGGAACTTTCCTGGTCCGTTCCGGTGTGCTCCAGTCGATCCATGCTTTCGGCGATTCAACGGTCGGCCCCTATTTCCTCGGCCTGATCGGGGTGGTGGTGATCGGCTCCACCTGGCTGGTCATTTCGAGACTCGACATCCTGCGTTCCGAGCGGAAAATCGACTCGATGGCCTCCCGTGAAGCCGTCTTCCTGATCAACAACCTGCTGCTGATCACCCTCTGCGCGATCGTCTTCTGGGGCACTTTCTTCCCTCTGATCTCGGAACTGCTGACCGGCACGCAATCGACCCTGGCGGCGCCCTGGTTCGACCGGTACACGACTCCGGTCGCGGTGCTGCTCGTGCTCTTCACAGGGATCGGACCGATGCTGGCCTGGCGGCGGATTTCCTGGCAGGGCGCGAAGCGGGTGTTCACGATTCCGCTGATCGCCGCCGCTGTCGCCTTCGTCCTGTTGCTGGTCTTCACTGATGCAGCCGAGAGTTTCTGGGCCCTCGCGATCTTCACCCTGGCCGCCTTCACGGTGACCGCCCTCTTCCAGGAAACCTGGCGGGCGGCCGCATCGAGGCGGCGGGCGGTGGGTGGTTCGATACCGAGGGCAATCGGAGCGATCGCGATCCGCAACCGGCGGCGCTACGGCGGCTACACCGTTCATCTCGGGGTGGTGATTCTGCTGGTCGGGATTGCCGGTTCTTCCAGCTTCGAGACCAAGCGGGACATCGAACTGACGCCGGGCCAGTCGGCCAAGGTCAATGACTACACGGTCACCTATGTGGCGCCGACCGTCGCCCGGACCGACCAGGCGCTGGTCTTCGGGGCCAAGCTTCAGGTCGACCGTGACGGAGATCCCTTTGCCAGTCTCAATCCCACCCGCCAGTACCACCAGGTGACCGATGGCCGCCCCCGCGGGATCGCCACGTACTTCGAAGGCGAGGCAACCAGTGAAGTCGGACTCAAGGCGGGGCTCCGGTCGGACTTCTGGACTTCGATCGAGCCGAACACGAACGAGATCCAGCGACGAGCCAGGATCGCCGACAACCGGTTCCGGGCCTACATGGTCCAGGTGGTCCAGCCGGCAATCCAGAGGGACCCGTCACAGATCGGACCGATGAGCGACCAGCTGGCCGAGGTTCAGAGCCTCGCCACTGACAAGATCATCGCCGGCTACACGGATCCGGAACTCGAAGCTCCGGTGACGATCCGGGTCATCGTCAGTCCGATGGTCACCTGGATCTGGTTCGGGGCGATCATCGCGATCCTCGGAGCACTTTTCGCGGCCTGGCCGAGCGGCCTGTTCAAACGGAGGAAGGCCTCATGATCGCGGTCTGGTTCATCGTCCTGCTCTTGCTGGTGGGAGCCTTCGTGACCATGCCGTTCTGGCGAGGGAAGTCGGCTTCGGAGACCGAGGATCCCGAGATCGCCGCATTGGAAGCGGCGCGGGAAGCCAAGTACCGGGAGATCCGCGACGCCGGAATCGACCGTGAGTCAGGCAAGCTTTCCGAAGAGGACTTCACTGAGCTCGATGCCGAACTGAGAAGGGAGGCGGTTGCCATTCTCGACCGCCTCGAGGCACTCAGAGGCAAAGAAAGCTAGAATCGCGGGCCGATGTTCACGATCATGGCTGTCATACAGGTTTTCCTTTCCGTGCTCCTGATTTTCCTGGTGCTCCTGCACTCGGGCAAGGATGCGGGACTCTCCGGTGCTTTCGGCATCGGTGGCGGCGGCTCTTCGGTCGGCGGCGGTTCCATGGTCGAGCAGAACCTCGACCGCGCAACGGTCGCCACGGCGATCCTGTTCGCGCTGAACACGATTCTCCTTCTGAAGCTCTAGCAGCCACGGCGCAGGGCTTGGCCGCTGGCTCGCAGTCCGGGTCAGTCGACTTCACTATCCGCAAATAGAGGCGGACTGGCTCCTGTTGCTCTAGGGTCAGCGCCATGAGCGGCAACACCAAAGCAACCCTCGCAATCGTCTTCGGCGTCGTCGGGATCCTTCTCGGCATCCTCGGCACCATCACCGCATATAACGCCAAGGACGCGGTCGATTCGGACACGGAGACGACCAGCCAGGTTCAGGCCCTGGTCGAAGAGAAGTTCCAGGAAGCCCAGACCAGGCAGGACTCGATCGAGGCCAGCCAGAAGTCTGACGCGGAGAAGTTCGTTGCCCAGTTGACCAGGGGCGAGAAGAACCTGCTGCAGAAGATCAACGGCAACCACAAGTCGATCAAGAAGCTGAGGCGACAGAACCGCAGGCTGCGCAACCAGGTGAACACGCTCAAGAACCGCGACAACGAGCTGAGCAGCGAGCTCAACCAGGTCGAGAACGAGCAGGCTAGCGAGTTCCAGCAGCTCAATCAGCGGATCAACAAGACCAACAACCAGGTCCAGCAGCTTCAGCGCCAGGTCGCAAACCTGCGCGGATTCATCGAGTAAACGGGCCGGCGTTGCGGATACTCTTCGTTTGCCTCGGCAACATCTGCCGGTCTCCATCTGCGGAAGCGGTGATGCGTGGACAGATCGAAGCGGAAGGCCTTGAAGGCTTCGAGATCGATTCCGCCGGTACCGGCGACTGGCACGTCGGCAATCCCGCCGATCCCAGGGCGATCGCGGCGGCCACCGAACGCGGAGTCTCGATCGGGGGTGCGGCCCGCCAGGTCCGGGCTGAGGACTTCGAGGAGTTCGATCTGATTCTCGCCATGGACCGCTCCAACCATGCCGATCTTTTGATGATGGACGGCGCGGATCCTTCGAAGGTCAGGCTCTTCCGGGAGCTGGCCGGCGAAGGAGAACTCGATGTGCCGGACCCCTATTACGGTGGCGACGACGGCTTCGACGAGGTCCTCGACATCCTCGAGCGGGGCTGCGCCGTGGTGCTGGCGGAGATCCGGACTTGATCGAGGAAACGACCATCCGGTCGCTCCACGTGGAAGCACTGCGCCACGAGGATCTTCACGCCGGACACGATGACCATGCCCTGTTTCAGGCCTCGACCGTTTCGGCCCTGCTCGATGGTGCCTACGACGGTGACCTCACCTTCGCCGAGCTCGCCCGTGAGGGTGACACCGGTCTCGGGACCCTGAACGGGCTCGACGGCGAGATGATCGCTTTCGACGGACGGTTCTTCCGGGCCGACGTGAATGGTGACCTGAACGAGATCGGTCCGGAGGAGCGGACTCCCTTCGCGCTGGTCACGCGGTTCGAGTCGGAGACCAGTTTCGAGGTCGAGGAGCCGCTCGGTCTGGAGGAACTTCAGTCGCTGCTGGACAGGGACCGTTCGGTCGCACCGGTCGCCGCCTTCCGGATCGAAGGACGGTTCTCTGCGGTCAAGGCGCGCTCGGTACCAAAGCAGCGGGCACCGTACCGGTCACTGCCGGAAGTCGTGGCTGACCAGAACGTCTTTGAACTGGGTCCGGCCGACGGAACCCTGATCGGATTCCGCTTCCCCGCCTGGGCCGAAGGGGTGGAGATCGGGGGGTACCACTTCCATTTCGCCGACCACGCCCTTCGGCGCGGTGGTCATGTTCTCGACCTGACCATCGATTCGGGAACCGTCAGGGTCCAGCATGCGGACGACCTTCATGTCGAACTGCCACCCGGACTGGAACTGGGTTCTCCCGACCTGGCGACCAACACCCACGAAGCGATCGCCCGGGTCGAACACGGTTCCTGAACCGGTCAGTGCCCGAATGAGACCTTGGGCAGGTGGCGGTCCAGCCACTTCGGGATCCACCAGAGCCGGGTTCCGGCCAGTCTCATCAAGACCGGCAGCAGCAGCAATCGGACCAGCGCTGCGTCGAGCAGTACCGCGACACCGAGGATGATCCCCATCTCCCTGGGCGGCAGGGGGCCGGAGAGGGCGAAGGTGAAGAAGACCGCGATCATCACGCCGGCGGCCGCGAATACGACCCGGCCGGAGTGGGCGAGACCGCCGACCAGCGCTTCCTTCGCATCACCGGATTTCTCCCAGTGCTCGCGGGCCGAGCTCAGCAGGAATACCGAGTAGTCCATCGATATCGCGAAGACCATGGCGAAGAAGAAGACGGGTGCCCAGGCGTCGAGGAATCCCTGTGATTCGAAGCCGAGCAGACTGGTCAGGTTGCCGTCCTGGAAGATCAGCTTGGCGACACCGAAGGCTGCCCCGACGGCCAGCAGGTTCGTCAGCACCGCGATTGCGGCGAGGAGAGGTGCCCGCAGGGCGACCAGCAGCAACAGGAATCCCAGGGCCATGATTATCGCGATGGCCGGGGCGGTGGTGTCACCCAGAGCAGTCTCGAGATCGTGGTTCTCGGCCGCCGCTCCGCCGACCAGCGTTCCGGCAGGAAGGTCGTTTCGCAGCCGGTCGATTGTCGTTCCCAACGCGGGGTCGGAGGGGTCGACGGTGGGGGTTGCGGCGATCAGCGTCACTCCCTGCGGGCTCTGCCCGGCAACCATGACTCCGGCGATGCCCTGGTCAGAGCCGAGTCCCTGGACGGTTTGGGTTGCTTCGCCATTGGGGGCAACAACCTGCAGGGTTCCCGGCGCGCCCGGGCCGAACGATTCGGAAATCTGTTCGTAGCCGACCCTGGCGCCATCACCTTCGGGAACGACCTTGATCGAGGGCATGCCGGTGTCGAGCGAGAACACGGGCACGATCAGGGCGACCAGGATCGCCAGCGCGGGCAGGCCGAAGAGCAGGGGGCGGCGCCAGATCCTCTCGCCCCAGGCCGCGAAGCGCGGGGAACGATGCTCTCCGGTGTGCACCCAGGGCAGGCTCAGCTTGTTGACCCGGTGCCCGAGCTTGCCGAGCACGCCGGGCAGGAGGGTCAGGGAAGCGGCGAGCACGAAGGCCACGGCCAGCATCACGCCGATCGCCATCGACCTGAAAGCCGGGCTCGGCACCAGAAGCACTGCGCTGAGGGAAATCAGAACCGTGACGCCGGAAAAGAGGACCGCCTTGCCAGCGGTGTCCATCGTTTCCGCAATCGCATCACCGGTCGTTTCGTTCGAGGCCAGCGATCCCCGGAACCGGTAGACGATGAAAAGCGCGTAGTCGATCCCCAGGGCGAGGGCGAACATCATTGCGAAGTTCATCGCCCAGATCGAGATATCGAAGATCTGCGCTCCGAGGTACAGGGATCCGGCCGCGGCCACGAGGCCGAGGATGGTCAGCATCAGGGGAAGGCCGGCGGCGACTAGAGAGCCGAAGGCCAGGACCAGGATCAGCAGGGTGACCGGCCAGGAGATCAGCTCGGACTTCATCATGGCTTCCTTGTTGGCCTGATTGAAGTCGGACCACATGCCCGAGGCGCCGGTCAGGGAGACGGTGGTCCCGTCTGACTGAAGGGCATTGAGTTCGACCTTCAGGTCATCGGCGGCGCGGACCATCTGGTTTGAATCGGAGGCCGCTCCGGCCTGGATCACGGCGGTGTGTCCGTCGGCCGAGACCCAGCTCTTCCTGGAGGGGAGGACGACGGCCTTCACGTCTTCGGATTCGCGGAGCACGACTGCTGCCTGGTCCACCTTCCGGTCGAAGGCGGGGCTGCCGAAGGTCGAGTCGTCACTGTGGACGACGACCATCAGAGCGGAGGAAGACATGCCCCCGAACTGCTCGTCGACGAGTTCGCGCACATCGACCGACTCGGAACCGGTTGCTTCCCAGCCAGCGCCCGAAAGTGCATGCTCGGCTCGCGGTGCGAAGAAGCCGAGACCGATGGCGACTACCAGCCAGGCGATCGCGACCAGGCGAAAGTTCTCGGTGGTCCAGCGTCCCAGCCGGCCGATCGGCCCGACGGTCTTCATCGGTTTGCCCCGGCCGCGGGCTTCAGGGAGGTGACGCGGGTCAGGACCAGTGATGCCGGGCAGGCTCCGAAGATCACGTAGAGCCACTGATTGACCCCGGCGAGGACCGGCAGCAAGGCGAACCAGGGGGAGACCAGCAGCGCCAGCAGGCCGCCGACCAGGGCGACGGTTCCGGCCATCGCGAAGAGGACCCTCTCGAGGGGCCAGGTCCGCTTGGACTCGCACTGCTCATTGCCTGAAGCCATCTGATTCACCTTTCTACACAAGTTTACAACTAAGTAGTGGAATAGATTAGCAGCAGAAGGTCAACCGCGCAACCAGGCCCACGGAGTTCAGACTCCGGAGACGATCTGGCTGAGCTCGGAGATGCGCTGCTCGACGCCTTCGCAGACCGCTTCGCACATCGCGAGCAGGCTCTCGTCGGCGATCCCGTAGTAGACGGTGTTCCCGTCCTTGCGCCGGCCGACTGCGCCGCCGGCATACAGAGCCTGGAGGTGCTTGGAAACGTTCTGCTGACTCGTATCGAGCAGCTCGGCCAGGCCGCCCACACTCTGCTCGCCCTCGCGGAGCTGATCGAGGATGCGGATCCGCATCGGCTCGGAAAGCAACTTGAACCGGGCCGTGATCAGTTCAACCAGTTCCGGAGGAAGGGGAGTGGGAAGGGCCATGGGTCCAGCATACAACTCGACCACTACGTGCCGGGTGAGTTGTGTAGTTCGGTGGCCCTATGCCAGGCCGTAGGGGAGGTGCGGGAGGCCCTTGACCGCCTGCTCGACGATCTCGTCATCTTCATCGCAGATCGTGAAGAGCTCCATGTCGCTGAGCGAGATCCTGCCCTCTCCGGCCAGCCGCTTGGCGATCCACTCGATCAGTTCCTGCCAGAAATCGGTGCCGGCGAGGACGACCGGATGGGGCCGCGCCTTGTTTGTCTGGATCAGGGTCAGCACCTCGAACATCTCGTCGAGAGTGCCGAAACCGCCGGGAAAGATCACGAACGACCACGAATAGCGGACGAACATCAGCTTGCGGACGAAGAAGTAGTGGAACTCCTTGCTGACATCCAGGAAGGGGTTGGCCGACTGCTCATGCGGAAGTTCGATGTTGAGCCCGACCGAAAGCCCTTCGCCGTCCTTCGCTCCCCGGTTCGCGGCCTCCATGGAGCCGGGACCACCTCCGGTGATCACCCCGTAGCCCTGGTTGGCGATCCCCGCTCCGACCCTGCGGGCCTGCTCGTATTCGGCATCTCCGGGCCGGGTCCGGGCCGAGCCGAAGACGCAGACCGCCGGGCCGACCGGTTCCATGATCCGGAACCCCTCGTCAAACTCCCGATGGATCTTCTCGAGACGTTCCGGGTCGGAAAGCTCGGCCTGGATCTCCGGTTCGTCGCAACGGATGATCTCCTGGTCAAAGGTGCTCGGAAGTATCGGGATCGAGTTCATCGGGGCAGCCTATTCCGGTGACCCGGCGTCGGCCGCGGCCCGGTATCGCTCGATCGCGAATCTTCTTTCCTCGGCATGATCGACCACCGGTTGCGGGTAATCCCGTCCGATCACGCAACCCGCAGCCTCCTGCTCTTCAGGAGTCATTTCCCAGGGTCGGACCAGGCGTTCGTCCGGCACCGCCTCGAGTTCCGGAACCCACCGGCGCACATATTCGCCATCCGGGTCGAACTTCTCCTGCTGGGTCATCGGATTGAACATCCGCTGGAAGTAAGGAGCCGGGTCCGTGCCCGTCGAAGCGACCCACTGCCAGCCACCGTTGTTCGAGGCGATGTCCCCGTCGAGCAGTTCTTCCATGAAGTGGTGCTCGCCTTCGCGCCAGTCGAGGTGGAGATCCTTGGTCAGAAATGACGCGACCACCATCCGCAGACGGTTGTGCATCCAGCCCTCCGCCTTGAGCTGGCGCATCCCGGCGTCAACCAGCGGGTGGCCGGTCATCCCTTCCTTCCAGGCGGTGAGTAGTTCGTCGTCCGCCTGCCAGTCGAGGGTGCCCCGGTAACGCTCCTGGAACTCCAGCTTCGTTACCTCGGGGAAATTGGCGAGGACGCTGGCGTAGAACTCCCGCCAGGCCAGCTCGTCGCGGAAGCGCTTTGGTCCGTTTCCGCGCCGGCGACCCAGCTTCGTTTCCAGCTCCAGAGGCGAGAGGCAGCCCCAGCGGATCCAGGGGGAAAGTCGCGACGAGCCGCCCGAGGGCCGGTTCCGGGTCTCGTCATAGTCGGCAAGGCCGTCGTTCAGGAAGCTGTGGGTCGCCTTGCGGGCCGCCTCTTCGCCTGGTTCGAACGCATCGGTCCAGGCCGACTGATCGGCCTCGAGACCGAGGTCGGCGAGTGAGGGCATCTCGCCCGGTTCCGGCGCGCCGGCCAGCGAAAGGGCGGCAGGGCGGTCCTCGTCCGGGCGTCTCGGCACTTCCGCCCAGTTCCTGTTGAAGGGACTGAAAACCGTGTACGGACGGCCCTGGCCGGTCCGCAGTTCCTGTGGCTGATCGGCGATGTAGGCACCCGGGTGAGGGACCGCAGTGATCCCCGCTGCCGCGAGCGCGCTGCCCACCCGGCGATCCCTGGCCACGGCGAAGGGGGAGAGGTCCCCGGTCCAGTGCACCGAAGCAGCTCCGGCTTCTTCGGCCAGTTCCGGAATCAGTTTCTCCGGGCGGCCGCGGCGGAGGATCAGGTCGGCCCCCAGATCCCTCAGTTCGCTCCGCAGGGACTCGAGGCAGCCGAGCATGAAGGCAGTCCGCCGGGCCGAAGGGAACCGGCCACCGGTCAGCAGCCGATCGTCGAAGACGAAGCAGGGGAGAATGGCATCGGCCCGGGCGGCTTCGGCGAGGGCAGGCAGATCACGGGTTCGCAGGTCTCTCCGGAACCACATGAGGGCGACAGAGACATCACCGGGCACGGTCTCAGCCAGCCTCGATCATTCGTATGCAAGTCCCCTTGCCCATCGGGCCAGTCTAGTCCGGCCATCCGGCCGGGCTGCCACAGTCTTCGGCGTCCAGTCCACAACTTGTAGCCCGGCCGGTCACTCCGTTCCGGGGGAGGTAACGAAATGGATCGCAAAGTCGGGGCAGCTCTCGCTGTCGCCATCATCGGCGTGGTCGTCGGTGTCGTCGGAATCGTCATGGCCAAGGACGCCAAGGACGCCAACAAGGACACCCAGGCGGCGCTCGAGAAGCAGATCAAGGAAAACGACAAGAGCTCTGCGGCGAAGGTCGCGGCAGCTGCCGCTGCGGCGAAGCAGGTCGAGAAGAAGATCACCAACAAGGCAGCTGGTGCAGAGAAGCAGGACGAGGCTTCCCTGAAGGAGGCCGAGCAGAAGGATTCTTCACAGGCAACGGCCAACGCTGCTGCGATTTCGAGCCTTCAGGACAAGCTCAACCAGCTCGAAGCCGAGATCGGTGACGTCGAAGGCAAACAGAAGAGCAACACCGCAAAGGTGAATGCCCGGATCGACCAGCTGTCGGCCCGGATCAACTCTGGCGGCTGATTCACCGCGACGGTCAGGTGGCCACCCGGGCGGGTGGTCACCGGCCGTTCAGCGATCAGGTACTTCGTGACCAGGCGTGGTTACTCCGACCTGGCTCCTACCTGACGCCGATGCCGCCGCCGAGGTCGTCCTTGCAGGGGCCGTTACAGGCCTTCAGCTGTCTGATTCCCTTAGCCATCACGCGGTACTCCTTGCGCCGCCTGATCTGGAGTCCTTCTAGTTCGTAGCGCTTGCCACCGACGATCACACCGTCGAAGTAGAGCATCTGACGGGCAGCCCGCCAGGGGCGGCCGACCCGGATCGCCCGGCTGATGTTGGTGGCCGGCCGGGAGCCGCGACGGGGCTGGAAATCCAGGTAGCCGGCGCCGAGGTTGAAGGCAAAGGAAGTGAGCGCCTGGATCATCAGGCCGTTTACCTTCTCGCCACGGACCCTCGCCAATACCTCTGCCTCGAACTCCCGAAGGTCGGCCTTCAGCAGACGCAGCGCCTCTGCCTTGGTCAGGCATCCCCACCTTCGGCGGTCGGCGCGGGTCGGCGGACCGTAATGAAGCAGGTGGCCGTACCCGATCGTGGCATGCCCGGCCGGATCGGCGTACGGGCAGGGAACGAAACCTTCGAATTCGGCCACGAACCTGGTCGTCTGCATGGTCACCGCCTGCGACGGGGCGGGGGCCCAGAGCATGAGCAGGCCGAGAAATATGAGGGGGATCAGTCGGCGCATCGCCTCCAATCAATAGCAAGGGGCCCGCAGCCGTGGTCGGCTACGGGCCCCTCTGGTCAGCCGTTCCCGAAGCCCTGAACGGGCTCCGGGAGTCGGGGTACTGCTACTTCAGGCGAAAAGCCAGGTCGCCACTCCGCCCGTCCGCAAAGAAGCGTCCGGTCAGGGAAGCCGACTTGACCTTGCCCAGCTTGAGGCGGGCTGCCCGGGTGAACCTGGCGGTGACCTTCACCCATCCGGCCTTGCGCGCAGTCGCCTGTCCGGTGGCGACGACCTTCTTGCCCTGGATTGCCTGGAACCTCACCTTGCCGGCCTTCAGCGCCTTGACCTGGAAGGAAACGCCGGTCTTGAGTGCGGGCTTCAGTTTCAGGCTGAGCTGCCTCACCATGATCGGGCCGTCGGTCCGCGGGCCGGGATTGACCCCGGCGGGGCCCCAGTCGGGCTCGGATCCGCCGGGAATCAGGAGCGAAGGCTGCGGTGTGTCGCAGACCCCGACGTTCGGCTTCAGCCAAAGACCATCCGGCTCTTCCCAGACGAGAGCTTTGCTGTCGGGTGACCAGGACGGCCCGGAGAGACCCTCGAGTTCGCCGGTCAGGCAATCGGGGGAAGGCACGGCCGGCGGCGGACCGGACATCGCGTTGCCGGTGACCGAGTACCAGATGATGTGGGTGCTGCTGCCGTAACCACGCACCGCCGCCAGACGGGTGCCGTCAGGGGAGAGCTCGGCATCGCTGAGGTCGGTGTCGTTCTCGGCGTAGTCGCTGTCGTCGAACCAGTGAACGGGTTCGCCTTCGCCGAGGTCATGGATGTTGACCTGGGAGCCGTAACCGCCACTCTGGAGAGTCCGGCTGTTGCCGATCCACGAAGGATCGGTGAAGTAGGTCGAACCGTGGACTGAAGGATCGGTGAGACGGTCGGCGGCCGTGTAACCGGTGACCGTGCGCGCTCCACAGCTCGCCCCGACCGGGCATTCATAAGTGACGAAAGCCCAGCTGATCAGTTTGCCGTTCGGCGAGATCGCGACTTCCACCGGTACCCCGTCAACCATGTGGCTGACCGAATTCTTCAGCGGGGGCGGGTTGATTGCGTTCAGCACGGTGCCGTTCTGCTTCATGCGGACGATCTGATCGTGGTGACTGGCGGCGATCGTGCCGTCATCGGCCTGGGACGGAGTGCGCCAGGGGCTGTCGGCGGTGCCGTTCCTGGTCACCTGGTACTGGCCGGAACCATCGGAGTTGGCGAGCCAGACGTTGTGGTCCTTGACGTAGACGATCGAGCCCGTGCTGGCAGCGGCACTGCCGGCAGCGAGAAGAAATGCGGCCCCGATGAGGGCGAGAAGCGGATAGAGAAGCTTGCGTTTGAACATGGTGACTCCCGTTTCGGTTGGCTGACGAAAGGGAATCTGCCGGGCCACCCTTGCGGTGATCTTGTCGCGACCTTGTGGCCCGGGCCGGGGGAGGGGGCCGACCGAACGAAAGGTCGGCCATCCCGGGGCATCTCCGGCAAAAAGAAACCCCCGCGCCGTCGGGCACAGGGGTTCCGGATCAAACGTATGGTGCGGGTAATAGGAGCACTCTCGAAACCCGAGATCCAGAAAGATCTGGTGCGCCTAGTTCGATTGCAGCGCAGGCTACTGACTGAGGCCAAGCGTTCCCCCCACTACTCCCTCCTTTATGCAACCACGTAGCGGAGAGGTCAAGAAAACGGTGATCGCGGTCCTGCGGGATTCCGATCAATCACTTCGGGCAAAGCAAATCGTCGAGCTTGGGTCGAACCGCCTGGGAATGCCGTCGTCCCGTAACACGGTTGAGAACTGCTTGTCAACGGGGTGCCGCGGTCAGAGGCTTATTTTCGAACGCGTTGAGTCTGACCTTTTCCGACTAGCTCTAATGGGCGTCACGGACCGATAGACGAATTGACCGCCTGGGTCAAATCAAGAGTTCTGTGGATGCGAGGTTCTAGGCCTCCGCAATCGTCCTTGCTGCGGACTTCATGTCTTGAACGTATGCGTTGAACCGTGTGCCCGCTCCGTCCTTCGCCGCAAGAAAGGCGCCTGGTCCCATTCCATGCTGCTGCTTCTTCGCAGCTTTTGAGGTTCCATACTTGCTGCCGCGGAGGGTTGAGAACGACTTTTCGGCGCTCCTCGATTTGTGAACAATTCTGTTTCGTACCGTCCTTAACTCGCCGTACGACGCAAATGCGCTCAGTGCAGCGACGTAGGGGCCCCCTCCGTCGAACCATATCTGTGCGCGTTTGCGAACTACTCCCGAATCGGTCCAGGAAAGGAAGCGTTGTCCCCCCACTAGAACGGCCTCGGCCGCCTCAAGGGTTTGGACTCTGGCCTTAGATTTAACTGCTCTGCCACTCGTTCCCTTGGCTCCGGTCAGGTAAGCGCACATGCTCGTGAACAGGAAATCCACCCACGCGAGGATGCAACGAATAAAGGCCAATTCGTAAACAAGATTCAGTTGCAGCTGCGGGAGGCCAGGGTGTCCCGGACCCGCGGGGGGAGGCTTCACCAGACCTTTGATATCAGTGACCAACGCTTCCGATCGGGTTAGGGTGTCAACGAATCGGTTCTCCAGTGGAGCAATCTGGGCGGTTGCCATGAGAGCTAGCCTAGCTTCGACTCTCGACGGAAAACGGACATTGAGCTTCAGCGCCCTGAAAGTCGATCTTTCGGTGCTTAGCGTGATCGCAGAAGCTCCCGCGAGTATCGTGCGGTTTATGAGTTCGAACGAGATTAGGGAGGGGGCTCGCGTTCGCGTCCGAGCGGAAGACGGGGACTTGGGAGCTGGCACTGTCAAGCGAATCGTTGAAGGTCGCAAAGTCCGTGGGTCTCAAGTGCAGCCGGGCATCATCGAACTGCAGCTTGACGCAGGCAGGGTGATCGAAGTAACCCAGAACCAAATCGACCTGTTAGATGAGTGAAATCAATCGCTCTCTGATCCGCAGGGCTTGATGAGCCCCAAATGGGAGAAATCACTTACGGCGGATGAAGTCTTGGTGGTCAACGACGCGCTACATCGATTTGAAGGCGTCCTGTCGCATCCGGAACGCGTCGCAAATCAGTGCCGAATCGTCAGTCAAGATCTCGTTCGCCCGGAAACCGGAACTCCAACACTTGATGATGCCAGGCTCGTTTGGCTAGTAGGCCATCGTAGTCCAGTCGCGATAGAGCGACCTGGGGCTGGGATAAGGGACGAAGCGGAGCACATGGTGGTCTTGCTCCGAGAGACGATTCTCCTGGACCTAACCCGCCGTCAGTATGACCCCTGTTCTCCTGTCCCGCTGGTCTACGCTCCATTAGAAGCGGCCGGAGTTCACTGGAAATCCGTCATCCTGAGCGAAGATCTCGAGGCAGAGCCGATGGTGCTTCCCCCTTGGTTCGTGTCTGTTTAGAGACGTCCAGATACCGAGGGCATCAGGAGGGATTCGGTAATGCTGCGCAGAGCGTAACTAGGAGGCCGTGCTCTTTGTCGAGCACGATGGTGTGCGTGTTGTCCCAAGTAGCTTTATCTACCAGTACGGAATGAGCCGCAGCGATTCGCCACTTGTTTACTTTGAGCATTGCTTTTCCACAGCGGCCGAGTCCGGAAACATCGGTGCCTTGCTGTTGGTCGGCCCACTCCCGCAGTCGTTTCTCGGATCCGCTTCTCCAGATTGGCAAGCGCTTGAGAGTTCGACCCGCTTCACCAAACGTGACGCGATCGAACTCTCCGCCCATCAGGCTGGAGGCTGGTCCGAATAGGCGGTCCCGAACCAGCCGTTCGCAGGCCGCAAAAAGTCCGAGAACCGGTCCTGAGTGGTCGAAACCTTCCGGAACTTGATCGCCGAAGTACTCTGCCGTGATCAACATCTTTTGAACGTCCTCGTCAAGCGTTTCCCACACGGCGTCTAGCTGACGACGAAGACCGTTTTCCGCGGCATTCATCGCCATTGGTTGCGTCAATCGGACAACTTCCCCGTCAGCAACAAGTGTCCTGACGGCGGCAGCTTGGACGGCAGTGGCTCGGACCTCGTCGCGCTGTTCGGCAATCGCCACCTTCGAGATAGGCAGCGGGTTGTGAAACGATTGCTCGATCGCGGGCCGAACCGTGTCTCGTAGGTACCCAGCTAGCTCAGCAGAGGGTCGGAGGGGAAGCTCCGTAATTCCGAAATGGTCGTTCGTAACCCGGTGAGTTTGCCAGGGCGTTGCTGTCGGCGGAAAGACCACGGTTACCTCGAGGCACCCGTACGACTGAAGATAGAGCTGAACCTCAGAGAGGGAGTCACGGGAAGCCCGGTCGCCAGCTGCCCGGTATTTGGCATCCGCAATCGCGATCTGACCGTCCGACTTGCGCAAGATCGTGATGTCGGGCCTCAATGACGTAGGGGTCGACGAGTCGTCCCGCCAGTTCCGGAGCACGTCGGAGGGCGGCGTTGCGTCAACCCACATTTGGAACTCATCGCTGGAAAAGTGCGGCCCAGTAGTGCCTAGTTGCGCTACCGGGTGGAGCTTAAAGGCTTGTGCAATGGCGATCGCCGAAAAAGCCTGATACACCTGATCGGCCAAAGCGGCGAACGCCCATTCTTCGCTCACCTGATTGCGTGGATCCCAGTGGCGCTCTCGTAGTAGCTCAACTAGCAGTTCTCGGGCTCGTCTATATCGACTATCGGTTCGTTCCTCTAGCGAGGCTCGTGTGCCGATGCGAAGGTGGCCCCGGTTTCGCCGAATAGCGGCGAACGGCTGGAGTCGAATCGAGCGAGCCATCGCATCGACGTGCGCGTAAAGGTCGTCTTGAGTATCTGCTGGGGCGTTCGCCTGGCTGGCGCGTGCCAACTCCATCGTCGCGAGCACGAGCCGCGTAACTGCTCGATTCCCCTGAGTGTCGGCAGTCGAGAATCGGCGCTGACGAATGAATTCGCGTGGAGCCCATGAGACACCGTCCACCGTCACCGGTCCTCGTGGGTGCGGCTCCATAAGTTCTGGCATTCGTCGGATGAGCCTCCCGGAGGCAGCAACGTCCGGGACACCCTTCGTGGCTCGTTCATCTCGCTTTCGGCTCACCACAAATGGTCGCTTAGCTATCGACGTAGCGATGGCCTCGATCTCAGCGGCATGCGCTTCTAGCCAGGCCACATCGAGTCGCGAGTCGCGGAGTACCTGGTCACTGCCAGAAAATTGAATTGTGCCGCTCCACGCCAATCCCAGGCTCTCAGCATGTTCCCGCAAGAAAGCCAGCATCTCGACGACCCCGTCAATGCGGAGTTTCGCGTCTTCGGTTCCGAAGAGGTACCGTCTTTCGGCGCCAACTACAAGCTGGTGATAGCCCGTGGCTCGTTCGAGACTAAGCGCTACTGTCGCCGAATGGCCAGACGAATCGTGCGCAACGGAAAGCGCTTGACCGTCGAGCCGAACTGCTCTTGCGTGAGGGACTCCGCGGATATCTAGGACGACTGGACCCGCGGGTACGAGCACCGGCGTATCTCTAGCCAGGGGCGTACGGGTGCTCCCCGAAACTACGAAAGCGTCAGCCGATGGCGGCGACACTCTGATCGTCGAGTTCGATGTCTGGCGTGGTCTCGCCCATTCGACGGACGATGACATCGCAGAAGCTCTCGTTCAAGTCCACACCGATCGAGGGCATGCCTAGGCGGCGAGCGACAGCAAGCGTAGTTCCGCCGCCGGCAAACGGATCCAGCACGGTTCCGCCCTCGGGGCACCCAGCCTCCAGACAACGTTTCACGAGAGCTTCCGGATAAGGGGCGAAGTGCTCGCCTCGGGTAGCGCTTCGTCTCTCCGGTTCAATCTCCCAAACATCTTCCTGACCTGGAAGCCCGGACCGATCGAAGTGATATTTCACGCCCTTAGAGAAGAGAAAAAGGTGCTCATGCTGTCTCCACGGGCGGTCGTGAGCGGTGGGCTCGGGCATAGAGGTTCTGCGAACCCAGATTATCTCTGAGCGCAGTGTCCAACCCCAACCTGCCAGTGCGAGTGCGACGCGCCAAGGGATCCCAATCAAGCTCTTGCGAGGCACGCCCAAGCCGGGCCCGTCGACGGCACGCAGTTGCGTCCGAGCAAGTGTTCGCGCTCGGTGCTTATCGTCTCGACCATGTGGTCGTCCTTTGGCGTTATAGAACGTATCGCCGAGATTCAGAAAGACGACGCCGGTCGGCTTCAGAACCTGGTGGACGCCTTCAAAGACCGAGACAATGTTGTCTACGAATCCTTGAATGCTGGGCTCCATGCCGATTTGTCCCTCGACGTCGTAGTCGCGCTGCCAGTAGTACGGCGGGCTCGTCACAACGCAATCGACGGACTCCGGCTCCAGCTGCGTCAAGATGTCGCGAGAGTCATCGCAATAAACTCGCCATCCTGGGGAGTCGCCCGATGAGCTTTCGGCGTAAGGCGTGGGTTGCTTCGGTTCGGTCACGGCACCTTTCTGACCGTTCGATGTTTCCGACCGCGGGATATGTGATCCTTGCGGTCGACGATCAGTCTCGCGGACGGGTCGGACGGAACTTTTCCACAGCATGGAAGATTTTGTCAAGGCGTGCCGAACCCCAAACTTCTGAGCAATCCGATGCCCTGGTAGGTCTCGCGGAGGTCGCCGCAATGCTCGAAGTTACGAAGCGCACGGCGACGACATACAGCACGCGAGATGACTTCCCTCCGCCACTCCAACGCCTCGCCGCAACGCCCGTCTGGAAGAGAGAAGACGTCGCAATTTGGGCCGAGGAAACACTGCCGCTGACTCGAGGGCGACCTCCGACCTCCCGGGTATAGTCTGCTCTTCCCGTATGCGGAGTGATGAGTAAATGCCCTACGTTTCGAAAGCTCTGCTTGGACGTGCGCTGGAAGCGCTGGCATCGCAGCACCCGCTCCTGCTGTTCTCTCTACCCGCGATGACACGGTTAGAAGTGCCGACAGCGTCGACTCAAGAAGACGCCAATCAAAAGGCTGTTCGCTTTGGCGGGGCCCAGGAGAAGGCTCTGCTTGAGGACTTTTACAAGGTAGCGGGAGCCCCTGAGGGAAAGCCCTACTACAGCCCCGGTGCCGGTGTTTTTGTGGCAGCTCGATACGCCGAGACCAGCCTGCAGCGTCAACGCAAGGACCGGGCCAAACCTACGTCGCAGCAGATTTTCTTCGAAGCGGGCGGCATAGGTTCTCGCGGCTACGCCATAAGAGTGGGTCTAGCCGAAACGATTGCCAACGATGCTGCCCTGCTCCCTCAAGGTCCGATTCCGCTGGTGGCACTTGGGGCGTGGATGTACCGGAATGAGGAAGTTCAGACAGTCGAGGAACTAGTTACGCGAACGGTCTCGGACCTGAAGCTCGATCGTGATGACTTGCTCAAGCATGTCTACTCACAAGCAGTCGATGAGATCGAAACGGCTGGAGGACTGGAGGACGCGGCTATTTCTCCGGAAGCACTGGTTCAGGTTCTTGGGGCTCCGCCTCCACCTCCAGCGCCAACTTCCCTTGGGTCAATCAGCGAACTAGTTGAGCGGATAGAGATCTCTATGAACAACGCTGGTGTTGCTCTGGCGGATGGCCTTGTGGCGAGAGTGGTGCGGGCTTGGCTCAACCGCGATATTGCGGTTCTAGTCGGCGCACCTGGAACCGGAAAATCGACTTTCGCGCGTGAGTTTGCGAGCGCCTGCGAAGCGCAGATCCCCCAGCAAAGAGAGACCGTCCAGGTCTTGGTTGATCCGGAATACGACTCGGCACGCCTGCTTGGCTACCTCGATCTAGGGGGTAAATTTCAGCCGAGCGAATTCACTTCCCGCGTCTTGCGCACCAGCCAACCGCTCTTGCCGCGGGTCATCATTCTCGAAGAATGGAACACCGCCCAGGTTGAGGGCTATCTTGGCCAGTTGCTTCACGCAGTCGAGGGCGACGGTGCGGTTCAACTCGCGGATAAATCGGAACCCCGCCTACCCCTCGATGCTCTTTTGCTGGCCACATGCAATAGCGTTCGTGACGAACCCGAAACACGGCTACCGATCAGTCGACCCACAAAGCGGCGGACCACGATTATCGAGATGCCCAACATCCTTTTCGACGCTTGGCGGGAGGATGGGCGTGATGGGGTCATAGAGCAGGCCGACCAGTACCTTGAATACGAACGGGAACGGTTGGAACGTCGAGAGGGAGAGTCGCCAGCATTGGATGCGCTTCGTGCGTCTCGGATCAACGAGGTCCCGGACTTGGAAGCCCTTGACTCTGATGCTCGCGATACTTTGCTTGATTTGGTTGACTACTTGTTCGAGAGCGAAGACGGCCGAAACTTCCTCACAGTCGGGCTGCTCGTCGACATCTTGCGAGATTTGATCTATGCGGACGGCGACGTGCCCGAGGCACTGGGTTGGCAGGTGACCGGGAAGCTCATGGAGCAGGTCACCGACATTGGCGTGGCTCGGGGGATTGCTGAGAGGTGCGTGTCGCTGCCGAACTCAGAGGAAATCGCCCGCTCGGTGGATCGAATGGACCTTCAAGATGGCAGTGTGGCTCCGCTTCTCTAGGTTCTGCTGAGTGCTCCCACCGTCGGCGGAGCACTTACCGACCCTTTGGCGGACGAAGCTGCGTTCAACGCTCGATGGCGTGAGTCATGCGGAGCAAGTTCAGCATTGCCTCGACAACCAGCTCGTGGGGATTGGCTGGCGGATCGATGAGCTACTTGATGGCGCCTCCCTTGAAGACGTGTGCGCCTGGATCGAGAACCACGATGACTGGGGTCGTACTCCTGCGCAGATCGTTAGGCGCTTTGGTTCCGATGCTCAGGCTGGAGATTTTGTGTGGACGCGTGACACCGCCGGGCGGTATCTGCTTGGCCGAATCACGGGCGGATATCGGTACGACATTTCAGAGGCCGCGAAGAAGGTTGATGTTCATCAGGTACGCGACGTCAAATGGGCGCCCCGGCCATTGAATGACCTGGAAGTCCCCGGAGGTGTGATCCGGCGCTTTATTGGCGTTGGGCAGAGCTTCAGTCGCATTCATGACGTCCCAGCTCAGATGCTCACCCCATATCTTTGGGCAAAACTCAACGGCGAACCGCTGCCCGAGCTTGACATGACGAAGGACGACGTTCTCACCAGCCATCTCGACCCGTACGACGTCGAGGATCTCGTGTATGTCTGGCTCCAACTAGCGAGGGACTATGTAGCTCTCCCTCGCGCCCGCCAACGCGATACACCGGCTTACGAATGGACCATGATCCACCGAGATAGTCGGCGCAAGGGCATCGTTCAGATCAAGACGGGCAACGATGAGGTCGACTTGCAGGCGCTTTCCGATGCGCGAGTTGATGAGCTAACCGACACGTTTGCCTTCGCGACGTGCGGACACTACTCTGGCAGTCACGACTTGGTTACTGAGGTAATCAAGGGAGAGGACCTGTTGGCGTTCGTCACGGCGGAACCGGACTTGCTTCCGTTGCGAGTCCGGACAATGTTTGAGTTAGCCAAATGAGCGGATGAGCCGGTTGGGGGTGATTGCCGATGTCAGCCCTAGTCTCCAATGCTTCGAACAATCAGTCCTGAGATCACCCCGGAAATGATGCTGGCAATCGAATCGTGGAATTGGTGTGCGATCTCCTCAGACGCAAGGACAGAACCTGTTCTCAGAAATATCACCGCGCCGAGGCAATCTAGGACGCTGTGGAGCGAGAATACGCCCGTGTCACGCTCACGCAGAAAGTGCGCGAGGCTCTCCAGGAGGACGTTCGCCAACAATGTTGCGTGATTGAAGACGTCGTAGGCAAGGAACGGGGTCGCGCCAGTGCCACGGTTGACCGCTTGCGCCGGGAAGAAAAGTAGCTCCTGGCCCCCCATTACAGGGATGCGCTCAGCGATGAGGCATCCATCGAAGAGCAAAAGCGAATCAACCAAGAACGAGCCGCAGCCGAACGACTGCTCGACCAGCTCCGGGTCAGAACGGACAAGCTCGACGAAACGATCCAGGTCGCACTCAACCTCACCGGAGACATTCAGGCTGCCCACTTGATGGCCGACAAAGACGGACGTCTCCTAACCAAGCCATCTACGAACGAATCGAAGTCGATGCAGAGGAAATCACGGGTGTCAAACTCACCTATCCGTTCAGCGACCTAGTCGAGCATGATCTCGAGATCCCGCACGGCAAGCCCGAGGCCCGGCCACACGCCCACGCCAAGCCCAACCAAGCAGACGACGATCTCAAATGGCTACGCCAACAGGAATGGTCTGAGGAGCCAGCCTGTTCTGCTGCTGAAAACTGGGGTGGAAAACAAAGAACCTCCGCGCCCATTTCTAGGCGTGGAGGTTCTAACGTCAAACGTATGGTGCGGCTGAGAGGAGTCGAACCTCCACGTCCTTGCGGACACAAGCCCCTCAAGCTTGCGCGTCTACCAATTCCGCCACAGCCGCCCGAGGTCCGCGGATTCTAGGGGAAGCCGCCCGGCCGGTGCGGAGTGACGGAGCCCCGGGGGAGAACGATTCTGGTCCGGATATTGCGGAAATCCACGCCGCACGAACATACGTCCGCACGGCGAGCTAGATTACGAACACAGGTTCGCCACCCCGGTCGGACCGCTTTCCGGAACAAGGCCTTGGGCCGAAAAGGAGCGACGTGGTTGACCTAACCAAGAGACAGCGCGAGATCTTCGACTACATAGGCAAGTACACCGACAAGATGGGCTACCCGCCCACGGTCCGTGAAATCGGCCAGGCGGTCGGGCTCACCTCTTCCTCCACGGTGCATGTTCACCTGGCAAATCTCGAGAAGGCCGGCGTCCTGCGCCGCGACCCGAGCAAGCCCCGCGCTCTCGAAGTCCTGGTCGGCAAGGCAAAGAGTGCCGGTGAAAGCGTCCGGGACAGCGCCCGCGACGTGGTCGACTCCGTGGCGAACGCAGCTTCCGGTCCTTCCGGACTGCCACTCCTCGGACGGGTTTCTGCCGGACCGGGAATTCTCGCCGAAGAGAACATCGAGGATTACGTCGACGTTCCCGAAATGATCGGCGGCGGAGAAGGCGACTACGTCCTCGAAGTCCGCGGCGAAAGCATGAAGAACGCCGGCATCATGGACGGCGACTACGTGATCGTCCACCCGTCACCCGAAGCCCGCAACGGCGAGATCGTCGTCGCCCTGCTCGGCGAAGAAGACGCAACCGTCAAGCGCTTCTACAAGGAAACCGACCACTTCCGCCTCGAACCCGAAAACGAAACGATGGACCCGATCATCACCACTGACGCCCAGGTAATGGGCAAAGTAATAGGAGTCTTCCGCAAGGTCTGAGTCTCGCCGACTCTCGGCGACCGTTACGTCGAAAGGGCGGCCCTCACGGGCCGTCCTTTCTTGTTGCAGATGGGGCGGCGGGCGCGTCCTGGAACCACCAGCGACGCGCTGACCTTCGTCGTTCAGTCGAAGGTTTGCGAACGTACCTGGGTACGCCCGCGGCACCTCCTCCTTCACTTCCTCGGCAGCACGCCGCTGGAGGCCCCAGCACTGCGCCCTTGGATCGCTTGAACAGCAGAACCTCGGGAGCCCGCGCCTAAGCCTGCGCTTGCGGCAGAGTCTCGCCCGGCCAGTCACTGCGTTCCTGGACTGAGGCTTAGGGGTGATCCGAGTTTGGGGCGTATAGAGCCCCTTTGTCGGTTCACCGTGGTGGGTGGGGTTGGGGTACCGCAGGTTTACCACCGTGATGGTGGCAAACCTGCGGCACCGTCCTTGAGCACGACAGTCAGTGGTGAACAAGGTCAAGTGAGGGTTACATCCCGTGCAGAGGGTGCTGCACAGCGGTTCTCGGGGGCGGGCTGGCGAGGAGTAAGCGAGGCGGTGCAGGGGGCGCTATGGAATAGCGTTCACAAGCCGTCGAGTGTCGACGAAGTCCAGCGCGTCATCCGAGGGCCGGTGGGCGGCGCCCGGAGGCCACATGCAATAGGAAAGGCCCCGAGGGGCCTTTCCGTTAGTGGGTCTGTAAGCCGGATCCTGTCTTGAACGACCATCTATCTCACCGGTTGATCTGACCGGAGGGCCACTTTCATGGCCTGCGACCTACCTGGATCTCGCCGGGCCGGGTCAGCGATCCTGTTTGGTCTTGCACCGGACGGGGTTTACCTGGCCGCCGTGTCACCACGACGCCGGTGCGCTCTTACCGCACCTTTTCACCTTTGCCTGATCGCGACTCACGTGTGGTCGCGCCATCGGCCGTGTATTTCTGTGGCACTTTCCCGCGGGTTTCCCCGGGTGGGCGTTACCCACCGTCCTTGCCCTTCAGTGTCCGGACTTTCCTCGAGGAGTTTTCTCTCTCCCCGCAGCCGTCCGACCCACAACGGACATTGTACGAGAGGGGAGGGGGTTCGGGTCGAAATGTGAGCGGAAGTATGTGAACTGTCAGTTCATGGAGAAACGGACAAAAGTCACAGAGCGAAATCACCTCCGTCCGTGAGCGTTTGCTAATGTTTCCTCACCTTCTGCTGAATCTCCGCCTCAAGACCGCGGAGAACGGGGGACCCAAAGGACACCGGTCCAGGGGCGAATCATTGGCATCTGCCAAGTAGCGCTGCTCTTTCAGCGCGAGCCCGACAGCTAACCCCGCAAGCTTCCGAAAGAGAGACGAAGGAATGGTTCGCAGCTTCAGGCTGGGCAAACTGAATATCGCCGCAATTCTCGTCGCATCCGTTGCGCTTCTCGCGATCGCTGCTATCGGTGGCAAGACCGACAACGCAGGTGCCGCTTCAGGCGGTATCGGGGTGGCGACTCCGAAATCCTCTTCCACTGGCCCCTCAACCGGTCCCGCCGCCGTCCGCGGAACCCGCTTCGGCAACCGCGTCCTTCGTCAGGGCATGACCGGAGCTGACGTCACCGTCCTCAAGAGCATCGTCCGCTCCAAGCGGCTGCTCTCCGGATCGCTGGCTGGCAGCTTCGACCGTCCGACCACGAGGTCCGTACGCCGCTTCCAGGCTTCGGCCGGCATCGCCAGCAGTGGCGTTGTCAATCCGAACACCGCCAAGGCGATGGTCCGTTCGCTCGGGACCGGCCATGCTTCCTGGTACGGACCGGGCCTCTACGGCAACGGCACCGCCTGCGGCAAGGTCACCCTGCGGCCGTCCACGGTTGGCCTCGCCCACAAGACCCTTCCCTGTGGCACCCGGGTCCTGATCGGCTTCCGCGGCAAGTACATCATCGCCCCGGTGATCGACCGCGGCCCTTACATCGCGGGCCGCACCTGGGATCTGACCGCAGCTGCCGCCAAGGCAGTCGGTCTCACCTCCGCCGGCGTCGGCAACGTGCGCCACGCGATCATCAGCCGCGGCCGGTAGCCGCGAAGCTGTTTTAGCCGAAGCTGTTCCGGCGCGGGAAGCCATCCGCGGTTGGTTCGTCGTCGTCCGCAACTGGCAGAAGCGGTCACCGACCGTTTCTTTGCAGGGGAAAACCGATCCATCGCGGGTTTTCGCCTGTTTGTACCGTGACCCGCCGCGTGAAACGGAACTCTCGCGTGGGTGATTTCCACACAAGGAGCAATTGAACTTATGTCAGCAAGGAACTTAATGACCGTCAGTCGCAGCACCCAGGCACTCGCCGCATTCGCTGCGCTGGTCGCCCTGATCGCGGGTATCGCGATCTTCAGTGGACCCGGCAACCAGGCAGATGCCGCCCCCGGCAAGGCCGTGTACCTCGGTCAGTCGAACGCCAAGAGAGTGCCGCTCTGTCCAGAGCGATGCCAGTCGATCGTGATCGTCAGCGGGTTCCAGGCCAAGGCCGGAGGAATTGCCAATGCCTACAAGGTGCCGTTTATCGGCAAGATCACACGTTGGCGCCTGAAACTCGGCAAGCCGAGCGTGAGCGACACCAGATTCTTCAAGTCGAATTTCGGTGCACAGCCGCAAGCTGCGATCGGAGTTCTCGCCAAGAAGAATCAGGGCGGCAAGATCGTCTACAAGCTCCGGCGTCGTAGTCAGGTTCAGAACCTGAGCAACTTCATGGGCCGGACCGCCACCTTCAACGTTCCGGGGATCAAGGTCAACAAGGGTGACTACGTCGCCCTGATCGTTCCGACCTGGGCTCCGGCGCTTTCGGTTCCTCCGGCCTGCGAGATCATCAAGGTGAACGGCAACGAGCGGATGCGAAACGCTGCAGTCTGCGACCAGTTCAATACCAACAACAGCTGGGTTGCCAGCCGCGAGAAGAGTGTCTGTAACCGCACTCCGAACATGCGCAACTCGATGGCCCAGATCAAGGTGGACAGTCTTTCCCCCTACGACTGCCGCTTCAACGGCGCCCTGACCTACGGGGTCCGGGTGGAGAGCCGCTAGCGAAGACACTTCGAGAGGTACGAAGCAAAAAAGGACCGCCCTGAAGGGCGGTCCTTTTTCGTTGGTCGAGGCCAGTTAAGGGAGGGAGAGTGGCCTCGTCCTGGGTCCGGATGGGAGAGAGGACCCGTTTTGGGAGTGATCAGGCGGCGTCGGGGAGAACCCGAGGTGTTGCCTGATCTTTCGGGAGAGCCGCAGCTGCGGCCATCACGCTTTGAAATTCACCCATCGCCACGTGGGCCAGGGCTTCGAGAATCTGCTCGTCATCCCAGCCAGCCTCACGGGCTTCCTCGTGGAGGTAGATCGGCGGGTCGCCTTCTGCCTCGAGCGCGGCCTTGAGGTAGGTGAGCAGAGCCTGTTCCCGCGGATCGGCGGAAGCGAAGCTCCGGGCGCGAGTCACCTCGTCAAGACCGAGACCGGCCTGGCGGGCTGACTTTGCGTACTGGACGACGCTGTATGCGTCACCGCGATGCTCGGCTACGGCGAGGGCGATCCGCTGCCGGGTGGCCTGGGGGAGCTCACCCTGCTGGAGTTCGGCCCGCATTCGCGTATAGGCCCTGAGCACTGCCGGGGAACCGGCCAGAACTCCGACCAGCTTGTTTACCTGACGGCCGCCCACCTGAATGCTCTTGAGGATCGGCGCGCTCTCATCGGGCGCTGTCAGTTCGTCGTGGATATGGAATCGGCTGACTTCAGTCTTTACGGTCACGATGTCACGCTTCCCACTTATTTCTCGGAGTGACGACTCGATCCACGCCTTTAGTTACCGTTTAGCGAGCCATTACTTTACTTTTAGCTGGTTACTTACCGCAAGTAAGTTATACCCCCTTCGGCGGCGTCTTGCAAGCCGGTTCGCGTATCGTTTCCGCCAGAAGCACCTCGATCCCGGCTACCAAGCCATTTCTTTCGCCCCTCCAAGGAGTCCGATGGCAGTTCAGACCAATACCCCGGAAGACGTCTTCGCCGCAGTCAAGGAAAACGACGTCCGGTTCGTCCGGCTCTGGTTCACCGATGTCCTCGGTCATCTCAAGAGCTTCTCGATCAATTCGAGTGAACTCGAGCGGGCCTTCGAGCAGGGGATCGGCTTCGACGGGGCCTCCCTGACCGGCTTCAACCCGGTCGAGGAATCGGACATGGTCGCCCGTCCCGATGCCTCCACTTTCAGCCTGATTCCCTGGCGGCCCGGCGGAACCGATGCGGTCGCCCGCATGTTTTGTGACATCGAGGTGCCGGGAGGGCTTCCCTACGAGGGCGACCCGCGCTGGGTCCTGAAGCGGGCCCTCAAGCGCGCCGCAGACCTCGGCTTCGAGGATTATGTAGTGGCGCCCGAACTCGAGTTCTTCTACTTCCGGTCGGCCAGGCCGGAGGGCGGAATACCCGAGGTCCTCGACGAAGGCGGCTACTTCGACCTGACCACCCTTGATGCCGGATCCGACGTGCGGCGGGAAACGGTTCTCGCCCTCGAACAGATGGGCGTTCACGTTGCCTCGACCCACCACGAGGCCGGGCCGAGCCAGCACGAACTCGATCTCAAGCCTGCCGGGGCGTTGCTGACCGCCGATGACGTCATGACCTCGAAGATCGTGGTCAAGGAGTACGCAGTCCAGCAGGGTTGGCATGCGACCTTCATGCCGAAGCCGCTCGGCGGAGCCAACGGCTCGGGCATGCACCTTCACCAGTCACTGATCAAGGACGGGGAGAACGTCTTCTTCGACGGCGGCAAACCGGGGGCGATCTCGCAGACCGCCAAGGCCTTCATCGCCGGCCAGCTTCGCCACGCCCGCGAAATCGCACCGCTCTACGCCCAGTGGGTCAACTCCTACAAGCGGCTGGTCCCCGGTTTCGAAGCCCCGGTCTACCTCTCATGGTCGAGGCGCAATCGCTCCTCGCTGATCAGGGTGCCCCAGCAGAACGGCACCGACCCGGACGGAGCCAAGGTCGAGATCCGCTGCCCGGACCCGGCATGCAACCCGTACCTCTGCCTGGCCGGCATGCTTCAGGCCGGACTCGAGGGAATCGAGAAGGGCTACGAACTGCCCGAGCCGATGGAGGAGAACCTCTACCACCTCGGTCCCGACGAACTTTCCCGACGTGGCATCGAGCAGCTGCCGGCCACCCTCGGGGAATCAATCGAGCTGGCCGCCGATTCCGAACTGGTGCTCCGCACCCTGGGTGAACACACATTCCGGCGTTTCATCGAACTGAAACGCCAGGAATGGGACGCCTATCGCGTCCAGGTGACCCCCTTCGAAGTGGACAGCTTCCTGCCGGTCCTCTGAGGCAGGTCAGGCCCCAAAGCTGAACGTTCCGGTCAGCTGCGGAGTTCGCGAATCTTTGAAGTAACTGCGGTCCTGGCGTTGAAAGCGCCGGCCATGGCACGATCGGCGAAGGAGCCCCGGGGTGGAACGGCCCCCAGCTGACGGGCCATGTCCAGGCCGTTCAGTAGGGCGATGATGCCGGTGATCTTCCCGTCCTCGATGGTCAGGAGGTCGATTCCCTCGATGTCGATCGTGGCTCCGTTCGGGCGGAAGCCTTCGAAGATGCCCTCGCCGTCAAAGGTGCCGGTGGCCCGCCAGCGGACGGCGGCCTCGTCTTCTCCGGCGATGATGTTTTCCACTTCGAACCTGAAGTCGGGAAAGCAGGAGAAGAGATTTCCGAACCAGACCGGATAGTCGCGTTCGACCTGGAGCTCGTCCATGCCGATGAAGCGGGCACTGCTGCCCGGAGCCCAGCAGTCGATCATCCCTTCGATGTCCTGCCGGGTTACGCAGGCGAAGTAGTTCGTGGCGACCTCATTGCTCGAGGGCATCGAGTTCCTTTCCGAGTTCGGCCGGGTCGGTCACCGGCGCCTTGCAGGTGAAGCTCTCACAAACATATGCGGCCGGCAGGCCATCGACCGGAACCCGGTCCCGGAGCAGGGGAGGGGTACTTATCCCGGCAGGTCCACCGGCGATCACGAGATTTGGCCGGTAACGCCGCCGCGCTTCACCGGTCAGGGGCCTGGCGGCTTCGCGGTCGGAATCCTCGGGCCAGACGATTGCCAGTTCAGGCGCCGGCGAGTGGTACAGCGCGAGCGCCTGGAGGAGGTGCCCGAAGGCGCCCGGCTGGCGGGCCGTCGCCGGGGCCAGCAGCTTCAGAACTTCCTCGGCCTTGCGCCGGTAGGTGGCTTCGCCGGTCAGGCCGGAAAGCCGCAGCAGCCCGAGAGCGGCCGAGGAACTGCCGGCCGGGATCGGATGGTCGCCCACGTCCTTGCGTCGGGCAATCAGGTCCTCGTGATCATGGGATGTCGTGAAGAAGCCGCCCCGGCCCGGGTCGGCGAACCTGTCAATCATCGTTTCCGCAACGGCTCTCGCCCGGTCGAAGATGGCCGGTTCGAAAGTTGCCTGGTAGAGGTCGAGCAACGCCTCCAGAAGGAAGGCGTGATCTTCCAGATAGGCGTTCAGCCTGGCCTCGCCGTGTCGCCACGTGCGGAGCAGGTTGCCCTGAGGGCTTCGCATTCCGTTCCAGATGAAGTCCGCGCAGCGACGGGCTGCGTCCAGATAGTCCGGCCGGTCGAGTACGGCTCCCGCCTCGGCCAGGGCGGAGATCATCAGCGAGTTCCAGGAACTGAGGACCTTGTCGTCGAGGGCCGGCGTGATCCGCTCGGCCCGGGTGGCGAGAAGTTCATCCGCGAGCTCCAGCAGTTCGGGGTCGAACTCGTCGGGTGGCACCCCGCCGGGAAGGTGAAGCACGCTTCGCCCGTCCAGATGGCCTTCCGCCGTGACTCCAAAGGCTTCGATCAGCCGCGGCGCACGATCACCGAGGGCGGCCGTGACCTCTTCCGGGGTCCAGGTGTAGAAAAGGCCTTCGACACCTTCTGAATCCGCGTCGAGCGAGGCATAGAAGCCACCCGAAGGGTCGAGCATCTCCGACATGGCCCAGTCGAGGGTCTTCTGAGCGACCAGCCGGTAGCGCTCGTGCCCGAGCACCTGCCAGGCGCGCAGATATGTGCGGGCGAGCAGGGCGTTGTCGTAGAGCATCTTTTCGAAGTGCGGGACCAGCCACTCTTCGTCAACCGCGTACCGGGCGAAGCCGCCGGCCAGCTGGTCGAAGATGCCTCCGGCGGCCATCCGGTCGAGAGTCACTTCGGCGGCGGCGGTCTCGCCCTGGCCGAGCATGAAGTCGAGGGCGGAGGCCGGCGGGAACTTCGGTGCCGGGCCGAACCCGCCCCTCTCCATGTCCGTCTGTTCCGAGAGGTTGCCGGCCCGGGTGGCGGGGAGGTCCGGGTCCAGATCACCCTCCGGGGCGCCGATTAGCGCGACCGCACCAAGCCGGGTCCGGACGTCACCGGACTGGGCGAGGATCTCGTCACGCTTCTCGTCCCAGGCCTTGATCACGGCCTCCATCACCATCATGAAACTGGGCATTCCGCGAGTGTTGTCCGGCGGGAAGTAGGTGCCGCCGTGAAAGGGGACCCCGGCAGGGTCGAGGAATGCGGTCAGGGGCCAGCCGCCCTGCCCGGTGATCGCCTGGACCGCCTCCATGTAGATCGAATCGATGTCCGGACGCTCCTCCCGGTCCACCTTGACCGGAACGAAATGCTCGTTCATGTAGGCGGCGGTCGTCTCGTCCTCGAAGGATTCGCGTTCCATCACGTGGCACCAGTGGCAGGCCGCGTAGCCGACCGACAGCAGGATCGGTACCTGGCGTTCGGCGGCTTCGGCCAGGGCCTCGGGACCCCAGGGATGCCAGTCGACCGGGTTGTCCTTGTGTTGGAGGAGATAGGGGCTGGTCTCGGTTGCCAGGCGGTTGCTCATTCGCACATGATCGGGCATGCGGCCCTCCGGCGGCCCGGCATGGCAGGATTGGGGCCATGGTTGAGTCTTCGATCCTCAGCGACTTCTGGGTCGACCAGATCCAGAGCAATGATCAGGAAGCGATTTTCCTGGTTCTGATCGGCTTCCTGCTGTCGTTTGCCTTCATCCGCCTCAGTACCCGTCTGATGCGAAGCCCGAAGGTCCCGTGGTGGCCTGGCAGCATCGTCAGCGAAGGCGGCCTCCACGTTCACCATCACGTCTTCGGCATCGTCCTGATGATGGCTGCCGGTGCGCTCGGATTTGCGGTTGACGGCGACAGCTGGGTCTTCAACATCTGCGGCCTCGCATTTGGGGTTGGTATCGGACTGACCATCGACGAGTTCGCCCTCTGGCTGCACCTCGAGGATGTCTACTGGTCGGAGGAAGGCCGCAGGTCGATTGACGCAACCGTCCTCACCGCGCTCGTTCTCGCTCTGATCATGATCGGGGCCCGGCCCTTCGAGATCGGAACCGACTCGCTTGGCGTGCTGCTCTTCAGCCTTGGCCTGGCGTTGATGATCCTGATCACGGTAGGTATCTGCTTCCTGAAGGAGCGGGTGCTCCACGGCTTTCTCGGGTTCTTCATGTATCCGATAGCGATCTACGGCGCTTGCCGTCTTGGCAAGCCCGGGTCGGCCTGGGCCAAGCGCCGCTACGGGGAAAAGAACCCATCGAAGCAGGCCCGGGCGGAGAAGCGGTTCCGGCCGGACCGGCGAACCCAGCGCTTCAAGGAGAAATTCAGGGACCTGGTCGGTGGCGGAATCATGATGCCCGACGATCCTCCATCAAAGGAGGATCCGCCCGACCTGGCGCCCTCCGATCAGGCGCCGCCCGAACCGCCCAGGTCCGAAGACCGGGACTAGCGAGAACCCAGGGACATCAGCGACGTCCCTGAACCCAGCGGATTGAAGCCGCCACCGTGCTGGCTGATGATCGCCCCGGAATTGTTGGAGACGATCCCGGCGCCATGCTGGCTCATCAACGGACTCACCGGCAGATAGGAAGCGCCGTCATTGGCGATCAGGTTGAACGCATCCTCCGACAACAGTGAATCGCCGCTGTTCTTATTGAAGGAGGCGCCATCGTTGGCGATCAATGACGCGCCGTCGTTGGCGATCAGCGAAGCGCCGTCGTTGGCGATCAGTTCGGCTGACCCGCTGACCCATCCACCGGGGACCAGCCCCAGTCCGCTTGACGAGGTGATCATTTCCCGCCCGCAGTCGATCAGGGCGAAGGTCGCTCCGCCGGCAACGACTTCTCCGTCCGAGAACCCGGGAGCGAGCTGCGAATTGATCTGCGGCTCGCCACGACTGGCGCAGACCTTGCCTGAAGTCCCGACCGCCAGCGCCGGCTCAAGCTTCCGCTTGACCAGAACCTGACGGGCCTGGCTTTCCTGGGTGACACCGAGCATGTCCGTGTAGACCAATGCCAGCTCGTTCTTCTGGTTCTCGCTCAGTCCGAGCGATACGGCCTGAAGTTCGGCCAGGCCGATTGCGCTCCAGACCTGGCCGAACTCGAAGAGCAGGCGCATCGGATCGGTCGACGAAATGCCGGCACCGCCAGAAGGAGCTGAAAACGCGCTGCCGGCGCCACCGGTCCGTTTGTAGCCGTCCTTGCGCCCGGTGAACACGCGGCCGCCGAGCGAGGTCCAGGTCTTGTCTGGCGTGGTGGTAGTGATCGTCACTTCCGCCTCCTGCGACACCGGCTCGCCACTGCCCGGGTCCCTGGCGTCCTTGAAGGCGTTCAGCTGCAGGTCATTGGGTCCCTTGGCGACAAACTGGAGGTCGACCTGGCCTTCGGCGTCGGTCTTGCCCGAAGCGATCACTTCCGCCTTGGGGTCGCCGTCCTTGAGTTCGACCCTGGCCCCACGGACGACCCGTCCGGTCGCGGCCTCCCGAAGCTGAAGGCGGAAGGAAGAACGGACCTTCTTGGCGATCCTCGACTGCCGGCTCATCGGGAGGACGTTGCCAGCGGCATCCGGATCGTCGCTGAAGAGCATGATGTAGTCGTTGCCGCCCCGGGCGAACTTGGCCTTCAGCCTGACCACATAGGACTTCGTCTTCCGGACCTTGCCGGTCTTCGGGTTCTTCACCTTCTTGACCACGGTCTTGAACTGCGCCGATTCAACCCGTCCCCCGTCCTCACGACTCACGCTGTAGACGATCTGGGGGTCGTAAGAGCAGCCGTATCGCCTCAGCAGTTCCTGGGCGTCTCCTTCATTGCCCTTCACGCCTTCGCGGTATTCGAGACCGATCAGGGCCTGGGTGAGGGTCAGTCCCTTGCTCTTCTGGAACTTCGAGCGGACCCGGGTCGAGGGCGAGCACTTCGCTGGTTGCGCGTCGAGTTCCGGATCCCAGTAGGTGAGTTTCAGCTTGAGCGGGCTGGAGAGGGAGGCATTCGCGCCGACCCCGGCCGCTGGCACCTGGCCGACAACTTCGAAGGGTTCGATCTCCCGGCCTGCCAGCTTCCTGGCTGCCGAATAGTTGACGGGATTCTCGTCGAGTCGGGTCGGCAGCAGGTAACCGACCGTATCCGCGATCTCTGCCGCTGACATGCCACGGTAGATGCCCTTCGTCACGTCGGGGAGTCGCTGCTCGAAGGTGGTGGAAAAGGAAGCCGGGGAGGTGACGATCGCTTCGCAGCCGGTTCCGGCCGGGTCGACGTTGTCGCGCAGGAGGATGTCGTTGACCGCTTCGCCGCAGTCGATCTCGGCGTCGATCTGGCTGTCATTGGCGATCACGTAGTCGGATCCCGTGCCGCCACGGATCTGGTCCCGGCCGCGACCGCCGGTGATCAGGTCCCCGCCGGGGCCACCGTCGAGGACGTCAAGTCCCGCCGTTCCCGGCAGGGTGTCGTCGCCGTCCTCGCCGTAAAGCATCGAGTAGTCACTCGAACCTTCTCCGGCGCCGATCAGGCCGTCAGCGGCCTCGATCGTGACGCTGTCGTTTCCATCACCGAGCAGAGCCGATACGACCCAGGGATTGTCGCCGTCAATCGGGCAATCCACCGTGCTGGCGTTGACCGTGACGCAGGGAGCGATCGGATCAAGCGGAGCGGTCTGGTCGGTGAGCCTGACGTTGCCACGGCTGGTCCGGTTCACCGTGAGAGTGTTGGTCTCCCCGTTCTGCGCACTGAAGTTGACGACTATCGAGTCATCGATGACCGAATCACCGGTCGAGACATTCGCGGCAACCGCTGGAGCCGCCATAAGGGTGGACGCGGAAAGGGCGAGCAGCATCGCAGCTGCGTACTTCATCGAACTACTCTCCCAGACAACGACGGTGATGCCACGATTCCCCCTTTTGAATGTTCCGCACGAATCCTAAAGGTGCGGACGGACCAGAGCGTCCGATTCAACCTCGTCCGGTGATCTCCTCGAAGGCAGCCATGGTTTCTGCCATTCCGGCTCCGGTTTGCTTCTGGTAGAGCTTCGCCGCTTTGGTGGTCTTGCCCTGCAGCAGCAACTGCTCCACCTCGGATGACGCCGGCGGAGCGTCGACCGCTAACTTCTCGCGGTCGACGGCTCCGGTGTGGGAGAAGAGGATCTCCACCTTGCGCTCGAGTTCTTCGACCCGGGCGCGGAGCTCCTCGGCTTCGTTCATCAGGCGGTCACGTCCTGTGCAAACGCTTCGAACGCGGCGGCGTAGTTGTCGAGGTCCTGCTCGGTGTGGAAGACCGAAAGGGTCCACTCTTCCTCGACGCCCGGGGTCATGAAGATGCCGTGGTTCATGTGGTAGAGCCAGCCCAGGGTCGAGAGCTCCTCGTTGACATATTCCGCGTAGTCGCGGTACTCGTGGATTCGTTCGGGCGAGAAGATCACGCAGCCCTTGGCACCGATGCCCTCGGTGTAGGCCGGGAGGCCGTACTTGTCGATGATCTCCTGACAACGACCCTTGAGGTACTCGTTCTTCTCGTTCAGGCCGACGTAGGCCTCTTCGGTCAGGACCTCGGTCAGGGCAGCCTTGGCGGCAGCCATGACCAGCGGGTTGCCGTTGAAGGTGCCGTACTGCTTGACCCGGTCATCCTCGACCAGCTGGGCGATCTCGTCGGACATGCCGATCGAACCGCCCGGGTAGCCGCCGCAGGTCGCCTTGGCGAGCGTGATCATGTCCGGGGTGACTCCGTAGTAGCCGGTGGCGCCTCCGTGGGACATGGTCGCGCCGGTCTTGACCTCGTCGAAGATCAGCTTGATCCCGTACTGCTCGGTCAGCTCCCGAACCGCCTCGAGGTAGCCCTCCTTCGGCGGGATGATGTTGATGTTCATCATCGCCGGCTCGATGATCATGCCGGCGACCTGGTCGCCGATGTTCTCGAGAACGGCCTTCAGGGCATCCACGTTGTTGAAGGGCACGGTGTGAGTGAGGTCGGTCAGGGCCTTCGGGGTGCCCTCTCCGTAGGGGACGGCGATCGGGTTCTCGCGGGTGCCGATCTGGTCGAGCGGCGGAGCAACGGAGACCATCACCGCGTCGTGGTGGCCGTGGTAGGAGCCCTCGACCTTGAGGATCATGTCGCGGCCGGTGGCGCCACGGGCGAGATGGACCGCGTCCATGGTCGCCTCGGTGCCGGAGTTGATGAAGCGCCAGTGGGGAAGCTTGAAACGCCGCTTCAGTTCCTCGGCGACCTCGATCGAATCATTGGTCGGCGCGGCGAAGTGGGTGCTCTGGTCGATCCTGGCCTTGACGGCCTCGCCGATCGTGGGGTTGGCGTGACCGATGACCATCACGCCGAAGCCGGCGTGGAAGTCCGTGTACTGGTTGCCGTCGACGTCCCAGACCTGCGAACCCCGACCTTCGGTGAGGTAGACCGGCCATGGGTCCATCATCTGGAACGAGGAGGGGACGCCGCCCGGCATGACCTTGACCGCCCGCTCGTACTCCTTGGCCGACTGGCCGGTGCGATTACGGTAGATCTCCTGCTGCGCTTCGGTCAGCGCGGCGATTCGCTGGGGGTCCAGTCCACTGTCAGACATTGCTCTCCTCGGTCGTGGGGGTTGAGATCAGCCTATATATACGCTCCTGCCCGATCCTGACTGAAACGTCAGAGAGCCGAGGCGACGCTTGACATTTTGACTAGTTCTCGCGTGAGCGAAGCTCGGCCCGTCGGATCTTGCCGGAGGCCGTCTTGGGAAGTTCATCAGTGAACTCGATCAGGCGCGGGTACTTGTAGGGCGCGGTCCTCTCCCGGCAATGCTTCTGGAGTTCCGCAACCAGGGTCTCGTCACCCTGGCCTTGGCGCAGGACGATCACCGCTTTGACGACCGAGCCGCGCTCCGGGTCGGGGGAGGCGATTGCGGCCGCTTCGGCGACAGCCGGGTGGCTGAGCAGCGCCGATTCGACCTCAACCGGCCCGATCCGGTAGCCAGCGGAACTGATCACATCGTCGTTTCTGCCTTCGTGGAACAGATAGCCGGCTTCGTCCTCGGTGACCAGATCGCCGGTCGCCCACCATTCGCCCTCGAAACGGCTGCCGTCCACGTAGCTGTGGAAGAAGGTGGGGGAGGTGGAAGCACGGACCTGGAGCT
Source organism: Actinomycetota bacterium (assembly GCA_030917845.1). Classification (GTDB taxonomy): domain Bacteria; phylum Actinomycetota; class Thermoleophilia; order Solirubrobacterales; family 70-9; genus 67-14. The sequence continues at coordinate 3,731 of JAUPTY010000004.1, read as the reverse complement.
CGCCCTCGACTATCCGTGTCTCGATTCCCGGCAGCGGACGGCCCATCGAGCCTTCGCGGCCGGCTACGGATTCTCCGGGGCGCATTCCCGTGACCGCACCGGTCTCGGTCTGACCGTACCCGTCGGCAATCTCCAGCCCGGTCGCTTCGCGGAAGGCGCCGATCACCTCCGGGTTCAGCGCCTCTCCGGCGGAAACCATCCGGGTGAGCGACGGTGCGGGGGAAAGTTCTGTGCGCCGGGCGAGCATCCGGTATTCGGTTGGTGCCTGGCAGAGCACGTTCACCTCCTGCTGGCGAACGATGTCAAGCCGGGTTTCCGGATCGAAGCGACCCTCGACCAGCAGCGCCTTTGCTCCTCTGAGCCAGGGCGCGATGAAGGAGTTGCGGCTGGACTTGGACCAGCCCGGGGCGGCAGTACACCAGCAGAGGTCGCCGGGTTCGGCCCCGAACCAGTGCTGGGACTGGGTCGCCTGACCGAACAGATACCGCTGGGAATGGACGACACCTTTGGGCTCGGCGGTGGTCCCGGAGGTAAAGACGATCAGGGCCGGATCATCGGGCCCGAGGTCGGCCACCTTCGCGGGGGTCGCCTGACTCAGGTCCTCATCGAAGATCCGGTCGAGATCGTCCATGTCAAAGTCCGGGATCCCGGTCGGAAGCTCAGCCAGATACTCGGCCTCGCCGATCGCCAGCGAAGGATTGGTGGCGGCAACCCGGAAGGCGAGGTCACTGGCACTCAACTGGGGGTTCAGGGGCAATGCGATCGCCCCCATGCGGAAACAGGCCAGCATCGCGACCACCCATTCGACCCTGCTGCCGACCAGGATCATCACCACGTCTCCGCGGCGGACGCCCCGGTCGAGCATCGCCCCGGAAAGCCCGAGGCTGCGGGCGAAGAGGTGGGAGAAGCAGTGGACCTCCCGGTTGCCCTCTCCGTCGATGGCGATCACCGCCTCCTGCGAGAAGGGGAACTTCTGGATTACGTCATCGATGAAATTCAAGACAGCCCGAGTCTAGGACTCCGCCGCTCCCCTCGGCTATAACGCCCGTATGAACGAGCCATCTTTCGACGACCGGGTCAGCGAACAGCGCCAGGGCCGACTGGTCCGGCTGATCTACCGGCTGATGCCTTCCGGCATGCGGGAGCGGGCCGCTAGGGAGTCAGGGGAGTGGATGATCCGCTGCGAAGACTGCGGGAGAGAAGCTTCCTACGCCTCGATCGGAGGCATACGGGCTGGTGCCTCCGGAGAGAAGAGGATCCGGGTCAACTGCAGCCAGTGCGGAGAAAAGAAATGGGCCCGCGTCTACCGACGCGAGCCCACCGTTGAATCCTGATGTCCCGAAGGACTAGTTCTCGTACTTCTTGATGATGCGGAGGCTGCCTTCGGGGGCGGCCTCGGTGCAGAGGTAACAGAGGACGCACTCGTCGAGCTGGCCACGCACGATCTCGGTTCCCGAGTCGCTCGCCTTGAAGATGCCCACGGTGCAGACCTCTTCCAGTTTCTTCGCCAGCTCGGGGTCCGAGGCGGCGGGCTCGTCGAGCTCGATGTCGATGAAGACGCTGTCCATCGTTTCGGAGCTCATGATCCGATCCTTTCCTTGACTGCATCGGGGATCTCGTCGATCCGTTCGACCACGGTAATACCGGCGGCTTCGAGCCGCTTGATCTTCTCGGTGGCCGAATCTTCCTTGCCTTCGACGATGGTGCCGGCGTGGCCGAAGCTCATGCCCTGCATCTCTTCGTCGTCCATGAACTTGCCGGCCATGAAGGCGATGATCGGCAGGCGGGAGTTGTTCTCGATCTTCCACTCGGCGAGCTGGGCTTCCATGCGGCCGCCCGGCTCCGTGTAGATCACGATCGCCTTGGTCTCCTCGTCGGCTTCGAAGTACGGCATCAGCTCGGCGTAGGTCGACCCGATGATCGCGTCACCGCCGATTGAGACGGCGGTCGAGACACCGAGACCGGCTGCCGTCAGCGACGACGAGATCTCGGTGGTCATGCCGCCGGAACGCGACATCACACCGACGACTCCCGGCTTGTACGACTTGGCGGCGTCCTTGGCCGGACCGCCGATTCCACCCATCTTGCAGACCTCGGGAACGATCAGGCCGAGACAATTCGGGCCGATGATCCTGGCGTCATGCATGTTGGCAAACTCGACCATCTCGGCGACGTCGCCGCGGGGGATCCGCTCGGTGACGATGACGATCAGCCTGATGCCGTTGTCGATTGCCTCGATCACAGCGTCCTTGGTGAAGCCGGGGGGGACGGTGACGATCGAGCCATCGATCTGGCTGCCGTGGTTTTCGATCGACTGGGCGACCGTGTCGAACACCGGCACGCCGTGGACCTCACGGCCCTTGCGCCCAGGGGTTACCCCGCCGACGATCTTCGAGCCGTAGTCGAGGCACTCCTTGGTCAGGTTGACCGCTTCACGCCCGGTGATTCCCTGGACGATGAAAGTCGTGTCCTTGTCTAGAAGGATGCTCATGAGGCCTCCTGAATCTTGGCGACGGCTCGTCCGGCGGCATCCCAGAGGGAGACCGAACGGTCGCAGTATTCGACGCCGTAAGCATCGAGAATCTTGTTCCCTTCGTCTTCCCAGGCTCCCGGGATTCGGAAGATTGCGATGGTCTCGGCCGGATCCTTGCCGAGTTCCAGGCAGGCCTTGATCACGCCGCGGGCGACGATGTCAACCCGGGTGTTGGAGACGATCGACATCATCACGGCGATCTTCTCGACTCCGTCCTTCTTCAGGACTTCCTTGGCCAGGCCACAGGCCTTGGCTACCGACGGGTTGCCGCCGATCTCCGAGTAGTTGGCCGGCTTGCCGCCCTGGTTGCGGACCGCGTCGGTCAGGGTCAGTGACCCGCCACCGGCACCGATGACCAGTCCGAGGTTTCCGTCAAAGCCATGGTCCTTGCCCTGGATGACGCCACGGTGATCCGCCGCGTCGATTTCCTTGACGTTCTTTTCGAACTCGGAGGGGACGTAGCTGTCTCGGGTGTCGTCCTCGGCGATTCCGAGTTCCTTCCGCAGCAGCTTCTTCTGGCGGCCTTCGGCTTCGGATTCCATCTCCATGTGTGCGTCAAGCGCAACGAAGGTGCCGTCGGTGAGTTCGGCCAGCGGGTTGATCTCGGCCAGGATCATGTCGTTCTCGCGGAACAGACGGGCAAGCTTGGCGAGGATCGGCGTGGCCCGGTTGAGCTGACTGCCGGTCACGCCGGTTGCGGCGATGACCTGCTTGGCCTCGTAGTCACCGACTGGCAGCAGGTTCGAGATGTGACCGCGACCGACGTGGTCGGGGTGCTCCTCGGCGACCTGCTCGATGTCGATGCCGCCCATGTCGCTGAAAAGCATCAGCGGCTTCTTGGCGGTGCCATCCCAGACAACCGAGGCGTAGTACTCCTGCTTCACCTCGGCCTTGGGGTCAACCAGGACGCCGACCGGCATGTGACCGTTGATCTCCAGTTTCAGGATCTCCTCGGCATGCTGGGCAGCTTCTTCCGGGGTGTCGGCGAACTTGACGCCGCCGGCCTTCATCCGGCCTCCGGTCAGAACCTGGGACTTGATCACGGTCGGACCGCCGATTTCTTCGGCGATCTTCCGTGCTTCTTCAGGGGTTTGGCAGAAGCCGTACTTGGTGACCGGGATACCGGCCAGCTCGACGATCTTTCTTGCCTCGTATTCGTAGAAGATCATTGCGTCGAAAATCTATTCCAGAACAGGGG
>JAUPTY010000050.1 GCA_030917845.1 Actinomycetota bacterium | reverse complement strand
GGCCGCTCGATGGGGCTTTAGCCGGTCCGGCCTCAGTTCGCTTCAAATAGCCCCATGGCTCCTCTGTTCATGTCAACCATCGAGTGGCTGACGAACGGATAGGTGCCTGGTCCCGGGAACGTGAGTTCGAAGATGCCTCCGCCGCCGGGGGCGATCAGCTGGGTCGAAACGTTGTGGAGCGCTTCGTCCGGATTGCCGTCATGTTCATAGGTGTCGAAGATCGTTCCGACCACATGGAAGGCGCTTGAAAGCGAAGGGCCGGCATCCACGAAGAAGATCCGTACCGGCTCCCCGGCGTTCACCTGGATCGGATTCATCGCGTAACGCATCTCGCGTCCGTTGAAGACGACGTAGCGGGGCTGGACCCTCAGCATGTCGTCGTAGGAGGGCGTAAGGAAGCCCCGCTCGACAGAGCCGTAGATCTCACTCTGGACGAGGAACACTTCCCTTGCCGGCGGCCGGGGAATGGCCGGATCGACGACGATCATTCCGTACATGCCCATCCCCATGTGCTCCAGCATGGGCTGCGTTCCGCAGTGGTAGACGTAGACCCCGGGACGGTCAGTCTTGAAGCTGAAGGTGTGGGTCTGGCCGGGAGCGATGCTGCGGAAAGCGAGGTTGGGCGCGACGCTGGCAGCGTGGAAGTCAATCGAGTGCGCCATTCCGTGGTTGGCTTTGTTGAAGCGGAGGCAGCGCTTTCTGGCCGGGCCCTTTCTCGCCGGGCAATGGCGATGTCTGGCCCGGTGGGAGTTGGTCAGGGTGACTTCGATCGTGTCGCCCTCCGTAGCCCGCACTACCGGCCCCGGGATCGTCCCGTTGAAGGTCCAGGCGCGCATTTTCACCCCGTGGCCGACCTTGACCGTGGCGGGACGCGCGTCCAGGTTCACCTCGACCGTTTCACCGGATGCATTCGGCACACAGAGCGCGAACAGGACCCCGGCCAGGCAGACCCCCATGGCTTTTACACAACTCGAATGGTTAAACATGATCCGAGCGTATTTCGAGGGGAGTCCGCTGGCTACCGTTGTAACTACTGAAATCCGTCTGCGGGACTTGCTCACCCCGAGGGCTCAACTCTTATCACGTATTCGGTATAATTTTGCTGTGACTTCGGGTCAGCTCATCCGGCAGGCAAGAAAACGTAAAGGCCTCAGCCAAGCCGAACTTGCCTTTCGGGCGGGAACCCGTCAGTCGGCGATCAGCCGCCTGGAGAGAGGAGATATCTCTCCCTCCGTCGAAACACTTGAATCACTGCTTCGGGTGATGGGTGAGCGACTGGAACTCTCCAGCCAACCGGCTGAACGAGACTACGACCGGCTTCACCGGAAAGCGATGGCGAAGCTGAGCCCGGAGGAAAGGTTGGCCCAGGCAATCTCATGGAACCGGGTTGCCGGCGAGTTCCTCGAGGCCGGCCGGAAAGCAAGGCAGCGGTAGTGATGGGAGAGCGACTGCCGATTCTGGATGCGTCCGAGATCTTCAGGTCGCTGGCGGAACACGAGGTCGAATATGTGCTGATCGGTGGAATCGCGGTACAGACCCATGGCCATGTTCGGATGACCAATGACGCCGACATCATTCCCTCTCCCGAACCAGCCAATCTGGCCCGTCTGGCCGACTCCCTCAATGCCCTTGGCGCTTCGGTGCTGAATCCCGGGTATGAAGACGAAGTCATTGACGCAGCGATGCTTCCTCGGGCGACGATCTGGCAGTTCACCTCCAGGGCCGGAGGTATCGACGTGATGCATGAAGTCCCGGGCGGCCGTGACTTCGACCAGCTACGGGCCGGCGCGCTAGAGGTTCAGCTTGGTGACATCACTGTTCCGGTTGCGGGACTCGAAGACCTGATCCGGATGAAGGAGGTCAGGGGCCGGAAGATCGACCTCGAAGACATCGCCGCCCTGACTGACGAGCATTGATATCGGTGAGATTGAAGTTACCGTCGCATAGGACCGGTAACTTCAATCTCACCAGCCGAGTGGCCGAATCTCGGGGAGGCGGGGCCCTACTGGGTGGTCATTGCCTTGTCGGGCTTTGACTTCTTGGTGAGTTTGGCTTTGCGGTATTCGCGGTTGAGCATGCCGATCACGTCGATCGAGATCTCCTGGGGGCAGACGCGGGAGCACTCGCCGTAGTTGGTGCAGCCGCCGAAGCCTTCGGCATCCATCTGCTCGACCATGCCGATCACCCGGTCCTGGCGTTCCGGCTGGCCCTGGGGCAGCACGTTCAGGTGGGTGACCTTGGCTCCGGTGAAGAGCATCGCGGCGCCGTTCGGGCAGGCTGCCACGCAGGCTCCGCAGCCGATGCAGATCGCCGCGTCCATCGCTTGTTCCTGAACCTCCGGGGAGACCGGCATCGCATTCGGATCCGGCTGGGGACCGGTCGTGGTCGAGATGTAGCCGCCAGCCTGAATCACCCGGTCGAGCGCGCCACGATCGACCGCGAGGTCGCGGATCACCGGGAAGGTGTTGGCCCGGTAGGGCTCGATCGTGATCGTTTGGCCGTCGATGAAGTCGCGCATGTAGGTCTGGCAGGAGGTGACCTGCTGGGGTCCATGCGGGGTGCCGTCGATGACCAGCGAACAGGCCCCGCAGATGCCTTCGCGACAGTCGGAATCGAAGGCGATGTTGCGCTGCTTCTCACGACTCAGCCGCTCGTTCAGCTGATCGAGCACCTCGAGCAGAGAGGCATCGGGATCGATGTCCTCGACCTGGAAGGTCTCGAAACGGCCCTTGTCGTTCTCGTCTGAACCGTCGAACTGGCGCCAGATCTCAAGGGTGAATTTCACTTATAGCTCCTTGTCGCGAGCTTGACATCGTCGAATACGAGGGCCTCGTCATGGGGGACCGGGTCGTCGCCACCGAATTCCCAGGCGGTCACCTTCGCGAAGTGATCGTCATCGCGGAGCGCCTCTCCGTCATCGGTCTGGTGCTCCTCGCGGAAGTGGCCGCCGCAGGATTCCTCGCGACGACGGGCGTCGTGGATCATCAGTTCGCCAAGTTCGAGGAAATCGGAAACCCGGTTCGCGTACTCGAGGCTCTGGTTGAACTCCTCGTCACCCGGATCGACCCGCAGATCAGACCAGAACTCCGCCTTGATCTTCCGCATATCGGTCAGCGCCTCGTCGAGACCTTCAGCGGTGCGGGACATGCCGCACTTGTCGAGCATCACGTGACCCATCTCGCGGTGGAAAGCCTGGGCGGAGGTGCCGCCGCCGACGTCCATCAGCTTCTGGATGTGTCCGCGGACATCGCTTTCGACCTCGTCGAACGCCGAGTCGGAGGTGCTGACCTCGTCGTGGTTCTTTGCCAGATGATTGGTCACCGTATGCGGGGCGACGAAGTAACCGTCGGCCAGGCACTGCATCAGGGCGCTGGCACCGAGCCGGTTGGCTCCGTGGTCGGAGAAGTTCGCCTCACCGATCGCGAAGAGGCCCGGAATGGTGGTCTGGAGCTCATAGTCGACCCAGAGCCCGCCCATCGCGTAATGCGGGGCCGGGTAGATCATCATCGGAGTTTCGTACGGATTGTCGCCGGTGATCCGGCTGTACATCTCGAAGAGATTGCCGTACTTGCGCTCGATCGCATCCTTGCCCTGGGCCCCGATCGCGTCGCGGAAGTCGAGGAAGACGCCGCGGCCGGTTCCGCCGACCCCTAGCCCGTCGTCACAGACGACCTTGGCCGCCCGGGAAGCGATGTCACGCGGGGCGAGGTTGCCGAAGGCCGGGTAGCGCTCTTCGAGGAAGTAGTACCGCTCGGCCTCGGGGACCTCGGCCGGAGGCCGGTCGTCACCGCTCTTGCGGGGCACCCAGATGCGGCCGTCGTTACGGAGCGACTCGCTCATCAGGGTCAGCTTCGACTGGTACTCGCCGGACTGCGGGATGCAGGTCGGGTGGATCTGCGTGTAACAGGGGTTGGCGAAGAAGGCGCCCCTCTTGTGGGCTCGCCAGGTGGCGGTGACGTTCGATCCCATCGCGTTGGTCGAGAGGTAATAGACGTTGGTGTAGCCGCCCGAGGCGAGCACCACTGCGTCAGCGGCGTGGCGTTCGATCTCGCCGGTGATCAGGTTGCGGACGATCACTCCGCGGGCCTCGCCGTCGACGATCACCACATCCTGCATCTCGTGCCGGTTGAAAACCTCGATGTTGCCGGCGGCGACCTGATGCTCGAGGGCCGAGTAGGCGCCGAGCAGGAGCTGCTGGCCGGTCTGGCCGCGGGTGTAGAAGGTGCGTTGGACCAGGACCCCGCCGAAAGAGCGGGTCGCCAGTGCGCCGCTGTACTCGCGGTTGAACGGCACCCCCTGGGCGACCGCCTGGTCGATGATGTTCTCGGACAGCTGGGCGAGACGCATCACGTTCGCTTCGCGCGAGCGGAAGTCACCGCCCTTGATCGTGTCCTTGAAGAGCCGGTGGGCGGAGTCGCCTTCATTGGCGTAATCCTTGGCCGCGTTGATGCCGCCCTGGGCGGCGATCGAGTGGGCGCGACGCGGCGAATCCTGGAAGCAGAAGCTCTTGACCTTGAAGCCCTGTGCCCCGAGACTGGCCGCGCATGAAGCACCGGCGAGTCCGGTCCCGATCACGATCACGTTCTTGCCGGCCCGGTTCCGGGGCCCGACCAGGGTGTGCGCATCGAGCCAGTTCTGCCACTTGTCCTGAAGCGGCCCGGCCGGGATCTTCGAATCGAGCACGGTCATACGGGAACTCCTGACAGAGCGGTGATGACCGCGGTCGTCTTGGGTGGGTCGAGCACGTCGGTAAAGAAGAGGACCGGGACCGCGGCGAAACCGGCCACCAGGACGACGACCAGGGCTGTGGATCCGTGACGGAGCTTTGCGTTGCGGTTCGGGTTGTCGAGACCGAGGGTCTGGAACATGCTCCAGACGCCGTGGCGCAGATGCATGCCGATCAGGATCAGGGCAGCCAGGTAGATCGCTAGGAAGTACCACTCCTGGAAGGCGTAATAGAGGTTCGCGTAGACCTCTTCGGGCTCGACCGGTGTCACGTGGATCGACAGGGTTGTGAACTGGAGGATGTGGAAGACGATGAAGGCGATCAGCAGGGTGCCGGTGCCGAGCATGGCGATTGATTCGACACTGCGGCCGATTCGCCGGGCGGGGAAGTTGGCCGGGCGGGCTTCCCGGTTGCGCTTGACCAGCTGAACGATCCCGGTGATGTGGGTAATGATCGCCCCGAGCAGTACCACCCGTACCACCCAGACCACGAAGCCATGTGGCAGGAGCGGCTCGCCGAAGTCGCGCAGCCAGTGGGCGTACCAGTCAACTCTTGCCTCGTCCGCACCAGGCCCGAAGGCCGAGTTGAGGTTGCCCAACATGTGGAGGATCAGGTAACCGACCAGGATCGCGCCAGTGATGGCCACTACCTGCTTTTTGCCGATTGTGGATCGCCAGTACTCGATCATCGGCTGATTGCTGTCTGGACGGACATGCTCACGGGGGCCGATTCTATTCCCCGGCGCAGCTGAGCGGCTTCCCGCATCTGGCTTTGGGAAGCCTAATTCGAAAGCCCCAGGCCGGGATATCGCTTACTGGCGGGCGGTGATGCGGTCGAGTTCAACCTCGCCACCCTCTTCGGTGTCGACCATGACCACATAAGCGAGCGGAGGTCCGCCGAAGAAGGTCGCGTTGTCACCATCACCGACGTATACGGCGGGACGCTGGCCGCCCCCCTCGGTGTGGACCCAGATCTTCTCGCCCTTCTTGAAGCCGACGAACTCCGGGACATCCGGCTCCCCGGCCTCGGATTCCGGACGGGGCTTGCCGTGCTTGTGCTTGCTCATGGCGTGGAATCTACCCGTGAGTCCGGGGCTGTGGGTCAGACGTCACCGATCTGCTCACCGAGCCATCCGGTCAGAGTCTCGGCATAGGTGGCTGTGAGATGAGCCGTGTCCCGGAAAACGACCATCCCGTTGATCGTTGCCGGGCAGGTTCCTGTCGGACAGACCACGGTTGCGGGATCGGCAAGCCTGGCCTTTCTGACCAGACGCACCGCTTCCACGTCGAATCCGGGCGGGTTGCGACGAAAGCCCTTGAAGTCACAGACCTCCATATCTTCGGGGTGCCTGACCAGACATTCGGGAGGTGGATCATCCGCGCGGGGGAAGTCGCGGATCACAAGAACCCCGCCTGGCCGGTCCCCGGTTGCCGAGACGAGACGGTTGAGTGTCCGGGCATAGGCGTCGACCAGTGTCGGAGTGCTCTCGATCAGGTCGCGCTGGTTGCCTTCCCCACCGAGGGCGTAGCCGTTGCCGGTGTCGGTTGCGGTGATGATCCGGTCCGGCCGCTCTTTCTCGATTCGGGCCAGAGCGTTCTCTCGCCAGGCGTCACAGGCCGGCTGGAAAGGGACATCGGCAACGAGGCAACTCCCGCGAAAGATGGTGACCAGCCGCCAGCCGCGTGCTTCCGCCAGTTCGATCATCGGAGGTGCGAACTGCATTGCATGCGAATCACCCCAGAGGACCACGGACTTCTCCGAGGCCGGATCTCCGTAGACACAGGTCCAGGCTTCTGTGTAGTCAACCCCGGACCGGCATCCGTCGAGAATCGACGGTCCCTTGTCTTCCGCGGCGACTTCCGGATGAGGAACCAGCTCGGCGAAGGTGGGCGGCTGTGGCGGTTCGTCGCCCCCACCGCAACCGGCAAGCAGGCAGAGCCCGACCCCCGCGAGGGCGAGAAGAATCTTCGGCTTCAAAACCCGAGCCTTGCCCCGAGCCAGCCGGTCAGGGTGCGGGCGAAGGTGGCACTTATGTGGTCCGTGTCGCGGTAAACGACCATCTCGCCCTGATGCGAATAGCACCACTTCGGTCTGCAAAGGACCTTGACTGGATCGATCGCCGGAAGGATTCCGGCCTGTTTCGCCGCTACCCAGTCGAATCCCGGTCCGAAGAGCCGGGTGGGCCGGAAGCGGCAGCTGGCCGGATTGAGCTGCCGGCGCTCGAGACACAGAGGCGGCAGGAAGGGCGCGGTCACCTGGTCCCGGATCAGCTTGACGCGTGTTCCCCGGCGGACCAGACTGGGGATCCGGTTGAGCCGGCGCAGAGTGCGGGTCATGCCCCTGACCAGCATTGGCTCACTGGCCCGGCGGGAGAGCTGCTCGCCGTTCACGATCAACCGGTACCGGCCGCCGATCGAAGTCGAAACGATCACATGCCGTGGTCGTTCGGCTTCGATCGCTTCAAAGGCATTGCTTCGCCACTGGTCGCAGTACCGCTCGTAGGGAACCGCGGCTATCGGACAGTTCGCCCGGATGAAGGTGACCAGCCGCCAGTCGCGCCGTTTAGCCAGCCTGATCAACGGCGGACCCCACTGAAGCGCATGTGAATCTCCAACCAGGGCGACGGTCGTCTTCGATTCGGGATTGCCGTAGACACACATGAGTGGCTTCACGTTCTCGACCCACGGCCTGCAGTCGTCATAGGCGACTTCTCCCTTGTCGGTGGCGACTTCATCCAGGGCGGGAACCCAGGCGCCGGCCGAAGTCACGGAGAGGGCTCCGAGACTGAGCAGCACGAGCAGGCAGAGATGGAGTTTGAGGGTGGTCTTCATTACTGGTGGGGTGCCGCCTTTGCGGCGGAACTCAGAAACCTATTCTGGACCCAAGCCAGTCGGTAAGGCTGCGCGCGAAGGTGGCGCTGAGGTGGTCGGAGTCGCGATAGATGACCAGGTTGCCCCGGGATGAATAGCACCAGCGGGTCGCGCAGAGCGCCTCCAGCGGGTCGATTGCCGGAAGGATGCCGGCCCGGGTCGCTCCGGTCACATCGAAACCGGGTCCGAACTTGCGCTTGCGGGGAAAGCGGCAGACCCTTGGTCTATCCGGGTTGTTCGCCAGGCAGACCGGGGGCAGGAACGGTGCCGTTATCTGGTCCCGGATCAGCCTCACGCGAGGGCCTCTGCGAACCAGACTCCGCATCGCACTCAGCCGTCGCAGGGTGCGGGTCATGCCCTTGGCCAGCTTGGCCTCACTGGCCCTTCGGGAAAGAGGCTGACCACGGACCGCGAGGCTGTAACGGCGGGCGATCGAGGTCGAAACGATTACGTGGCCTGGTCGCTGCGCCTCAAGCTCGGAGATCGCGAGTTCCCTCCAGGCGTCGCAGTTCGTCTGGAACTTGACGTCGGCGACCGGACAACCGGCCCGCAGGAAAGTGACCAGCCTCCAGCCGCGCCGTTCGGCCAGCTGGATCAGTGGCGGGCCCCACTGCATGGCATGCGAATCACCGATCAGGGCGACGGTGTGGTCGGAATCGGGATCGCCGTACACACACATGACGGGTTCGATGTTTTCGGGCTTGGGTCGGCAGCCGTCGAAAGCCATCTCCCCCCTGTCCCGGGAGACCTGATCCAGCGGAGGTATCCAACCGGATTCAGGTTCGGCCTGCGAGATTCCGGCCATCATCGTCAGCGCGACGAGCGTGCCAACGGCTGTCATCAGGATCTTCATGTTCCCCCTTTTGGACTGGTTCGAGACAGGGTCCTTCCGACTGCTCCAACACAGGGAATTCCCGATTGTTTCTCTCGGCTGACGACCAATCGGCGAATGGCCGGTTGCGTTCTTCTAGAGTGAGGCAATGTCCGAGACCTTCACTCACGTCTTCGAAGCGGGCGACCGGCGCCGGACGCTGCTGCTGCTTCACGGCACCGGCGGGGACGAGAACGACCTGGTCCCGCTCGGACGTCAGCTCGCCCCTGGGGCCGGCATTCTCAGCCCGCGCGGCAAGTTCCTCGAGAACGGCATGCCCCGCTTCTTTCGCCGGCTCGCGGTCGGACAGCTCGACATACCGGACCTGCTGGAACGGACCGACGAGCTGGCGGAGTTCATCGCCGCCGCGGCCTCCGACTACGACTTCGACCCCGGCGGGGTAATCGGTCTCGGTTTGTCCAACGGGGCCAACATCGCGGCCAGCCTGCTCTTCCGGCGACCCGGCAGCCTGGCCGGGGCGGCGCTGCTCCGGCCGATGCTTCCCTACGTCCCGCCGGAGGATCTGGACCTCGACGGGACCCCGGTGCTGGTCGCATCGGGCGGTCAGGATCACTTTGTTCCGGCGTCGGAGAGCGAAGAGCTTGCCCGGCAGCTCGAAGCCCACGGGGCCAAGGTCGAATTTCACTTCGATCCGGATGCCGGCCACGGACTTACCCAGGATGATCTGAAGACCACCTTTAACTGGCTTGAGGGAATCAAGCCGGATAGCAACACATGACACCCACAGGAGAGAAATGAGCGACGAAGAGAAGCAGTACGGACCCGAGACCACAGCCCTGCATGCCGGCCAGGTAGCGGACCCGACCACGAATGCCCGGGCAGTACCGATCTACCAGACGGTCTCCTATGAGTTCAACGATGCGCAGCACGCGCAGGACCTGTTCGCCCTCGCCGAGCCGGGCAACATCTACACCCGGATCATGAATCCGACCTGGAACGTGCTCGAGGAGCGGATGACCGCACTCGAGGGCGGGGTCGCAGCCCTGGCGCTGGCCTCCGGGCAGGCCGCAGTGACCTACTCGGTCCTCAACGTCTGCCGGGCCGGTGACAACATCGTCGCCCTCTCGACCCTCTACGGCGGCACCTACAACCTCTTTGCCCACACCCTCCCCCAGTACGGGATCGAAGTGAAGTTCGTCGATCCGGACAAGCCCGAGGACCTCGCCCGCCATGTCGACGAGAAGACCCGACTGGTCTTCGGTGAGACGATCGGCAATCCGCGCCTCAACGTGATGGACATCGAGGCCTGGGCAAACGCCGCCCACGCCGAGGGTCTCCCCCTGGTGGTCGACAACACCGTGGCGACTCCGGTGCTGACCAAGGTGTTCGAGCTGGGCGCCGACATCGCCGTCCACTCGGCCACCAAGTTCATCGGCGGTCACGGCACCTCGATCGGCGGCGTGATCGTCGACTCGGGCAACTTCGACTGGGCAGCGCATGCGGATCGCTACCCCGGTCTTACCCAGCCCGACCCCTCCTACCACGGGGTGGTCTGGGCCGACGCGATGGGTCCGGCGGCTTACATCGGCAGGGTCCGGACTGTGCTTCTCCGGAACATGGGAGCGGCACTCTCGCCGTTCAACGCCTTCCTGCTGTTGCAGGGCCTGGAAACGCTGCCGCTCCGAATCGAGCGCCACAGCGAGAACGCGCTGTCGGTTGCCCGACACCTCGAAGGCCGGGAGAACGTGCTCTGGGTGAACTACCCCGGACTGCCGGGCTTCAGCCACCACGACACCGCCAACAAGGTGCTCAAGGGCGGCTACGGCGCCCTGGTTACCTTCGGCATCCAGGGTGGACGCGACGCGGGTCGGAAGTTCATCGACTCGCTCGAACTGTTCTCGCATCTGGCCAACATCGGTGACGCGAAGTCACTGGCGATCCACCCGGCCACGACGACCCACTCACAGCTCAACGACCAGGAGCTGGACGATTCCGGGGTCACCGCCGACACGGTCCGCCTCTCGGTCGGCATCGAATCGATCGGGGACATCCTCGCCGACATCGATCAGGCCCTGGCCAAGGCGAGCTGACCTACCGGGATGACGCCGCTAGGTTCCAGGAGTTGAGCGGCGTTGCCCCACGGGTCCGCCCGTAACGCCCTGCTGCCCGAGGAATCCCCGGGCGGCGTGGGCA
>JAUPTY010000239.1 GCA_030917845.1 Actinomycetota bacterium | reverse complement strand
AGGGTGGCGCCGTTGCGGGACACCCCGGGGATCAGGGCGGCCGCCTGGGCGACTCCGAGCGCGAGCCCGTCCTTCCAGTCCGCTTCGCCTCGGCCGCGATCCTGCGGTGAACGGTCGGCCAGCGCCATCGCCAGGCCACCGAGGATCAGCCCCGCGGCGGTAGCTCGCGCCCCACCGAACTTCGACTCGATCATCCGCTCGAACCCGTACCCGAAGGCTGCGGCGGGCAGGAACGAAAGGATCAGCACGGAAGCGCGCCGGAGGTCGAATTCGCTGATCTCGGTGCGGATTTCACCCCTGCGGGTGATCAACAGGGCGAGGGCCGCACCACCATGAAGCGCGACCTCGAAGCTCTTGCGCATCTCGGGGTCGATCTCGTCCGGATCCCAGCCGAGCAGCTCCGGCAGCCGCGCCAGATGGGCTGAGCTGGAGATGGGCAGAAGCTCTGCCGGTCCCTGGACCAGCCCGAGGATCACCGCATGGGCAGTTGCGCGTCGGCTGTCACCGGAACCCGAAATCAGAGCGGGAACACTACCCACGGTCTAAACTTGGAGGCTTCCATGCGCCGTCCGAACTTCCATTTGCGCCGATACCAGCTGATGCAGATGGCTGGTGACGCAGTGCTTCTCGCGCTGGCGTACTTCCTGGCCTTCCAGTTGCGCTTCCTCGATGACCCGGGAACGATTCCGGATCGTTACGTCGATCTGTTCCTGCAGTCGGTCGGATTCGTGATCGCCGGAAAGCTGATCGTCTTCTACCTCTTCGGGCTCTACCAGAAGTGGTGGCGATTCGTGGGCGGTCGCGACATCGCCCGGATCATCCAGGCGGTCTCGGTCTCGAGCCTCCTGCTGATCGTGCTCTTCACGGTCATTCAGCCCTTCCCCCACAACCTGCCGCGCTCGGTCGCAGTCACCGACTTCCTGCTCACCCTCCTGCTGATCGCCGGTTCCCGGCTCGGCACCCGGCTGTTCAAGGAGCGCCCGAACAAGGGCAACCGGATCGCCCGCGGCCGTGAGGTGCTGGTCATCGGGGCCGGCTCGGGTGGCCAGATGGTGGTCCGCGAACTCCGGCTGAATCCGCATCTCGGCGAGACCGCGATCGGTTTCGTCGACGACAACAAGGACATGCGGGGGATGCGGATCCAGGGCATCTCGGTGCTCGGCACCACCGACGAGATCGAAACGATCCTCGACGAGACGGAACCGGACGAGGTGATGATCGCGATCCCCTCCGCGCCCGGCGTGCTCCGCGCCCGGGTGGTGGCGGCCTGTCGCGAGCGCCAGATCCGGGTTCGAACCCTGCCCACCGTTTTCGAACTGCTCCGCGGCGGAGTCCAGCTCAGCCAGCAGCTGCGTGAAGTCCAGGTCGAGGACGTACTTGGCCGTGACCCCGTGACCATGGAGCTTGCCCGGGTTGGCGCCTACCTCGAGGACCAGGTCGTGATGGTCACCGGCGCCGGCGGCTCGATCGGCAAGGAACTCTGCCGCCAGATCGCCCTGGTCGAACCGAAGCTTCTGGTCATGCTCGACCACGCCGAGGACAACCTCTTCCAGATCGAAAGGGAGATGGTCGCCGAGCGGCACTTCACCAGGGTCGAGGCGGTGCTGGCCGACTGCAAGGAAACCGAGCGGATGTTCGAGGTCATGCAGCGGTTCAAGCCGAACATCGTTTTCCATGCGGCCGCCTACAAGCATGTGCCGTTGATGGAGTCGAATCCGCTCGAAGCGGTCCGCAACAACTCCTTCGCGACCCGAATCACGGCGGACTGCGCCGCGGCGGCCGGGGCCGAGCGCTTCGTCCTGATCTCCACCGACAAGGCGGTCAACCCGCAGACCGTGATGGGAGCATCGAAGGCGATGGCGGAATGGGTGGTAGCGGCGGCCGATGAGCGGCATGCGGCGACCCGCTTCGTCTCGGTGCGCTTCGGCAACGTGCTCGGCTCGTCCGGCAGTGTCGTCCCGATTTTCAAACGGCAGATCGAGCAGGGCGGACCGGTCACGGTTACCCATCCGGAAATGACCCGCTTCTTCATGACCATCCCGGAGGCGGTCCAGCTGGTGATCCGGGCCGGCGATACCGGGGTGAGCCGCGGCGATGTTTTCGTGCTGGACATGGGCGAGCCGGTGAAGATCACCGACCTGGCCGAGAACATGATCAAGCTGGCCGGTCGCGAACCGGAAACCGACATCGCGATCGAGTTCACTGGGCCGCGCCCGGGGGAGAAGCTTCACGAGGAACTCTTCGGCGACGAGGAGCGGCCGCAACCGACCGCTTCGAAGCGAATCATGCGCGCCGTTCGTGAGCAGCCGATCGATCCCGACTGGATCATCGAGGCACTCGATCGACTGGAGCAGGTAGTCCAGACCGGCGATGAAGCAAACCTCGCGGAGACCGTGGTTGAACTCGCGGGGAACCCCGGCGGCGACCCGGTCAAGGTCACCTGAGCCACATTCATCCGCCAATCCTCTCTAACATGCCCCGGTCGGCGTTTGCGGGGCGAGTGCC
>JAUPTY010000238.1 GCA_030917845.1 Actinomycetota bacterium | reverse complement strand
GGAGAACGGCCCGGCGGTGTGCTCACCGACGAAGCGGAGCGGTCCTACCGGCTCGCTCAGGGCTGCGGTCAACTCGGAACTGGGTGAGACCGAGTAGGCGGCTGCGACCAGCGGGTCGTCATCCCATGTCGAGAGCACCGCTTCCTCCGGCAGCAAGGCCAGGTCGGGGCGAAGCCGATTCAGTGACTCAATCCACCGTTCCGGTCCCCGCTCCACTTCAAGGCGGGCCAGCCCGGGCGCGGATCCCGCAAAGCAGCTGACCACCGGCAGCACCCCGCCACCGGCATCGGTCTGGGTCCAGCACCACCAGCGTTCGGGCACGTTCATCACCGCCCCGGCCGCGGCTGGCTCGGCCAGCGGCACGAACAGCTTGGCCGCATGGCCGTAGCGAAGTGACTTCAGAGCATGGAGCTTCAGCCCGGGCAGCGGCGGGTCAAACTCGATTGCCGTGGTCACGCTGCCGGGGACCGCGACCACACATCGCTCCGCTTCGAAGACTTTCCCGGACTCGCTGTGAACCGCCACGCCACTGTCGAACCAGGAGATCGAGCTGGCCTTCTCACCGAGCCGTACCGACTCACCCAGCCGATCGGCCAAAGCCAGAGACAACGCCTGGTTGCCGCCAGCCAGCCCGGGTGAGGGCAGGTCATTGATCGCGGCCAGCCCCGCCAGCTCCGAGGCCGGAACCTGGTCGGCCATCTCCCCGGAAGAGATCTCGACCCTGGCGATCATCGCTTGCCGCGCGCCTTCGTCGATGTCAATCGCCCTGAGCACCCACATCGCGCTCGGCTCGTCCCGTTCGTCGTGACCCTCAAGTTCGACCAAGGCGCTACTCAGCGTCTCGACCGCCGAGGCGAGCGAAGCCTCGTCAACCCCGATTCCGCCCCGCGGTTCCCGCTGCCCGTACCGCATGCCCTTGTCGATGGTCCCGACCCCAAGCTCGGCCGCCAGCGCAACCAGTTCGGTGTTCCCGGCCAGCACGAACTCGGCTCCCATCTCGATCGGCGCCCCGTTGGCAAGCGTCCGGGTCCAGGTTCGCCCGCCGACCCGGTCCCGCGCTTCGAGCACGGTGACATTCCAGCCCTCCCGGCCCATCTCGTATGCGGCGGTGAGCCCGGCCAGTCCGGCCCCGACCACCACTGCCTTGTGTCCACCCTCCATGCCCGAACCCTAGCGGCCCTCACGGTGATGCCGAATCCCTTCAGGGCACCGTCAGATTCCGATTCCGGAGCCGACTCTCCCCCCGTCCAGTCCAAGCTGCCGTGGCAGCAGTTGAAAGGGGAAACGTGAAGAGAATCCTGATGGTCTTTGCCTTGCTGTCCTGCTTTGCCCTGGTCGCCTGCGGCGAATCCGGGCCGACCGACGAAGAAGTAAAAGTGGCTGAGGATGAGCGGAAGTCCGCCAGGAAGCTGGCGAAGGAGGCTGAGTCCGCTACGGCCGTCGCGGTCAACTGCCGGAGCGATCTCGGACCCTTGATTCAGTCCCTGCGCAACACCGGCAGTCGCCTCAACGTCGGCCTCGTCTTCGCGGACTACAGCACCCAGGTCGGGCAGATATCGGTTGCCTACGACCGAATTCCCTTCAATCGAATGGATTACGAATGCATTTCGACCGTCGGCATACAGGCAGAGAAGGCCTTCGGTGCCTATACCGACGCCTACAACGAGTGGAACGACTGCATCGGCGATCTTTACTGCGACATGGATTCGATCGATTCAGAGCTTCAGGACAAGTGGCGCAAAGCAGGCCGGCAGGTCAACCAGGCACGGCAGGGACTGGTGACCCTCGAAACCATTGCCGTAGAGGCCCAGGAGAAAGCCGACAAACAGAAGAGAAAGGCCAAAGAAGCCGAAGCAGCGCTCGACTCCTGAGAACCGAACTAGCCTTAACTTATGGGTGAGATTGCGACCTTGGATCTGGTGCCCCTGCTCGGTTCCTCACATCTGGCTGATTCAGACGATGCCACCCAGCACCTGATCAGGTTCGATGAGTACGTGGCAACGAAATGGGGGGATCGATCTGACGAGCTCGCGCCCATGGATTCGGTTCTTTTGCGAACCGAAAGTGCTTCTTCCTCACAAATCGAGAACCTGACGGTCGGTGCCAGACAGCTGGCGCTAGCCGAGATAGAGGAGAGAGCTTCATCCAACGCAAGGCTGGTTTCAGCCAACGTCAGAGCTTTGAAAGCCGCTCTTGAGGTCTCCGACAAAGTCTCGATCGCAGCCATCCTCGAGATGCACAGCAAGCTCCTGGAAGGGAAGGATCCTGACGCCGGCCAGGTTCGCAACCAGCAAGTCTGGATCGGTGGATCCAACGTCGGCCCTCACCTCGCTTCTTTCATTCCGCCCCATCACACCCGGGTCCCTGCGGCTTTGGAGGACCTGATCGCGTTCTGCGACCGGGTGGACCTTCCGCCTCTACTCCAGATCGCGATCGCTCACGCCCAGTTCGAGACGATTCATCCATTCACCGACGGCAACGGCCGAACAGGTCGGGCTTTGGTCCAG
>JAUPTY010000237.1 GCA_030917845.1 Actinomycetota bacterium | reverse complement strand
TGACGAGGTTGGTGATCATCTGGGTCGCTCTGGCCCGATCAGCCTCGACCTCCGGGATCGGTCCTTCGATGTTGAAATCGAGAGTCTGTTCACGTCGGGTGACTCGAGGTCGGGCTTCCGAAACGACCGACTGGATTACATCCTCGAAATTGGTGCGGCAGAGGTTCAGGCGAAGTTCGCCGAAGCTGTTGCGGCTGAGGTCGAAAACGTCCTCGACCAGGACCGTCAGGTGGCGGGCGGTCCTCTCGACGATCGCCGCCGCTTCGGCCTGTTCGGGGGTCATGTTGCCGGTGTCCATGTTGAGGATCTCGGCGAAGCCCCGCAGGGTGGTCAGCGGTCCCCTCATCTCATGTGAAGCGGCCATAGTGAAGTCCGCCCTGCGCTCGTACATCACGTCGGCCCAGTCCACCGCCCAGACCGATATGACGCGCTCACCTCTCGGGTTTTCGGTGTGACAGAGCCAATGCAGTTCGGGTCCATCCGGCTGAACATGGATGGAAACGACTTCCCCGCGGATCAACAGCCGGTCAACCTTCTCGACATGGGTGACCTTCTCGAGCTCCGCACGGAGACTGACGCCCAGGGTCAGGAACGGAGCGAGGTCCAGTGCCTCCGCGTTGCACTGCATCAAGGTACCCCCGGCGTCGATCATCAGGACTCCGGCGGGCACTCCATCAAGGGATCGACGAAGCAGGTCCGCGTCATCGTTCGGGATCCCC
The DNA here is from genome assembly GCA_030917845.1 of Actinomycetota bacterium. GTDB lineage: Bacteria > Actinomycetota > Thermoleophilia > Solirubrobacterales > 70-9 > 67-14. The sequence continues at coordinate 1,791 of JAUPTY010000237.1, read as the reverse complement.
TCCTTGAACTCCATGCACCGCAGACTAGCTGGCGCCATGTCGGGTGCTTCCCTCGTAGTCTGTCGTTCATGAATTCCCAGACCGATGGAATCTCGCACGGTCCGCTGGAGGACTGGTTCCGGGAGCGAGTGGCCCAGATCGAACCGCCTCTCGACTACGAGAAAATTCACGGAGGCATGTCCAATCTCACCTATCTGGTCACCGACCAGGGTGATTCACGATGGGTGCTGAGACGTCCTCCGCTCGGAAAGACCCTCGGATCGGCCCATGACATGGGCCGCGAAGTCAGGGTCGTCACCGCGCTGAACGGCACCGGAGTCCCGGTCCCCCCGGTGGTCGGCTACTGCGAGGACCCGGAGGTCACCGGTGCCCCGTTCTACGTGATGGAGTTCGTCGAGGGTCCGGTCATCCGGGGTCCGGAACAGGCCGCCGCCTTCCCGGGTGAAGAACAGCGCCGTCGCCTCGGTGAGGGTCTGATCGAAACCATGGCCGCGATTCACTCGGTTGACCTGAACGAGGTCGGGCTGGCCGACCTTGGCCGCCACGACGGTTACGTTCAGCGTCAGCTCAAGCGCTGGTCCGGCCAGTGGGAGAAGTCAAAGACGCGGGAGCTGCCGCTGGTCGAGGAGGTCCACAGCCGGCTGGTCGAGCTGGCGCCGCCGCAGTCTGCGACCACCCTGGTCCACGGCGACTACCGGCTTGACAACGTGATCTACAGCCCGACCGGCGAGGTTGCGGCCGTGGTCGACTGGGAGCTATGCACGATTGGCGACCCGATGGCCGACCTCGGGCTGCTGATGGTCTACTGGCGCGAATCCGGCGACGAGCCGATTCCGCTGATCACTCCCGCCACGGTCGAACCGGGCTTTCCAAAGCGTTCCGAGCTGGCTGCCTGGTACGCGGAGATAACCGGCCGCGACATTTCCAAGCTCGACTACTTCGTTGCCCTGGGCTTCTGGAAGCTGGCAATCATCGCCGAGGGCGTACTCGCCCGCTTCGCCGCCGGCCAGTACGGCGAGGATGTCAGTGACGTTGTCGACCGCTCGCGAGCCACCATTGACCTGCTGGTCAGCCAGGCCGCCGAAGCGGTTGAACGCAGCGCATAAGCAAGTCGGGCGGGGTCCGACCCGCCTGATCAGACCGCTTCAGCTGCAGCGCGCTTCTTGGTGAACCTTCCGACCTCCCGCCGCGCGATCACCATCTTGTGGACCTCGTCGGGTCCGTCGGCGAGCCGGAGGGTGCGGCTGTAACGCCACATCGCGGCCAGCGGGGTGTCCTCGGTCATGCCGAGCGCACCGTGAACCTGAATCGCGCGGTCGAGCACGTCCATGACCATGTTGGCGGCGACCACCTTGATCATCGAGATCTCCTGTCGGGCGGCCCGCTTGCCGACCGCGTCCATCTTCCAGGCGGCGTGTAGCGAAAGCAGCCTGGCCTGGTCGATCTCCATCCGTGACCTGGCGATGAAGTCCTGGACGAACTGCTTCTCGGCCAGCGGTCCCCCGAAGGCCTCGCGGTCGGCGGCCCTCAGGCACATCATTTCGAGGGCCCTTTCGGCGGTGCCGATCGCCCGCATGCAGTGGTGGATGCGTCCGGGACCGAGGCGGTCCTGGGCGATCAGGAAGCCACCGCCCTGGGCGCCGAGCAGGTTCTCCTTCGGCACACGACAGTCTTCGTAGAGGATCTCGCAGTGGCCGGGACCCTTGTCATGGCCCATCACCGGGACGGGGCGGACCATGTTGTAACCGGGAGCATCAACCGGCACGATGATCATCGAGGCATTGGCGTAAG
>JAUPTY010000236.1 GCA_030917845.1 Actinomycetota bacterium | reverse complement strand
CACTTACCGTCTGGAGCTCGGTCAGACCGTTCAGTTCCATCGTTTCGAACTTTTCGGCGAAGAACCGCAGCCCCTCTTCGAGTTCGGCCCGGGCGAGGTTGGCCCCGACGCAATAGTGGATGCCGGCCCCGAAAGTGAGGGGACGGGTCCGGTTCCGCTCGATCGTGATGTCGAACTCGCGGGCGTTCTCGAAGGCTTCGGGATCCCGGTTGCCGGTGAAGGAGCAGACGACCAGCACAGTGCCGGCGGGGAAGGTCACATCCCGGTACTCGACGTCCTCGGTCAACTGGCGGGCCGTGAAGGCGGTGATCGGCTCGAAGCGAAGGGCTTCGCTGACCGCCCTTGGCACCAGCTCGTCCGGGTTCTCGCGAAGCGCCTGCCACTGGTCGGGCTTGCCGGCCAGCAGCCGGATCGCATGGGAGAGCTGGCTCTGGGTTGTGTCGACCCCGCCGACCAGGATGTTCAGCACCAGGTTGCGCAGCTCCTGGTCCGAGAGCTTCTCCCCCTCCTCCTCGGTCCGGATCAGGGTCGTGATCAGATCGTCATCGGGGGTCGTGCGGCGGGCCTCGATCAGGGGGTCGACCCAGGCGTAGAAGCCGGCAACCTTCTCCTGAATCGTGGCAACGGTCTCCGGGTCGGAAAGGGCGATCGGATCGAACTGCTTCTGGATCCACTCGGACCAGTCGTGGAGCCGCTGGGCGTCCACCCTTGGCGCCCCCATGACCCGGGCAATCGTCTGCGAAGGGTAGGGGCGGCTGAACCGGGAAACGAAATCGAACTCATAGGTCTCGAGCTCGGTCCAGAGGTCATCGAGAATCTCCCGCATCACCGGCCGCCAGGCATTTACCGCCCGCGGGGTGAGCGCCGGATTCACCAGGCTTCGCAAACGCCGGTGATCGTCGCCGTTCCGGTTGATGATGTTGGCGACGATCTGCTCGTGGAGGGGGCCGTCGGTGATCCCGAAGAGCTCGCCAATCAGCTTGCCCGGAAACTCGGCCGAACGGGATCGAAGAAAGAACTCCCCGGCCTCCCGGTCGATGACGACCAGGGATAGCGGCCCCCGCGCCAGCCACTTCCCTGCATCCAGCAAACCGTTCGCCTCGAGATGCCAGTTCCAGCCGGTCAGCTTCGGATCAGCAGGATCCAGCTCCGGCAGGTCCAGTTCGGTCACCAAGGTCGTCATTTGCTCAGGCTACTCGCTGTAGCCGGACCATCCATTCATGGATATCCTGGGCCGGCGGGTGTCGCGCATACGCGTCAGACGCCGACTAATGCGAAAGCTTCGGGAGGCCCGGCGCGGCCGGGCCGACTGCATTTAAGTCAGTCCGCGAACTTGTAACCGATGCCTCTCACGGTGAGGACCAGCTCGGGGCGCTGGGGGTCGGTTTCGACTTTCTGGCGGAGGTTCGAGATGTGTACGTCGCAGGCGCGTTCGTCACCGTCGAATTCGGTCTGCCACAGCTCCTCCATGATCTTGGCGCGGCTGAAGACCTCTCCGGGACGGGCGGCGAGGAGACGCAGCAGCTGGAATTCGGAGCGGGTGAGGCTGATCGTCCTGCCGTGAACGGTGACCACATGGCGGGCCAGGTCAATCGTGACCGGGCCGGAGACGATCCTTGTCTGCTCTGGCGCCGGGGCGCGGTCGAGCTCACGGCGGCGGAGCTGGGCACGGACCCGGCCGAGAAGTTCGCGCACCGAGAAGGGCTTGGTCACGTAATCGTCGGCGCCGACCTCGAGGCCGACCACCTTGTCCACTTCCGCATCTTTGGCGGTGAGGATGATTATCGGCACGGCCGAGCGTGACCTGACTTCGCGGCAGATGTCGAGCCCCGACTTGCCCGGCATCATGATGTCGAGAATCAGCAGGTCGAAATCAAAATCGCCGACCAGGCGTTCCTCGGCATCGGTTCCATCCTCGGCGGCCGTGACCTCGAAGCCTTCCTGGGCCAGCGCGTAGCCGACCGAATCGCGAACCGAGGGTTCGTCATCGGCGATCAGGATGCGCCCGGCGGCGCCGTTCATTGAGGGAGTTGTGTTCATGCGATCGGGGTTTTCGACTGGTCTATCAGAGGAAGCCGAACCCAAAAGGTACTGCCCTCGCCCTCTACGGAATGGGCACCCATCTCTCCGCCCATCACATCGGCCATCCTCCGCGCGATCGCGAGACCCAGTCCGAAGCCCTCCTGGCGGCGGGTTTCGGAGCGCCGGTAGAACCGCTCGAAGACTCTCTCGATCTCGGCCTGGGGGATGCCGGTGCCGGTATCGATCACCTCGAGCAGCATCTCCCGGTCACCGATCCGGCGGCCCCTGATGGTCACCGAACCGGGGGCCGGTGTGTTCTTGCAGGCATTGGTGACCAGGCCAATCAGCACCTGACGGAGCAGGGTCGGATCCCCCTTTGCCGCCAGATCCGGCTCCACATCGGAGGCAAGTTCAAGGCCGACCGGCACCTCGACCGCTGCCACCACGTCCTTGACCGCCGCAGAAATGTCGACCACCTCGACTTCGCCGGTGCCGAGTGCCTCGA
>JAUPTY010000235.1 GCA_030917845.1 Actinomycetota bacterium | reverse complement strand
GGTCAGGGTGTCTTCAACGTGATCACCGCGGTGAGGAACTCCACCACTGGTGAATACGACAGCGTCCGTCACGGGTCCAGCTTCATCATCATGGCCTCGATGACCGGCGCCAAGTGCCCGGATGTCAAGACCATCCTCACCTACTCGCAGGCTGCGACGAACGAGCTGTCCCCGCACTATGCGGATCAGACCAAGCTCTTCTCGCAGAGCAAGTGGTTGTCGGACCGCTTCTGTGCCTCGCAGCAGAAGAAGTCACCTGGCCTCAAGGTCACCAACCTCAACGGTGGCGCCAAGGCGGTAAAGAAGGGCTGGTAGGGGCATCCCGACCGGCATTACGCGAACCCCGGGGCTGCCTCGTGCTGTCCCGGGGTTCGTGTCTTTAACGAACACTTCCGGCCTATACTGGCCCTGCCGATTGACGTGTCAATCAATTTGACGCGCCGGTCATATTTCCGATGAAAGCCGCCGTCGTACAGATCAATTCCGGTCAGGATCGCTCTCGCAACATAGAAGTTGCCGGGGCGCTGGTCGCTGCCGCTGCCAGGGAAGGTGCGGAACTCGTCGTCCTGCCGGAAAAGTGGTCTCTGCTGGGGGACGGCCGGGTCCTCTCCGAAGGTGCGGAATCGCTCGACGGAGAGGCAATCACGGCCGCCCGCGGCTGGGCCCGGGAACTCGGAATCAACCTGTTGGCTGGCAGCTTCACCGAAGCATCGGCCCACGGACTTCCGACCAACACCTCGGTCCTGATCTCGCCGGAGGGAGCGATCGGGGCCGAGTACCGGAAGATCCACATGTTCGACGTGGTGGCCGGAGGAGTCGAGTACCGGGAGTCAGACCACGAACAGGCAGGCAGGGAACTCGCCCTGGCCGACATCGGAGGCCTCCGGATCGGCTTCACGGTCTGTTACGACCTCCGTTTCCCCGAACTTTTCCGTGCCCTGCTCGATCGCGGTGCCACTGCCTTCACGGTGCCCTCGGCCTTCACCTCGGCGACCGGCAGGGACCACTGGGAGGTTCTGGTCCGCGCCCGGGCGATTGAAAACGAAGCCTTCGTGCTCGCCGCCAACCAGACCGGGATGGCCGAACCGTCATATGACTCCTGGGGCCACTCGATGATCGTCGGGCCCTGGGGCGAAATCCTCGCGATTGTCGAGGACGGTGAGGGCTTCGCATGTGCCGACCTCGATCTCGACCGTCAGGCCGAGGTACGCCGCGAACTGCCGGCGATCACTCATCGCCAACCTGAACTTTTCACCCGGGAGGTTCTGAACGATGGCTCGTGAAGCCGCGCCGGAGCGCCGGCGCCAGATCCTCGACGCTGCGGTCCGCGTCTTCGCCCGGCAGGGCTTCCACTCGACCCGGGTCGCCGACATTGCCGACGAGGCCGATGTCGCCTATGGGCTGGTCTACCACTACTTTTCGTCGAAGGAGAACGTTCTCAACGAACTGTTCGTCCAGCGCTGGTCGCTGCTGATTGAAGCGATTGACGAGGCCGACAAGAGCACCCTCACCCACGAGCAGAAGCTCGGCGCGGTGGCCGGGTTTATCATCGACTCCTACCGCTACGACCCGGACCTGATGAAGGTGATCATCGTCGAAGTGACCAGGGCGGCAAACTCGTTCGGCCGCACCCACCTGGAGGAGATCAACCGGGCCTATGAGCTGATCGGCCGGATCGTCGCCGACGGACAGAAGCACAAGGTATTTCGGGAGGACATCGATCCGGCCTTCGCGGCCATGGTTTTCTACGGCGCGATCGAGCAGCTCCTTTCGGGCTGGATCTTCGGAAGCATCCCTGGCGGCGACCGCGATTTCGACGAAGCCAGGGAGCTGATCGTCAAAGCGATATGCGAAGGACTCCAGCGCCGGTAGCGATCCGTGAGCTTGGGTATTGTGAATGTCCAATGGATAACGACATCGTCAGAAGACTTACCTGGAGCGTCATGCTCACCGCGAGCAGTGCGCTGGCCAGTCTGATTGCCGCCCGGCTCGCCGCCGTCGCCTACCGCCGATTCTTCAACGAGGACCCGCCGGACTGAGCCTTGACCCCTCCGGATCCGCAGCCACCTCCGTACCAGCGCCCTCCGGGACGACCTGACCCGAACCGCCCCGCTTCGGAAAAGACCGTGGGCGAGATGGTCTTCGAAGTCTCCGAACGGACTTCGAACCTGATCCGTGAAGAGATCGAGCTCGCCAAGACCGAGGTCAGCGAGAAGGTCACGACCCTCGCCCGCGGTTCTGCGGTCGGCATCGCGGCTGGCGTTTTCGCATTTCTCGCCTTGATCCTCCTGATGAACGCGTTCGCGCTCGGTGTCTCCTCTCTGTTCGGCTGGGGTTACTGGGCCGGTTACCTGCTCGAGGGCGTGATCTTCATTGCGATCGCAGCCGGAGCCGGCTACTTCGCTTACAACTCCTTCGAAAAGACCGGCGCCCCGCTCCCGACTGAAGCGATCGAGGAAGCCCAGAAGACCAAGGCCCTGCTCACCCCTGGAGACGAAGCCTGATGAGCGAAGAAAACATGGAACCCACCAAGCCCTCGG
>JAUPTY010000234.1 GCA_030917845.1 Actinomycetota bacterium | reverse complement strand
AACCTCGCGGAGACCGTGGTTGAACTCGCGGGGAACCCCGGCGGCGACCCGGTCAAGGTCACCTGAGCCACATTCATCCGCCAATCCTCTCTAACATGCCCCGGTCGGCGTTTGCGGGGCGAGTGCCCACCCGTCCCGGCGAGACGACCTGACGAATGAGAAAAGTGGAGACCAGTTGACCGACGTTATCCAGACCGTAGGCGCTTACGCCGGGCTAGTCGCCCTGCTCGCTCTGGGCGTGCTTTCTTTCCTGGTCTTCTCCCAGGCCCGTGACATCCGTCGTCTCCGCGACTGGGCCGGCGGTGCCCCGGAACGCGATGCTGAAGTCCGCGAGGTCAGCGAGATCGTCGCCGAGGAACGTTCGGCTGAACTCAAGGTCCTGGCTGATCGCGAAGAGCGCCGCATGGGACGGGCCGGTGAATTTGAAGAAAGCTTCTGGGATCGACTCGGCCGCAGCGGCCGGATCATCGCCATCGTCGCCGCCGTTCTTATCCTCGGCGCTGCGGGAGCCTGGGCGGCGACCAGCCTGCTTTCCGACAGTGACCAGACCGGAGACCAGAACCGTCGGGCCCAGGTCGCGCAGCAGGCCCAGGCGATCAATCCCGCCGACGTCCGGGTCGGTGTGCTGAACGGCACCGGCGGCACCGAAGATGGTCTCGCGGCCGAGTACGCCTCGGCCCTCGAGGAAGGCAACTTTGATGTCGGCGTGGTGGCCAACGCTCCGGAGACAGTGACCGAGAGCGTGGTCATGTACTCGGAAGGCAACGCCGCCGCCGCGAAGAAGGTCAGCAAGTCAGTCGGAATCGACAAGACCGAAGCGATGACCGCGGACATCACCGACCTTGCTTCGGGTGCCGAAGTGATCGTGGTCATCGGCACCGACCACGGCCCCCTGCCCGGGGAGTAGATGGACAACCCCGCCGGCTCCCGTCGCCTGGGCTGGCTGGCGCCCCTGACCATCGGTCTGCTCGTGGTCGCCACGATCGCGGCCTTCGTCTGGTCGCAGCGGCTGAAGCGTGAACCGCTGGTCATCGACCGGGTCGAGTACCGGGTTCTCGGATTCACGACCAACGGCGAGGCACCTACCGTCTTCAGTCCGAACGGAGACTGCAAGCGCGACCGCATGTCGATCAACTTCCGGACCACCAAGTCCGACACCGCGGATGTCGAGATCATCGGCCTCGGCGGCAATCCGATCCGGACCCTTGCCCGTGACCGCTTCTTCAAGCGTTACCGCGAGCACACCCTGGTCTGGAACGGCCGCAAGGATGATGGCCGGATCCCCCGGACCGGCAAGTTCCGGGTGCGGGTCACGATGCATGGCGAGGGCCGGGTGCTTTACCTGCCGGGCTCGATCCGCATCCACAATTACGAGCCCCGGGGACCCTCCGGCTGTCCGGATCCCGAAAAACCGGTCGCGGTGACGAAGGTCGTGGAGGTCAATCCGTGATCGAGGCGATCGTCGCACTCATCGCCGCTGCGGCCGTGGCCGTGGCGATTCTCGATCAGCCCTCGATGCGTCGCTCGCTGGCGATGGCAGTGGCCGGGATTCTGGTTCCTGTCCTGATCGCCGGTGACCAGTGGGACTCGGGTCCGATTACCGAGCTGCGGAACTCGCCGGGCATGCTGGCTGCTGCCGTGATCGGCGGACTCGCCCTGATCGTCCTGCTGGCCTGGGTGATTGATCGCTGGCCGGTGGTCTTCCCGGTGCTCGTTCTGATCGCTCTTCCGTTCCGGGTCCCGCTCAACGTCGGCGGGGAGGACGCCAACCTCCTGGTCCCGCTCTACCTGGTCATGGGCGGCGGCGTGCTCGCCTCGCTTGTCCGGGCCCGCCGTGGGGATCTGTTGCCGGCAACTCCCGTGGTTTCTCCGACCGGGCTTGCCCGATGGATGAAGCCGTTGCTCGCGGCCGCCGTCGTGATCTATGCCCTTGGCCTCTTCTATTCCGATGACCGCTCGACCGGCCTGCAGAACCTCTGCTTCTTCCTGATCCCCTTCGGCGTGATCTTCGCCCTGATCGCCGAGGTCGAATGGACCAGAGACCGGCTGCGCATCCTGCTAGGAGTGGTGATCGGTCTGGCCCTGGTCTGCGCCCTGGTCGGTTTCATCGAGTGGGGAACCAAGGAACTGCTCTGGAACCAGGTGGTGATCCGCTCGAATGATTTCCACGTCTACTTCCGGGTCAACTCGCTCTTCTGGGATCCGAATGTCTACGGGCGCTACCTCGCACTGGCGATAACCATGGTCGCCGCGGCGCTGCTCTGGGCCAGGCCAAACCGGGAGTCGGTGATCCTCGCTCTGGTCTCGGGTGTGCTCTGGATTGCCCTTATGACCACCTACTCTCAGTCGAGTTTCATCGCCCTGATTGCCGGGCTCGCCACCCTGGTGGCCCTGCGCTGGAGCCTCAAGTGGGTCCTTTCCGGACTCGCTGCGCTGGTGATCGGCGTGGTCCTCTTCGGGACCTTCGCCGGCGGCATCGTCAAGCTCGACCTGGGGGCGATCAACAAGCAGACCAGCGGCCGGGCCAATCTGGTCGAAGG
>JAUPTY010000049.1 GCA_030917845.1 Actinomycetota bacterium | reverse complement strand
TCGATCTGCATGAAGCAAGCCTTCGTGGGTCCGTCCAGCTCTTCGGCGGGGCCACTTGCTGTCTACGAGAAAGACCACGAGACAGCCGCGAGGGCCTGGGCTTATGCGGCGAAGACCTGGCCCCGCGAGTACTCCGGGGTTTGGGTACTGAAGCGGGACCGCCTCGACCACGACTATGTATTTGCCTTCACAGCCAAGTCGGGCAAGAGGGTCGCCAGGTTGAGGAAGTTGTTCCCGACGGTCAAAGCCAGGTACATCCCGGCTCGCCGCGCCTATTCCGAAAAGTACCTGCTTGGTCTGCTCAGTCAGGTCATTGTGGATCGCCAACGGATCGACCAGGGCATTCTGAAACCTCCCGGCAGGGACCCGGGCGAATTCGATATCGGCGAGAACATCAGGAAGAGCCGGGTAACCGTCTTCAAGCCATTTTTCGATCCCGGATACAAGGAATGGTTTCTGGAGAGATATGGCAAAGCGATCGAATTCAAGGTGTCCGGACTCGCCAGCTGGTAGCCGGAAGTCCTGAAGCGCCTCGTCGGTAGACTCGGCGGCGATGTCTGCCCAGGACGAAACAGCGACTCTGAGTGACGAAGCGGCCGCCTATGCCGAGGGCATGGAGCGGGCCGAGGAAGCTCTTGCTGCCGCCAGCTATAGCGATCAGGACGGCCTCGAGGAGGTCGAACCCGAAGGTGGCGAGGCGCCGGTCCGGGGCTACGACGAGGAGACGCTGAAGCGTCGTGAAATGGCCCTGGCCCAGATCGTCCAGTACGGCGATCCGGTGCTGAAGAGCCGGGCCTCCGAGGTCAGGGAATTCGACCAGGCCTTGAACGACGAGATCGAGCGGATGTTCGAACTCATGAAGGACGGACTGGGGGTCGGTCTGGCCGCCACCCAGGTCGGCAAGCTGCGGCGCCTGCTGGTCTTCCAGACCAATGCCGACGCCACTCCCCAGGAACTGGTCAATCCGGAGATCGAATGGCTTTCCGACGAGACCGAAGTCGCGGCGGAAGGTTGCCTCAGCATCCCGCGAGTGATCGTCGAGGTCGACCGGCCGCTCTACGCGAGGGTGCGCGGAAAAGACCGGACCGGGGCAGAGGTGCTGATCGAGGCATCCGGTCACGAAGCCCGGGTGCTCCAGCACGAGATCGACCATCTCGATGGAATCCTGATTCTCGACCGGACCGAGAAGCCCCAGCGCAAGGGCGCGATGAAGGCCCTCCGGCGTGGCGAGGCTTTCTCGCCCCACGAAGACTGAACATGACCAGTCGGAAGCGCGGCTAGCGCCAATGCCCGGGATCTATCTCGGCACCTCGGATTTCGCCGCCACGGTGTTGCGGATCCTCGCCGCATCCCCGGAACGGCCCGAACTCGTGGTCACTCTGCCTGACCGTCGCCGTGGCCGCGGCCGCAAGGAACAGGCTTCACCGGTCGCGGCCTGCGCCGAGGAACTCGGCATCGAAGTCCTCAAGTCCGGCAACATCAACGAGGACGGCGACCGGGAGAGGATCCTCGAGGTCGGCGGCGACTGGGCCTCGATCTGTGCCTTCGGCCAGTTGATCAAGGAACCGCTGCTCTCTGAACTCCCGATGCTGAATGTTCATCCTTCCCTGCTGCCACGCTGGCGCGGGGCGGCACCGGTTGAGCGGGCGATAATGGAAGGCGATTCGGAAACCGGGGTCTGTGTGATGCGGCTCGTCGCCGGCCTCGATTCCGGCCCGGTTGCCCTGCGGGAGGAAACGCCGATCGACCCCGATGAGGACTTCGGGTCCCTTGCGGCCAGACTCGCGGAGATCGGCGGCAGGCTGCTGGTCAAGGGCCTTTCGGCCGCCCGCAAGGACGAAATCATCTGGGAAGAGCAGGGCGAGGAGGGCCTGACCTACGCCGAGAAGATTTCCGCTGAAGATCGCGAGATCAAGCCGGTCCGGACTGCCCGCCAGGTTCACGATCAGGTCCGGGCCCTGACGCCTCACATCGGCGCCTGGCTTCCGATCGGCGAGGACGACCGGCTGGGGGTGCGGGCAACCACCGTGCTTGATTCCGGTCCGGAATCCGGGCAGTTCGAAGACCGGGAGGGATGGCCGGTGCTGGGCTGTGGCGAAGGAGCGATCCGTCTCGACCGCGTCACGCCTCCCGGCAAGAAGGAGATGGACGGGGACGCCTGGCTCAGAGGCAGCGGCCAAGACATCGTTCTCGGCTCGACGTGAGCAAGGTCACCCCCGAGCGCGAGGTCGCCTATGCGGTCCTCCGGCGCACCTTCGAAGAGGACGAGTACACCGAAGCTGCCTTCCGCGAAGAAGCCGGTGCCAGAAACCTGGCCGGCCGGTCCCGTGCCCAGGCGCAACGGCTTTCCTTCGGTGCGGTGCAGCGTCGCGGCTCGACCGACGCGATCGTTTCCTCCTTCATGAAGCAGAAGGGCCGCAGGCCTGACCCGGCCGTGTCGGCGGCGCTTCGCCTCGGTATCTACGAGATTCTCTTTGCTGACGCCACGCCTGATCACGCCGCAGTTGACCAGGCAGTGAGTCTGGTCCGGTCGGCCGGGGCCGATTACGCGGCCGGTTTCACCAACGCGCTGCTGCGGCGCACCCTGCGTGAACGCAAAGCCGTGCTCGCCAGACTCGCCGACGATTCGACGCCGGAGAAGGCAGCAGTCGCCCATTCCTTTCCCGACTGGCTGGTCCGGTTCTGGTGGGAGGAACTCGGTGCAGATCGGGCCCGTGCCGTCATGGCAGCCGCCAACGGTCCCTCAGAACGGGCGGTGAGGGTAAACACGGCCCGGTTGACGAGGGAAGAGGCGATCGAGCGCCTGTCCCGAGAGGACCTCGAACTGACTCCCGCCGAAGGTCCCTGGCCGATGGCTCCACCGGAACTTCTGATCGCCCGCGGCAGTCTGGCGGCCATCGAGGAAGCCGCGGAAGAAGGACTCGTCGTTTCCCAGTCGCGAGGCTCGGCCGCCGTGGTCGATGTGCTCGACCCGCTGCCGGGCGAACGGATCCTCGATCTGTGTGCCGGACCCGGAATCAAGACCGGCCAGATTGCTGCCCGGGTCGGGCGAATGGGCAACATGGTTTCGGTCGAACCGGTTGAGGAAAGGGCGGAAGATGTAGCCCGCCAGCTGGAAAGACTTGGCTTCCATCATGGGCTGGTAGTTGAGGCCGACGCCCGCGAAAGCGAGATCCTCAGCGGCTTCGACCGGGTTCTCGTCGACGCACCCTGTTCCGATCTCGGTGCCCTCTCGTCGCGTCCCGACGCCCGCTGGCGAAAGTCACCGGCCCTGATCGAAAGGGTCGCGAAGCTCCAGGGCGAGATTCTCGACCGGGCGGCCGGGTTCATCAGCGAGGGTGGAAGCCTGGTCTACTCGACCTGCACGATCTCGAAGACGGAGAACAGCGATCAGGCCCTGGGGCTGGCCGAGCGCCACGGCCTGGTGATCGAGGATCTGGGAGCCCGGGCACCGCATCTGGCCGACCCCCATGACCCCCGGTTCCTCCAGCTGATGCCGGACCGCGATCACACCACCGGCTTCTTCATCGCCCGCTTCACCAGTCCCGATTAGCAGTCCCCAGGTTCTGGCGGGCGTTCCCGGGGGGACTGTTGATCCCGGGAGACCTCAACCCCGGTTCTGCAGGCGTTTACCCACCGAATCGGTGGGTTAAAGACCGCAGAAGGGCGTTTCGGGCGGGTCAACCGACGGTTGCGGAATAATCCCCCCATGGCGACCGAGTCAGAGAAGGCGACAGTCGACCGTCGGCCCCCTTGTCCGGGCTGCGGTGAACCGTGGCTGAGGCCGACTCAGCTTCCGGGAAGGTTTCGCTGCGTCTACTGTCTTGCCCGGTACGAGCTGGTCTCCCAGTGCCCGAACTGCGGTGAACACCAGACGATCGCCAGAATGAGCACGACCGAGGACATGAGCTGCCAGAGTTGCGGCGCTTCGATGCTCCAGCCAATCTGATCCCGACCCGAGAACCCGATGACCAATCAGCCCCGCACTGCCGAAACTCCCGTGCCAGAAGCCTTCCAGGGCATTCGCATCGCTCCTTCGATCCTTTCTGCCGATTTCGGCAAGCTCGGTGACCAGATCGCCGAAGTCATGGATGCCGGAGCAAGGGTCATTCACTTTGACGTCATGGACGGCCAGTTCGTCCCGCCGATTACGATTGGCCCCCTTGTCCTCGCCGGGATTGCCGACCAGGTCCACGACGCGGGCGGAGTCGTCGACGTCCACCTGATGATCGACAACCCGGACCGTCAGTTAGAGGATTTTGCGAAGGCCGGGGCTGACTCGATCATCTTCCACGAGGAAGCGACCCCGCATGCGCACCGCTGCTGCCACGCGATCCGCGAACTGGGCTGCCTTTCGGGGGTTGCGATCAATCCCGGTACCCCGATCGAGGTTGTCAGCGAACTCGGCGAGATGGCCGACATGGTGTTGGCAATGACCGTGAACCCGGGCTGGGGCGGTCAGCCTTTCATCGGCACCTCACCCGACAAGGTCCGGCGCCTGCGCTCACTGGTCGGGGAGGACACCCTGATCGAAGTGGACGGCGGAATCGGCACCGGTACGGTCGGGCAGATGGCGGAGGCCGGAGCCACACTCTTCGTCGCCGGCTCGGCAATCTTCGGAGCCGATGACCCGGCCCAGGCCTACGCCGACATAGCCTCGGCAGCCGAGCAGGCCTGAAGCTCAGAGGGTCTGGTCTTCGAGGCCGGCCAGTTTGGCCTCGATCGCCTCGGATGAACCTTCAACCGGGATGTCTTCCTCGATGCCCTTCGGCTTGAGGTAGATCACGTAGAGCGAAGCAAGCAGGATCAGCGCCGTGAGGGCGAAGCCGATCTCGACCCGGAGGTTGGCATCGCCGATGAAGGGCAGCAGGGTCCAGATCAGGAAGAAGCCGGCGCAGGAGATCCAGCGCATCGAGGCGCGGCGGGCCTGGCCCTGGGCGAGGCAGGCCTGGTTGATGGTCACGGCAGCCAGGTAGAGGCCCATGCCGGCGGTGACCAGGAGCAGGCCGAGCCGGTCGTAGGCAAACCCCTTGTCGGAAAAGGCGATCTCCATGAGCTTCGGTCCGGCGATGACCACGACAAGCGCGGTGAAAGCCGTGAAGGCGCCGATCCCCAGCAGAACCATCCGAACCGACCGGTGGAACTGCACTTCCGAGCCGGGTTCCCGGCTGCTGTGAAGGGCAGTCAGGTGAGGCAGGATCGAGGTCGACACGGCCTGGAAAAGCTGCAGTGGAGCTCGGGCGATCATCAGGACGTTGAAGATGAAGCCGGCCGCCGCGGCACCTTCGACGCTGCTGACCACGAGCGGTCCCGCGTTAAGGAAGACCTGTTCGCTGAACATGATCAGGAACACGGATCCGACGAACCCCGCCCCGTGGGCGAGCGAAAACTCGTCCCTGGCTTCACGTTCCTCCTCGTCCGTGTCCTCAGCCCTCTGCCCGCGCTGCTCCGCTATCCGGGCCCGCTCTTCGGCTTCGCGCCGGCTGCGCCGGGTGATCGCCATCGGCACGACCATCAGGCTGAGCAGCGGTGCCGCGACGATGCCGACTGCCACCCATGACTGGCCGGAGAGCAGGCCGAAGGCGACCAGCGCCGCAAACAGGGTGCGGAATACCGATTCGGAAAGGATCAGGGTGGTGAAAAGACCGAACTGCTGGTGGCCGGCCAGGTAGCCCCGGGCGTAATAGCTCGCGGCGTAGAAGAGAACCGAAGAAAAGAAGACCCAGTAGAGGGTCTCGTTGCCTTCCAGCAGACCGTTCTCGAGCGGGCCCTTGAAGATCAGGGCGAGAACCGCGAAGCCAAGGGCGAGACAACCCTGGATCTTCGCCGCGACCCGGACCGGCCCGACGTCGGTCTCGCCTCGCTCGACATGCTCGGCGATGCTCCTCGAAAGCAGCTGGTCAACTGGCCGGTAAAGGGTGGAGACGGTTATGAAGACTGCCGACCAGAGGACCGTGATTTCGCCGTAGCTGGCGGCACTCAGGTCATGTGATGCGATCAGGAAATAGGCGTAAGTGAAGATGCCGGTGAGTCCGACACCGATGGTCAGCAGGCCGACTGACTTCCCGTAGGCACGGTTCGATGTATCGGGCTTTTCCGGGGAGTCGCTCAATGGATTGCTAGACGACGCTTCGATCCCGGGGGGGATCGATGCGGTGGCTCGGTTCGACATCGAGTTCGAGCTCGATCCGGCGCACCCTCTCATAGACGCGCTGGGTCATGACCCTCTGACCGGCGAGCAGGTCACCGATGATCCCGAGGGCAAAGAGCTGGATCGAGATGATGAAGAGCATTGCGCCGAGCAGCAGCGACTGGAGATGACCGTCGCGGTCACCGGTTGTGATCCAGTCGATCAGGAACGGCATCCAGGCCCCGAAGGCCGCGATTGCGGCGATCAGTCCGAGAATTGAGAAGACCTTGAGCGGTTCGTACCGGGTGTAGATCCGCAGGATTGCGAGGCCGTTCCGGCGCACGTAGGTCGAAGTCGAGCCGAAGAGCCGCGATTCCCGGGTCTTGGCGTTGGTCGAGATCCGGACCTCGTCAACCGCGACGTTGCCCTTGCCGGCCTGGATCAGGCTTTCGAGCGTGTAGGTGAAGCTGTCAACGACCAGGAGCTGGAGCGCGGCCTCGCGGTTGTAGGCCCTGAATCCGGAGGTCGCGTCACTTACCTCGGTGTCGGAGAGCTGCCTCACTACCCAGCTTCCGAACTTCTGCAGGCCTTTCTTCGCGGGGGAGAAATGGTCAATGTCTGCGACTTCCCTGTCACCGACCACCATCTCCGCCTCACCGGCGAGGATCGGCACGACCAGCTTGGGAATGTCCGCGCCGGAGTACTGGTTGTCGGCATCGGTGTTGACCACGATGTCGGCCCCGAGCTTCAGGCAGGCATCGAGTCCCGACTGGAAACCGGTTGCCAGGCCCCGGTTGTTGGGTAGCCGCACGATGTGATCGACCCCGTATTCCTGTGCCACTTCCACAGTCCGGTCGGTCGAACCGTCGTCAATGACGAGGGTCTCGATTTCGTCCACGCCTTCGATCTCCCGGGGGAGATCGGCGAGGGTCACAGGGAGGGTTTCCTCCTCGTTCAGACAGGGGATCTGGATGATTACCTTCATAAGCCGTCAAGATTGTCCCATGAGTGGCGGGCAACCAACCTCCGAGGTCGACTACTGGCAAAGGGCCATCCAACTGGCCGAGCACGGTCTGGGCTGGGTCAGCCCCAATCCGGCGGTCGGCGCAGTGCTGGTCAAGGACGGCCATGTGATCGGCGAGGGCTGGCACCACGGGCACGGTGAACTCCACGCTGAACGCGAGGCCCTGGCCGATGCCGGGCGTCGTGGAAATGACCCGGCCGGGGCAACCATCTATGTGACCCTTGAGCCCTGCGCCCATACCGGCAGCCAGCCGCCTTGCGCCGACGGATTGATCGAGGCCGGAGTGGCCGAGGTGGTGATCGCGGCCGAGGATCCAACCGAAAAGACGCGTGGCGTCGGACCTTCCAGACTTGAACAGGCTGGCATCACGGTGCGCTGGGCGGAGGGGCCGCCGGCCGATGCCGCGCTCGCGCTGATCCAGGATTTCCGCAAGCGCGCCCTGACCGGCAAGCCTCTCGTCACCCTGAAGATGGCAATGAGCCTCGACGGCAAGGTCGCGACCCGGACCGGAGACTCGAAGTGGATCTCCGGCGAGGAAAGCCGGGCGCTGGTCCACGAATGGAGGGCCCGGATGGACGCGGTCGCGGTCGGGTCGGGAACCCTGCTGTCCGACGATCCGAGGCTGACCGCGAGATACACCGACGGTGACCCGGTCCGGCAGCCTTCACGGGTGATTTTCGATTCGAACCTGGTGACCAGCCCGGCCGCGGCCCTGTTCCAGGACGTGGAGGAAGCGCCGGTGCTGATCATCGCCGGCTCCGATCCCGACCCCGCTTTTGCCCGGGCGCTCGAAAAGGCCGGAGCAGAGGTGATCCCGGTCGTGGGTGATGGGCCAGGAGATCGCTTTGCCGTCGCCATGCGCGTTCTCGGCAGCCGCGGGGTCGGCTCCGTGCTGCTTGAAGGGGGGCCGAAACTGGCCGGTGCAGCGGTAACTGCGGGTGAAGTTGACCGGGCAGAGATTTTCGTCGCCCCGGTGATTCTCGGTGGCGGCCGGGCAGCAACCGAAGGCCCGGGACCGGAGCTGATGGCCGATGCGACCCGGGTCCCGGAGCTGCGGGTGAGCCGGGTCGGTCAAGATGTCCTGATGAGCTCGACGATCAGGACCTGGTGATGTTCTCCGGACTGGTGCAGGATCTGGGCAAGGTCGAATCGGTTGAACTGGGCCCGGATGGGGCCCGGATCAGGGTTTCGACCGCCCTTGCTGACCAGATCGGTCTCGGCGATTCAGTCGCCGTCAATGGCTGCTGCCTCACCGCGACCAGTGTCGACGGGTCGGGGTTTACCGCAGACGCGATGCGGCAGACCCTCGACATGACCTCGCTCGGGGGACTCGCTTCGGGCGCCCCGGTCAATCTGGAGCTGGCCCTGAGGGCCGACCAGCGGCTCGGAGGTCACATCGTCCAGGGGCACGTCGACGGCACTGCTGAAGTGATCGGGCTGACCGAAGACGGTTTTTCGCTTCGCCTGCGCATTTCGATTCCGGAGCAGATGGCCCGTTACATCATTCCCCAAGGTTCGATCACGATCGAGGGGGTGAGCCTGACCGTCTCCGATTGTGGCGACGGCTGGGCCGAGGTATCCCTGATCCCGGAAACCCGGGAGCGGACGAACCTGGGCACGCTTAAGGCCGGAGGTACCGTCAACATCGAGTGTGACGTAATCGCCAAATACGTCGAGCGCATGGTGTCACCATATGCACGAGGGTCCGAAAGCCACACGGACCACTGAGAAACCGAAACAGAAAGTTTGAATAGACCATGGCCACCGAAGACGAGCGCGGCAGCGTGAGCGCAGCCGAAGAGACTCCTTTCGCCACGATCGAAGAGGCCCTGGAGGAAATCAGGGCCGGCCGGATGATCGTCGTCACCGACGATGAAGACCGCGAGAACGAAGGCGACCTCGTAATGGCCGCCCAGTTCGCCACCCCCGAGGCGATCAACTTCATGGCCAAGGAAGGGCGCGGGCTGATCTGCCTTTCGCTGACCGCCCAGCGCTGCGACCAGCTTGGCCTGAGGCTGATGACCGCGAAGAACGAAGCGCCGCTGGAAACCGCATTCACGGTCTCGATCGAAGCCGCCGAAGGGGTGACCACCGGTATCTCCGCCCACGACCGTGCCCGCACGGTCCAGGTCGCGATCGATCCGGACGCCACGCCGCGCGACATCGTCGTGCCCGGCCATGTCTTCCCGCTGAAGGCGAAGGACGGCGGCGTGCTCGAGCGGACCGGCCACACCGAGGCCGCGGTCGACCTCGCCCGCCTTGCCGGGCTCTTCCCGGCCGGGGTGATCTGTGAAGTGATGAACGAGGACGGAACCATGGCCCGGGTCGATGACCTGGTCGGGTATGCCGCCAGGCATGAGCTCAAGATGGTCACGATCGCCGACCTGATCGCCTACCGGCGTGAGAACGAGAAGCTGGTGGAGAGGGTTGTCGCGACCGCACTGCCGACCAGCTTCGGTGACTTCCGGGCCGTCGGCTTCCGCTCCCTCGTTGACGACAAGCACCACGTCGCGATGGTCAAGGGCGAGGTCGATACCGGTGAACCGGTCCTGGTCCGGGTTCACTCCGAATGTCTGACCGGGGATGTCTTCCACAGCATGCGCTGCGATTGCGGCGAGCAACTGGCGGCGGCGATGGCGATGATCGAAGAGGAAGGGCAGGGAGTCCTGCTCTACCTGTCTCAGGAAGGTCGCGGCATCGGCCTGCTGAACAAGCTGCGGGCCTACAAGCTCCAGGAGGAAGGTCTCGACACGGTTGACGCCAACCTCAAGCTGGGCCTGCCTGCCGACCTGCGCGATTACGGGATCGGCGCACAGATCCTCCGGGATCTCGGCCTGACCAAAATCCGGGTCCTGACCAATAACCCGAAGAAGATCATCGGACTCGAAGGCCACGGCCTCGAAGTGACCGAGCAGATCAAGATCGAGGCCCCGCCGAACGCCCACAACGAGGCTTACCTGAAGACCAAGCGGGACAGGATGGGCCACATCCTCCACCACCAGGGGCTCGCTCTTGACGAAGAGATGATCCTCGACGAGCAGATCCACGACAGCGAGAAAGAAGAAAGTGCCTGAGCCCGACTTCACGGGCAGGTTCGCTGTAGCGGTTGGCAACTTCTACACCGACCTCGCCGACCGGCTGGTCCAGGGAGCCAAGGATGAATTCGCCAGGGACGGGATCACCGACGCGGATGTCGAGGTGTTCGAGGTCCCCGGCGCATTCGAACTCCCCTTGGCCGCCAGTTACGCCGCCCGGTCCGGCCGCTTTGACGGGGTTGCCTGTCTTGGCGCCGTGATTCGCGGCGAAACCGATCACTACGACTTCGTCTGCAACGAGGCGGCCCGGGGGATTCAGAACGTCCAGCTCGAGACCGGCGTTCCCTGCGGATTCGGAGTGCTCACGGTGGACAACATGGATCAGGCCCTGGCCCGCGCAGGCGGCGGAGGAAAGCGCGATTCCGGTGCCAACGCGGCCCGGGCGGTCCTGCGCATGAACGAGATCCGCAGGCAACTCAGCGCCTGAAAAGGACAAACGGAAGCGCCGACATCCCACGAAGCCGTCGCGTAACGGAATCGGCTAGAATGCTCCGTCCAATGGCACGCGTATGTCACAACTGCGGTAAGGGTCCCGGCTTCGGAAATTCCCGGAGCCACTCGATGGTCGCCACCCGGCGCCGGTTCGATCCGAACCTC
>JAUPTY010000233.1 GCA_030917845.1 Actinomycetota bacterium | reverse complement strand
ACGGGAACGCCCCCGAAGGTTCGACCGATGTGCCGCTGGAGGCCCCGATGCATGCGGGGGTTTACGCGGCGCGCGAAGACATCCACGCGATCTGCCGGACCCACTCACCAGCCGCGGTCCGGGCTGGCGCCCGGGGTGAGGTACCGCCGCTGGTCCACGGCCTCGCTGGCCTCGCCGGAGAGATCGCCATGGGAAGCCGGACCGACCTGGTCACTGACAGGGCGGCCGGGGAAGAGATCGTTAGAGAACTTGGCAGAGCAGATTGTCTGCTGATCCGCGGGAACGGATCGATCGCCACCGGCCGAAGTCTGGCCGAGGCTGTCGTCCGGGCCCGCTACCTGGAGGAGAGATGCCTGGCAGGTCAGGGGTTTGACCCGGCCGACGGTTGGAGGGCCGCCGAACTGGACCCCCGCGCCAGGTGGTTCGAAAAAGAAACGACCCGGGCCTGGGCCTGGATGCGATGGAGGTATGGAGGAAATTCGTAGCGCATCGTGGTGAGCCTGTCCCGAGCCGGAGGCCGGGCGGGTGTTTCGGACTGACTACAAAGAGAGGAACCATGAATTTCATTTCAAGTTGGAAAAAGATCATGTTGCTGCTTGCGGCGACGATGGCCCTTGCCGTAGGTGTTGCGGCCTGTGGTGGCGACGACGATTCGAGCGACTCGGGCGATACCGGTGACACGGCAGCCCAGGTCCAGGACGCAACCCTGGTGCTCGATTTCATCCCCGGAGCGGTCCACGCTGGCATCTATGAGGCCATGCAGAAGGGCTACTACGAGGAGAACGGGATCAACCTGAAGATCATCGAGCCGACCTCGACTGCTGACACGCTGAAGCTGATTGACGCGGGCAAGGCCGATTTCGGGATTGCTGACGGCATCGACCTCGCCACCCAGATCGCCGACGGCCGCGAGGCCCAGGGCATCATGGCGATCGCCCAGCGTCCCCCGGGTGGACTGATCACCCTCGAGGAAGACGGGATCACCGATCCGAAGATGCTCGAAGGCGAGACCGTCGGTGTCACCGGTGTGCCCTCGGACAACGCGATCCTCAACACGATCATTGCTGATGCCGGCGGCAACGTCGACGACGTTGACGTGGTCACGATCGGTTTCAACGGCGTCCAGTCGCTGGAAGCCGGCAAGGTGAAGGCGTTCACCGGCTTCATTCCCGCCGACGGCGTCCAGGTTGAAGCGGACGGTTACAAGACCCGTAACTTCCCGCTCGACGAGTACGGCGGACCGTCCTACCCGGGCCTGGTCGTCTTCTCGACCGAATCGATGATCGGTGAAGACCCGGACCTGATGAAGGGCTTCGTCGACGCCACTGTCAAGGGCTACCAGGATGCTCTGGCTGACCCGGCGGCAGCGATCGATGCCCTGATCTCACAGACCCAGGGCATTGACAAGGAGCTGGCCACGGAGTCGTTCGACGCCTGGATCCCGCTGTTCGGACCGGCTGACACATTCGGTCAGTTCAACCAGGAAAACCTGGAGTCACTGTCCACGTTCATGGTCGACAACGATCTGGCCAGCGAGCCGATCTCACCCGACCGCTACGCAACGACCGAATTCACTCAGCCCAGCGAGTGATTCGCAACTAAGACCAGAAGAGGAGGATTGAATTGCAGGCAAGCTCGAAACTCAAGATCGAAGGTCTCTCCAAGACCTACAAGGGCTCCAGTGGCGGCGAGAACGTCACTGCCCTGAAGGACGTCGGAATCGAAATCGGTGCCGGGGAGTTCGTCTCGATCGTGGGTCCATCGGGTTGCGGCAAGTCGACCCTCTTCAACATCATCGCCGGGCTGATCCGGCCGTCGAGGGGCTCCGTGCTGCTCGACGGCCGGGAGCCCGACGAGCTGCTCGGCTCGGTCGGGTACATGCCCCAGCGCGATTGCCTGATGCCCTGGCGGACCGTGCTCGACAACACCACGCTCGGTCTCGAACTGAGCGGGGTACGCAAGAAGGAAGCTCACAAGAGGGCCCTCGCCGAGTTCGAGCGATTCGGCCTCGCCGGTTTCGAGAAGCACTGGCCGGCCAAGCTTTCCGGCGGCATGAAACAGCGGGCCGCGCTGCTGCGCACCTTCCTGGCCGGCCGCGACGTGATGCTGCTCGACGAGCCTTTTGGCGCTCTCGACGCGCTCACCCGGGCGAACATGCAGGAGTGGCTCCTGGACGTCTGGCAGGAGGACCGCAAGACAATTCTTTTCGTGACCCATGACGTCGAAGAGGCGATCTACCTCTCCGACCGGGTCTACGTGATGTCCGGCCGGCCCGGCCGCGTCTCGCTCTGCGTCGACGTGAAGCTCGAACGGCCCCGCAAATCGGAAATCACGATGTCACCCGAATTCCTGATCCTCAAGCAGAAGCTGCTTCGTCCCCTCGAGGAAGCAGCCGCCGGTGGTGGTCTCTTCATCGATGACCGGCCGACCCTGGAGGAGCAGATCTGATGTTCGCCAGAGGAACCCGTGCCCGCCGCATTGCCGCGGCGGTGCTCCCCCCACTGCTCTTCGCCATCTTCGTGCTCGGTGCCTGGCAGCTCTACAC
>JAUPTY010000232.1 GCA_030917845.1 Actinomycetota bacterium | reverse complement strand
CGACCGAGTCGAGCATCAGGTAGGGGTTGATCGCCGAACAGCCGTAGCCGATCAGGGTCGCCATGTGGTGAACCTCGCGCGGTTCGCCTGATTCGAGGATCAGGCCGGCCCGGAGGCGGGTTCCCGCGCGGACGAGGTGATGATGAACGGCTCCGACCGCGAGTAGAGCAGGGATCGGAACCCGTCGTGGCCCGGTCCGGCGGTCGGAGAGGATCAGGATGTTGAAGCCCTTCTCGATCGCCTCCTCGGCCTCTTCGTTGATCGCGGCGAGGCGAGCTTCTATCCCGGCAGGGCCTTCGGCTACGTCCCAGGTGATGTCGATCGTGTCCGCACGGAAGATGTCGTGGTTGACGTGGCGGATCGTTTCGAGTTCCTGATTCATCAGGATCGGCTGGTCGAGACAAAGCTGATGAGCGTGCTGCTCGCCCTCGGAGAGCAGGTTCTGCTCGGCGCCTACTCCGGCGGTGAGGCTCATCACGATTTCTTCGCGGATCGGGTCGATCGGCGGGTTGGTCACCTGCGCGAAGAGCTGCTTGAAATAGCTGTAGAGAGGAGGCCTGTTGTCCGAAAGCACCGGGAGAGCGACGTCATTGCCCATCGAGCCGATCGGCTCTGCTCCGGTCGCGGCCATCGGGGTTATCAGGACCCGCAGGTCTTCCTGGCTGTAACCGAAGGCCTGCTGGCGGCGCGGCGTCGGCTGAACGCCGGTCATCGTCACATAAGCCGTCGGCAGGTCATCGAAGTGGACCGAGGCGTTGTTGAACCATTCGCCGTAGGGCTGCTGGGTCGATATTTCGCGCTTGACTTCTTCGTCCTCGACGATTCGCTTCTTCTCGAGGTCGACGAGGAAGAGCTTGCCGGGCTGCAGGCGGCCGAGTCGCTTGATGTCCTCGGGTGCGATGTCAAGCAGACCGATCTCGGATCCGAGCACGATCATCCCGTCGTTGGTCTCGACCCAGCGGCCTGGCCGCAGACCGTTCCGGTCGAGGGTGGCGCCGATCACGCGACCATCGGTGAAACAGACCGCAGCCGGACCATCCCACGGTTCCATGAGACAGGCGTGGTACGCGTAGAAGCCCTTGAGGTCGTCGCTGAGGTCGTCCCGATCCCGGTAGGACTCGGGGATCATCATCATCGCCGCGTGAGGCAGCGAACGACCGGCCAGCATCAGCAGTTCAAGCACATTGTCGAAGGTGGCCGAATCCGAACCATCCGGGCGAACCACAGGGGTGACCTTGTCGAGGTCATCGCCGAATAGCTCGGAAGCGAGCTGTGATTCGCGCGCCCGCATCCAGTTGATGTTGCCGCGCAGGGTGTTGATCTCGCCGTTATGGGCGATCAGACGGAACGGATGGGCGAGATCCCAACTCGGAAAAGTGTTGGTCGAGAACCGCGAATGGACCAGGGCCATTGCCGAGCGGACGCGCTCATCCTGCAGCTCCGGATAGAAGCCCGGCACCTGATACGAGGTGAGCATGCCCTTGTAGACGATCGTCCTCGAAGAACAGGAGGCGATGTAGAGCTCCTCTCCGGCGGCTATCTCGCAGACCCTCCGGATCACGTAGAGCTTGCGCTCGAAGGCTTCCTGGTCCCCGGTGAAACCCTTGCCGGCGCCGATAAACAGCTGGGCCACATGAGGACGAGACTGGTTCGCGGTGTTGCCGACGTGGCTGGTGTCGACCGGCACGTCCCGCCAGCCGAGGACTACCTGTCCCTCCGCTTCGACGGTCGAAGAGATCAACGCTTCGAGTTCTTCCCTGCGGGCGGCGCTCTCCCGGGGCAGGAAACACATGGCCACGCCGTACTGGCCGAAAGGCGGCAGATCCACTCCCGCCTCTTCGCGGAAGTAGACATCGGGGATCTGGATCAGGATGCCAGCGCCATCTCCGGTGCTGGCGTCGGCGCCTGCAGCACCCCGGTGCTCGAGGTTCTCGAGGGCAAGCAGTCCCTGACTGACCACTTCGTGACGGGGGACGTTGTCAAGCCGCGCGACCATCGCGACGCCGCAGGCGTCGTGTTCATTGGTCGAGTCATAGAGGCCGTCACGGGTCGCCGACGACGGGGCAAATTCAGTCATATATTCGCGCTTGTCGTGCCGCATGGCGGCGGTTGGAGGTCGGAGACAGGTATTCGCAGCGGTCGGAACCGCAGTCCGAGGTGGGCCAGCCCACTAGGGCAGTTTACCGAAGGTGAGGCCCCCTCATATGTCCGACGGGCCAAACCCGTTCGGCCCTCAGGAACCGCCCGTTGCCTGCTTCTCGTACCCCTGCCGGCGCTCCGGATCTGACTCGGAAAGGACCTTGTCCGCCCCGGTTATGGCGAATACCCGTTCCCTGAGGGCCCGCGGCAGGAGTCTGACCGGTGCATCCAGCCACTGATTCCTCGCCGGAACCCAGATTTCGCTTCCGCCTTCCGTCAGCGCCTGCGCGACCGCACTGGCGATGTCGTCCGGGGTGAGCATGTCCATGAGAGGAATGTCAGGCAATCCCGCTGCGAGGTCGGTGTTGACCAGTCCGGGAAGAATCCAGGAGATGGAGACACCGGAACCCTTGAG
>JAUPTY010000231.1 GCA_030917845.1 Actinomycetota bacterium | reverse complement strand
GGAATGCCGAAGATGTGGTCGACACCTTCGACTTCGAGGGATTTGAACAATGCGTCTGCGGCTCTCATCAGACCAACGATCCTAGCTGATCGGGAAAGGCCCGCTCAGGCCTTCTGTGCGGCTGAAAGAGCGCCGCCTTCAAGCTCGCCCGGGTTCCACTTGGTCCGGGGGGTAATCGCCCTCGGAATTACCCGGTCCTTGTGCAGCTCGACCGCCGAGAGCACCGACCGGACAAGTTCGTCGCCGAGCTTGTGCGGTTCCAGACCCAGATCGAGAAGCTTCTGGTTGGTCGGGTTGTAATAGTGGCTCTCGAGCTCGACCCGGGGGTTCGGGAAGGTCTCAATCGAGACGTTGTAGCCGGCCTCGCCGGCGCAGCGCTGGACCAGCTCGGCCAGTTCAGCGACCGTAAACTGCTCGGTGTACTGGTTGAAGACCCGGTATTCGCCACGATCCGCCGGGTTCAGGGTGGCCAGCTCCACACATCGGAGGGTGTCGCGAATGTTGAGGTAGCCGCGAGTCTGCCCGCCGGCACCATAGACCGTGAGCGGATGACCGATAACGGCCTGGACGCAGAAGCGATTGAGGACGGTCCCGAAAGTCTCGTCGTAGTCAAACCGGGTGGCCAGCGCCGGATCAAGCGCCGTCTCGTCAGTTTCGATGCCGTACACGACGCCCTGGTTCAGGTCGGTTGCGCGAAGGCCCCAGACCCGGGACGCAAAATGAATGTTGGTCGAATCATGGACCTTTGAGCAGTGGTAAAGCGAGGCCGGGAGCTTCGGGAAGGGAAGCGTGTCCTTGCGGCCGTTGTGCTCGATTTCGATGAATCCCTCTTCGATATCGATGTTCGGTGTGCCGTACTCGCCCATCGTTCCGAGCTTGATCAGGTGGGCGTCCGGGACATGCTCGCGCATCGAGAAGAGCAGGTTGAGAGTGCCGATCACATTGGTCTGCTGCGTCTCGACCGCGGTCTGACGAGAACGCATCGAGTAGGGCGCCGACGGCTGTTCGCCGTAGTGAATGACTGCTTCCGGTCCGAACTCAGCAACCACACTGTCGAGGAATTCCCCATCCTCGATGCAGCCGACGCGGGACTCGATCCGCCGACCGGCGACGCGTTCCCAGACGTCAAGCCTGTCCTGCAGGCTGGAAATTGGCACCAGGGAATCAGTCGACTGGTCCAGGTGCCAGCGGCGCCGGGCAAAGTTGTCGACGATCATCACGTCGTGGCCGCGATCGGAGAAGCGCATCGCCGTCGGCCATCCGAGATAGCCGTCACCACCAAGAATCAGGATTCGCATGACGGCCGAGATTACCGGAACGATGAGGGTCTAGGATTGCCTCAGTGCGCTTGCTGGTCGTCTTTCT
The DNA here is from genome assembly GCA_030917845.1 of Actinomycetota bacterium. GTDB lineage: Bacteria > Actinomycetota > Thermoleophilia > Solirubrobacterales > 70-9 > 67-14. The sequence goes on along the minus strand of JAUPTY010000231.1, from coordinate 1,195 downwards.
GATCGTGCTGGCCGGTTTGGCCTTGCGGCTGGATGCGGCCTGGCAGGGGGCTCCTGTGAACCTCCCTGATTCCGCTGCCTACGAGCGAATCGCCCGGGGGCTCCATGAGGACGGGGAATTCGTGCAGAAGGGCGAGGGCGCTCCGGCTCATCCCCAGCCGGCCACCAATTACAGTCCGGGACTCCCCCTCGCGGTGTCCGGAGTGTTTGAAGTTGCCGGAAATGACGACGTCCGGCTGGCCCGCATCCTGCTCGCCCTGATCGGGAGCCTGGCGATCCCGTTGGCGTGGTTGCTGGCCCGGAGGCTGGCCCCGCCCGAGGACCCCGGGGTGGCTGGAGTGGTGGCAGCGGCCACGGTCGCCTTCTACCCCTGCCTGATCGCGGATTCGGGAATGCTCCTGACCGAGTCGCTGGCCGGAACACTGATCACTGGTGCCTTGCTGGCGATGCTTCGAGCAAGGGAACGGATGGCCGAAATGAGCCGGCCTCTCCCCCTCCGCTTCTTCGACTGGCTCCTGCCGGGGGTGCTTCTCGGTCTGACCGCGATGGTCCGTCCCGAGTACCTGCCGATCTCGGTTCTTCTGATCGCGGTCATGGCCGTCGTCTGCCGCGACCGGGGATACCGGCAGACCCTGGGTGCGGCCGCACTGATGCTGGTCGCAGTGCTCGTCGTGATCGCCCCCTGGACGACTCGCAACCTCGACCAGACCGGCCGCCTGGTTCCCCTGTCGACTGGAGGGGGCCAGACGCTCTTCACCGGCAGCTATCTCGCCTCGGCCGGCGATCCGCTGGAGGTCATGCCGCAGGTCCTTTCCCGCAATCCCGGCCTCGCCCGTACGATCGAGAGGCAGAACGCAATCAGCGGCGAAGATCCGGACTCGATCACCCCGGAGCGGGTCCTGACCCTGCTGGCCGCAGAGCGAATGCCGGGAGTTCCAACCGATGTGGCTCTCTCCCGGATGGGCCGGGAGAACTATCTGAACGCCCTCAAGACCGACTCCTTCGGTCTGGCCTGGTACCTCACCTCGAAATCCGCCCGGACCTGGTGGCGGGGCCGAACCGACCTGACTGGCACCACTGCGGGCCGGGCCCTGCACATGACCCTGGTTGCCGCCGCCCTGGCCGGGCTGCTGCTGCTCGGTTTCCGCCGTCGGCCGGAGTTCTGGCTGATCCTCTCGCTGGCCGTCGGGGTGACA
>JAUPTY010000230.1 GCA_030917845.1 Actinomycetota bacterium | reverse complement strand
TTCCGGCTGCTTCGGCCGATGCGGATTCCGTGGGTTCGGTCGGTTCTGGAGCTTTAGCGTCCGGGGCAACCGCATTGGGATGATCCGGGATCGCGTCGGGGGCGACGGCGTTCGGATGGTCGGGAATCGCGTTGGGGTGATCGTTGGCCGGGGCCTCGTCACCACCGCGGTTTCTGTCCTTGTCCTTCTTCCGGGCCACCTTTTCTGCTTCGGCTTCGCGGGATGCCTGGCTGGAGGGGCCGAGCAACATGCTCATGTTGCGCCCTTCCTGAAGCGGCCTTGACTCGATCACGGCGAGTTCCTCACCGAGGTCCTCGAAAAGTCTGTAGAGCAGGTCCCGTCCGCGTTCCGGATGGGCCTGCTCGCGGCCACGGAACATGATCGTGACCTTGACCTTGTCGCCGGCTTTCAGGAAGCGGGTGACGTGACCCTTCTTCGTGTTGTAGTCGTTGTCGGCGATCTTCGGCCGAAGCTTGATCTCGCGGATGTTGACCTGGGTCTGGTGCTTGCGGGCGGCCTTCTGCTTCTGCTCCTGCTCGTACTTGTACTTCGAGTAATCGAGCAGTCGGCAGACCGGCGGTTTGGCACCGGCGGCAACCTCGACCAGGTCGAGTTCTGCGTCGCGGGCCATCTGACGGGCCTCGTCGGTCGCGATGATCCCGACCTGTTCCCCGTCTGCACCGATCAGGCGAACCTTGGGTACGCGGATGCGCTCGTTAATGCGAGTGCTGTCCCTTTCGGGGGGACGACGGTCGAACCTGCGCGGGATCGGCACTAGCTACGAACCAACGGACGAATCAAGCGGACAAGAAACGGGTAGGCGAGCACGCGGGCGCAGAAGTGCGCGGGTTCTTTTTCGTGCTTCGAATCAACTGCCAAGCAGCATACAGAACTTTTCGACACTCATCGACCCAAGCTCCCCGTCCTCATGTGAACGGACCGAGACTTCACCCGCTTCCATCTCGCGGTCACCGACCACGAGCATGAAGGGGAACCGGCCTAGCTCGGCGGCCCGGATCTTCTTTCCGACCGATTCAGAGCGTTCCTCGACCGAAACCCGGGCACCACTCGCCTGGAGGTCCTCGGCGATCTGGCGCGCGTATTCGAGGTGCTTGTCGGAGACCGGCACGATCCGGGCCTGAACCGGCGCCAGCCAGGCCGGGAAGCGGCCCGCGTAGTGCTCGATCAGGATTCCGCCGAAGCGTTCCATCGAACCAAGCAGGGCGCGATGGATCATCACCGGCCGTTCCTGCTCATCTTCGGAGTCGGTGTAGGTGAGGCCGAAGCGTTCCGGCATCTGGAAGTCGAGCTGACAGGTTCCGAGCTGCCAGGAGCGACCCAGGGCATCGGTCACGTGGAAGTCGATCTTCGGTCCGTAGAAGGCACCGTCTCCGGGGTTGATCGTGTACTCGCGGCCCTGGGAATCGAGCGCGTTCTTCAGCATCGATTCAGCCTGCTCCCAGAGTTCATCGCTCCCGAGTGACTTCTTGGGACGGGTCGAGAGCTCGACCTGGACGTCCTCGAAACCGAATCGGGCATAGAGCTCGTCGATCGCCTCACAGATTTCCGCCACTTCCGACTCGACCTGGTCGATCGTGCAGTAGACATGGGCGTCGTCCTGGGTGAAGGCGCGGACCCGGAGCAGACCGTGGAGCACCCCCTCCCGCTCGTTCCGGGTGACTCTGCCGAACTCGGCTAGCCGCAGTGGCAGGTCACGGTAGGAATGCCGCTGGGCCCCATAGACGAGGCAACAACCGGGGCAGTTCATGGGTCGCAGCGCAAAGCGCCGGTCGTCGACCTCCATGAAATACATGTCGTCCTTGTAGTTGTCCCAGTGGCCGGAGCGATGCCAGAGCTCTTCGTCCATCACTTGCGGGGTCGCGATCTCCTTGTATCCCCGCCGGGTCAGCTGCTGGCGCACTTCCCGCTCGATCAGCCCGAGCAGCACAGTGCCGTTCGGCAGCCAGAAGGGCATTCCCGGCGCCTCATCCCGGAGCATGAACAGGTCAAGTTCGGGGCCAAGCCGCCGGTGGTCACGGGCCTTCGCCTGCTCGATCCGTTCGAGGTAATCGGCGAGGTCCTTCTTGTCGAAGAAGGCGGTGCCGTAGATCCTGGTCAGCTGCTCGCGGTTCTCGTCGCCCCGCCAGTAGGAACCGGCGACGGAGTTGAGCTTGATCACCTTGATCCGTTTGGTACCGGGGCCGTGGGGGCCGCGGCAGAGATCCTCGAAGGGACCGTTACGATAGAGCGAGACGGATTCCGCCCCCTCGTTGGTGATCAGGTCCTCGATCAGCTCGACCTTGAAGTTTTCACCCTGTGCCTTGAAGATCTCGATCGCCTCGGCCACGGGAACGTCACGACGCTCGAATTTCTCGTCGGCCTTGATGTGCCGGCGCATCGCGTCCTCGATCGCCGGCAGTTCCGCATCGGTGATCTTCACGTCCTCGGGGAACTCGAAGTCGTAGTAGAAGCCGTTCTCGATCGCCGGCCCGATCGTCACCTTGGTCCCGGGGTAGAGCTCCTGGACCGCGGTCGCCATCACATGTGCCGCGTCATGGCGGATCACTTCCAGGCCTTCCGGGTCGCGGCTGGTAATTA
>JAUPTY010000229.1 GCA_030917845.1 Actinomycetota bacterium | reverse complement strand
TGAAGGGCCAGGTAATTGGCAATCGCCCCGAGCAGGTGGGTCTTGCCGAGCCCCGGGGGACCGTGAAGGAAGAGCGGGTTGTACGCCTCGGAGGGAGCTTCGGCAACGGCAAGGGCAGCCGCGTGGGCCAGGTGATTGCCGGGACCGATTACGAAACGGTCGAAGTCGTGAGTGGGGTTGGCCCCATCCGGTGCGACGGAGGAGGAAGGCTTCTCGGGCTCAGGCGGAAGTTCGAAAGAGACAGAAGTGAGGTGGCTGCCCGAGTCGGCCAGCGCGGCGGTAATTATATCGATGTAGCGACGCTCCACCCAGGTCCGGATCGGGTCGGGAGCAGACAGATAGAGAGTGGTGCCTCGAACCGCGGCGGGCTGCACCGGCTCGATCCACATCCGCCAGGCCGACTCGAAGAGGCGACGCTTGAGGGTGGGCTGGATCTGCTGCCATTCTTTCTGGGCCCGAACTGAACCGGGGAGCGCTTTTTGGCTCCCGGACTCGGTTCGGGCTTGGTTGTTGATGGCAGGGTTCATGTTCCTTGGTGAACCGGAACCTTGGCCCCTGACTGATTGGGCAAGGGGTTCTCCGGCCTCGCAGCCGACCATAGCGCCGGTCCGATGGAGTCCGTCGCCCGGCCCCGCAAATCGCGCAGAAAATTTCTCCAGTCGGGTTTGCGGACATTCGGTGGCTGAGGGGAGAAGCCACGAGGGAAGGAATCTCCATATACTGCCCCGCCCTATGAAGCGTACGTACCAGCCAAAGAAGCGCAAGCGCGCCAAGACCCACGGCTTTCGGGCCCGGATGAGCACCAAGGGTGGCCGTGAAGTGATCCGCCGCCGCCGCCGCAAGGGCCGCAAGCGGCTCGCCGTCTGAGCATGTCCGGTTCCGGCCCTGGTACTCCCAGGCGCCGAAGGCTCTCCCGCAGCGGGGACTTCAAACGGGCCTACAGGGAAGGCACCTCGAAGTCGACCCGTTACCTGGTGCTTTACCGGTTTGATCGCTCTGCCGATGACGAGTCAGATGTTCGACTTGGCGTCAGCGTGTCGAAGAAACTTGGCGACGCGGTTACCCGAAACCGGGTCAAGCGGGTTCTGAAGGAAGCATTCTGGAACCAGGTCGACCCGGAGGCTGTCGATCAGGATTTCGTTCTGGTCGCTCGAACCGGAATCGGTGATGTGATCGAGAAGGAAGGTCTGGTCGGAGCCGAGCGATGTGTGGCGGAAGTTGTCGAGATGGGAAGCAGCAAGCGTTCCACGTGAAACGGATCGTCCTGCTGCCGGTTCATGCGTACCGCCGCTGGCTCTCCCCTTTGCTGCCGCGCAGATGCAAGTACGAACCAACCTGTTCGGCCTACGCGATCGAGGCGGTAGAACGCTTCGGCGTCATTCGGGGTACAGTTCTCGCCTGCTGGCGCATTCTGCGCTGTAATCCCTTCAGTCACGGCGGCTTTGATCCCGTGCGGGATAAGTTCACCCTGAAGGTCGGTCCGATGGATCCGGCCATTTACCACGGAGAAACCAAAGAGCGTTGATGCTGACCGCGAACATCCTGCAGCCACTGATCGATGTGGCGAACGCGGTCCTGGTCTTCTTCCACGACGACCTTGGCGCCAGTTGGGGAATGTCGATCATCCTCCTCACCTTTGCCACTCGCGCATTGCTGATCCCGCTTACCTACAAGCAGATCAAGAGTATGCGGGCACTGCAGGCTTTTCAGCCGCAGATGAAGGAGCTCCAGGAGAAGTACAAGAACGATCGTCAGCGCCTCTCGCAGGAGATGATGAAGTTCTACCAGGAGAACAAGATCAATCCCCTTGCCTCCTGTATTCCCCTTCTGGCCCAGCTTCCTGTCTTCATCACCCTCTTCCAGGCTCTCCGCGGACCGCTCCGCGAAGACATCTGCGGCCAGACCGCAGATCCCTGCGGCATGGTCCCGCCCGGAGACTGGGGCCAGAGCTTCCTCTTCATCCCTGACCTGACCGACGAGGCCACCGGCGGGGTCCTGATCGCCCTGATCGTTCTCTATGTCGGAACCCAGCTCGTTTCCGGCCTGGTCATGGCATCTACGGCCGATCGCAACCAGCGCCTACTGATGATGGCACTGCCTTTCATCTTCATCCCCTTCATTCTCTCTTTCCCCGCCGGTCTGATCCTCTACTGGATCACCACCAACGTCTGGACCATCGGCCAGCAGTTTGTGGTCAACCGGGTCATCCCCCCACCGGAGATGGCCACTCCCGAAGCCATAGCGGCCGCGGTCGCCTCCAAGCCGCCGCCCCCGCCGCCCAAGAAGAAGAAGCGCAAGCGCTAAGCGGCTTGCTGCCCGATCTCTAGACTGCGAGCCATGGAAGCGAGTGAGTGGCCGGCCGAGCCGGCGGAACGGGTGAAATTGCTGGTCGAGCGGGTCCTGGACGGACTCGAGCTCGATGGCGAGGTCGAGATCGAAGAGACCGATGACGTCATTACGGCTACGGTCGAGGGCGAAGAGGACTACGGACTACTGATCGGCCGTCGTGGCCAGACCATAGACGCACTGCAGCTTTTGGCTTTCCAGGCTGCTTTCCGGGGACTTCGGGAGCGCAAGAGAGTAGTCGTTGATGCTGCCGGATATCGCGCCCGTCG
>JAUPTY010000228.1 GCA_030917845.1 Actinomycetota bacterium | reverse complement strand
CCTCGGGTGAAGAGATCACCTGGACCGCCCAGCACATCCAGGCCCCGGCCGAGGCGGCGGAACTCGCCGCCCACTGCCGCGAGGTCTTCCAGTGCGAAGGTGCCTTCCTCGACGAGATGTCAACCGTACTCGGCTGCCACGCCGGCCCCGGCCTGGTCGCGATCGGCACCGTCCCGACTGCCCTGGTCGGTTCCAAATTCTGATGAACCTCGCGGTCACTGCGATCGGCCGGGACCGTCCCGGCATCGTCGCCGCCATAACCAGCGCCCTGCTCGAGGCCGGTGGCAATGTGGATGATTCGCAGATGTCGATCCTCCACGGACATTTCGCCGTGATGCTGATCGTCTCGGTTCCGGAAGAAGCCTCGCTCGAATCGCTGGAGGAAAGGCTCGACCAGGTCGGCCGGGAATTCGAACTCGGCGGGATCTCGGTCAGCCCGGTTGAAAACCTGGGCCGCGGCCCCGGTCCGACCCATGTGCTGACCGTCTACGGGGCCGACCGTCCCGGCATCGTTCACGACACCGCAGCCACGCTGGCCGCGTTGAACGTGAACATCACGGACCTGCGCACCCGTCGTACCGGCGACCCGGATTCTCCGCTCTACACACTGATGGTCGAGGTGGCTGTGCCCGAGGGGATCGGTCCCGAGCTCGACCGGGCGCTGGATGGCCTGCGCGACTCGAAGCAACTCGAAGCCCGGCTTTCAGAGCTCGAGTCCGAGGTCTTCTAAATGCGCGAACGCCTCACCTGAAGGGCGGCTCCAGTTGGCGGTGCGTGAGGTTCTGACCTATCCCGATCCCGTCCTCAAGACGGTCTGTGCCCCTGCCCAGGCGGGTCCGGCCGACCGGGCCGAGACCGATCGGGTGATCAGCGACCTGCTCGACACGATGAACTCCTTCGACCACTGCGTCGGACTGGCCGCCCCCCAGATCGGCGAGCTGGTCCGGATCGCTGTGGTTGACATCACCGGACATCCCAAAGCGAAAGATCCGCATGGCCTGATGGTCTTGGTAAACCCCCGGGTGGTCCATCGCTCCGAGGGCCAGAAGGTCAGCCGCGAGGGCTGCCTATCCCTGCCGGACCTGACCGCCAACGTCCGCCGTCCCCGCAAGGCAACCGTCGAGTTCCTCGATGGTCAGAAGGACCTAGAGATGAACCAGGTTCAGCTGGCCGGCTTCGAGGCCCGCTGCGTCCTCCACGAGATCGACCACCTCGACGGAATCCTCTTCCTCGACCGAGTCGCCTCAATCACCGACGACCTCTTCCGCCGCCAGAACTACGGATGATGGAGATCGCCCAGCTGGTCGGAACGGTGGTCTTCGCCGTTTCCGGAGTCGTGGCGGTCGCCGAGCGCAAACTTGACTGGTTCGGGGTGATCGTGGTCGGGGCGGTGACCGCGGTCGGTGGCGGCACCATGCGTGACCTGATCCTCGGCGACACCCCGGTCTTCTGGATCGAAGATGACAAATACCTGTTCTTCGCCCTGATCGGAGCCCTGCTCGCGATTCCGCTGGTCCGTCATTTCGGTCGCGAACATGCGCAGTTCGAGCGCAGCCTGGTCCTGCTCGATGCGCTCGGACTCTCGCTATTCGCGGTCACTGGTGCCCAACTCACCCTGGAGCTCGGTTTCGATGCCCCGACCGCGGTGGTCTGCGGCATCCTCACCGGTGTCGGCGGCGGAGTAATTCGCGACCTGCTGGCCGGCCAGCAACCCCTGATCCTCCGCAGCGACATCTACGCAACCGCCGCCCTCGCCGGAACCGCCATCTATGTCCTCCTGGTCGAAGCCACCTCAATCACCCAGCCCCCCACAATGGCAATAGGAATGCTCCTCATCTTCACCCTGAGAATGGTCTCCTACGAGCGAAGCTGGTCGCTCCCTTCCCTTCAATAAATGATGCACCCCGGACTTCGCCGGGGCGCCACTGAAACCCGCCGGCCCAGAACATCCAGGAACGGATGGGCCGGCTCCGGTTAGCGGCGTCTCAAAGCCATCAGGCCGCCGACGACAAATCCTGTCGCTACGGCGCCGATGATGATCGGCTTGCGGTGCTTGCGGAGCTGGCTTTTCCAGTCCGTGAGTTCGGTGACACGGTCGCGGAGTTGATCGACCGACTGGCCGAGTTCTGCCCTCTGGGCATCGATGTCAGCCCGGATCTGCTCCGAGTTCCGCTTCGGGGGCGGGGGCGTGAAGGGGGACCCGGGAGTACCTGCCGGCGGGGCGGGCGTTCCTTCGGCCGGAGCCCAGCGGTTCGGGGTGTTGTCGACCGGAGCTTTCGGGCCGATCCCTTCCGGCTTGAAGGGCTTCTCGGGAGCATCCGAGGGCTTGGTGGGTTCCATGTTTTCTTCGCTCATCAGGCTTCGTCTCCAGGGGTGAGCAGGGCCTTGGTTTTCTGGGCTTCTTCGATCGCCTCGGTCGGGAGCGGGGCGCCGGTCTTTTCGAAGGAGTTGTAAGCGAAGTAGCCGGCTCCGGCTGCGATCGCAATGAAGATCACGCCCTCGAGCAGGTAACCGGCCCAGTAACCCCAGCCGAACAGCGAGGAGACACCGAGCGCGAACGCGTTCATCAGGAGGATCAAGGCGAGAAAAGCGAAAACGCCAGCCGCGATGCCGACCGCAGAACCGCGGGCGAGGGTCGTGACCTTCTC
>JAUPTY010000048.1 GCA_030917845.1 Actinomycetota bacterium | reverse complement strand
TAACAATCCGGTAACCGGCTTACACCCGCGTCGATTACCCCTCTCCGGCGCGTTGACCAAGGAGTTGAAAAGCGCCAGTGAGTGAGACGACCCAGGTGACCGCGCCCACCAACAACGCCAGGCTTCTTGCCTGGGTGGACGAGATTGCCGAGCTGACCCAGCCCGATTCGATCTACTGGTGCGACGGTTCCGCCGAGGAGTACAACCGGCTGGCCGAGCAAATGGTCGAGTCAGGCACTTTCCAGAGCCTTTCCGAGGCCAAGCGCCCCAACTCCTACCTCGCACTTTCCGATCCCGGCGACGTCGCCCGGGTCGAGGACCGTACCTTCATCTGTTCCGAGAAGGAAGAGGATGCCGGTCCGACCAACAATTGGAAGGACCCGGAAGAGATGCGGGGCCTCCTCAAGCCCTTCTTCGAGGGCTGCATGAAGGGTCGCACCATGTACGTGGTGCCCTTCTCGATGGGTCCGCTGGGCTCGAACATCGCCCACATCGGCGTCGAGCTGACCGACTCTCCCTACGTTGCTCTTTCAATGCGCGTGATGACCCGCATGGGCAAGGGCGCGCTCGAAGTCCTCGGTGACGACGGCGAATTCGTCCCCTGCATCCACTCGGTCGGCATGCCGCTCGCCGACGGCGAGGCCGACGTCGCCTGGCCCTGCAACGCCGAGAACAAGTACATCGTCCACTACCCCGAGACCCGCGAGATCTGGTCCTACGGCTCCGGCTACGGCGGCAACGCCCTGCTCGGCAAGAAGTGCTTCGCGCTGCGGATCGCCTCGGTCATGGCCCGTGACGAAGGCTGGATGGCCGAGCACATGCTGATCCTCAAGCTGACCAGCCCCGAAGGCGAAGTCAAGTACGTGACCGGCGCCTTCCCTTCGGCCTGCGGCAAGACCAACCTCGCGATGCTGATCCCGACGATGGAAGGCTGGACCGTCGAGACGGTCGGCGACGACATCGCCTGGATGAAGTTCGACGACGAAGGCCGCCTGCGGGCCGTCAACCCGGAAGCCGGCTTCTTCGGAGTTGCCCCCGGTACCGGTGCCGACTCGAACCCGAACGCGATGAACACCATCACCGAGAACACGGTCTTCACCAACTGTGCCCTGACCGATGACGGTGACATCTGGTGGGAGGGCATCGGCCCGGCTCCCGAGCACCTCGTCGACTGGCACGGAAACGACTGGACACCCGATTCGGATGCCCCGGCCGCACATCCCAACGCAAGGTTTGCGGTGCCGGCCGACCAGTGCCCGACCATTGCCTCCGAATGGGAAGACCCGGCCGGCGTGCCGATCGACGCTTTCCTCTTCGGTGGCCGACGCGCCAGTGTCGTTCCGCTCGTCTCGGAGTCATTCAGCTGGGATCACGGCGTCTTCCTCGCCGCGACCATGTCCTCGGAGACCACCGCTGCCGCTGCCGGCGCCGTTGGCAAGCTCCGCTTCGACCCGATGGCGATGCTGCCCTTCTGCGGCTACAACATGGCCGACTACTTCGGTCATTGGCTCGAAGTCGGCAAGACCGAAGGTGCCCAGCTGCCGAAGATCTTCTATGTCAACTGGTTCCGCAAGGACGAAGAAGGCAAGTTCATCTGGCCGGGATTCGGCGACAACAGCCGGGTCCTGGAGTGGGTTTTCAATCGCTGTGATGACCGGGGCGAGACCGTCGAAACCTCGATTGGCCTGCTGCCGAAGGTCGAAGAGCTCGATCTCGACGGCGTCGACGTGACCCCCGAACAGATGGATGTACTGCTTGAGGTCGATGACGAGGCCGTGGCAGCCCAGCTGCCTCAGATCGAGGAGCATCTCGACAAGTTCGGTGACTCCCTGCCGGCCGAGATCCGGAATCAGTTCAAGGCCCTGAAGGGTCGACTCGGGGCCTGACGGCCACCCGCCATGGGCCTGCTCGGGGTCATAGGCGGCAGCGGTCTCTACGGGCTCGATGATCAGACGGGGTCGGCGGAAGCCGGCCTCGCCGACACCCCCTGGGGACCGACATCCGGCCCCCTGGTCACTTCAGCGTCCGGCGGGGGCATTGCCTTCATAGCCCGGCACGGGGTCGATCACTCGATCGCCCCTCACCGGGTCAATTACCGGGCCAACATCCACGCCCTGCGGGAAGCTGGCTGTGACCGGATACTGGCGGTCGCAAGCGTGGGCGGAATGAGACCTCAGTGCGTGCCGGGGGCATTGGTGGTGCCGGATCAGCTGGTCGATTACACCTGGGGCCGCGAAATGACTTTCCATGAAGAGAGCGACCCGGTGGTCCACCCGGATTTCACCGACCCTTACAGCCCACGGTGGCGCGGCGACGTGATCGATCGGCTGCACGGACTCGGGTTCGACTTCATCGACGGTGGCACCTACGCGGCCGTTCAGGGCCCGAGATTCGAAACGGCGGCCGAGATCAGGCGGCTGGCTGGCGACGGCTGCGACATCGTCGGCATGACCGGAATGCCGGAAGCGATCCTTGCCCGCGAAGCCGGACTTGACTACGCGGCTGTCTGCCCGGTCGGCAATCTGGCTGCCGGCATATCGCCTGACGAACTGGAGATGGGCAAAGTGATCGCCGCCGTAGGCCCTGTAATGGAAAGGGTGACCGCCCTGATTGCCGACCTCGCCTGATTTGCGGGTCCTGTCGCCTTCGCCGATTTTCCCCGCCCATGTTCCAAAATGGCCGCACCCCGGGGCCGGCAGGGGTGTTACCTTCCTCGAATGCTTCAAGCGGGTAACAGAGGAATCTGGCGATCATTGCTGCTTTCCGGCGGCATCTTGCTGGCCGCGTTCGCGGTCTTTGCGGCTCCGGCCCGGGCCGCTGACCCTTACACGGTTGATTCCGACATCGCCTACGGACCCGCCAACGAGCAGGAAGGTTCAAACCTGCTTGATGTCTACGTTCCCACGGCCGAATCTGCGACCCCGCGCCCGGTTTTCGTCTGGATTCATGGTGGTGGCTGGTTCACCGGTGACAAGGTCAGCTCGACCATGGGATTCAAGGCCAGGGCGCTGGTCAACGCCGGATTCATTTTCGTCTCGGTCAATTACCGCCTTTCACCCGAACTGAGTGGTCCGCTGGCGCTTTCGAAGAAGCGGCTCCGGTACCCGACCCATTACCTGGACGTCTCCCGGGCACTGGGCTGGGTCGACCGCAACATCGCCTCTTACGGAGGCAACTCACGGCGCATGGTGATCGGTGGCGACTCGGCCGGAGGCCAGATTTCTTCACTTCTTTCGACCAAGCCCGCTTACCTGAGGGCAGCCGGGGTCTCGACCAGCCAGATCAAGGGCGTTCTGGCCCTGGATGCGGTCGGGTTCGACGTGCCGAGGATGATGACCCCCGCCTACCGGAAGATCAACGCCGGCTTCCAGAAGATGATGTTCAACGCCTTCGGCACACCTGCCGAGGAGAAGCGCAAGCGCTACTGGGCATCGGCCTCGCCGATCCGCTTCGCCGACCGCAATGATCCACCGACCTTCTTTGTGGTGCCGACCACAAGCCCCGATCGCTGGGCCGACGCCAAACGGATGGCTCCGGCGCTGGGACAGCGGCTCGGTCTGGTCTCCCACCGGGTCAGGACCGAACATGCCGGAGTGGTGCCGCTGCTGGGCAATCCATCCGGCGACATGGGGGTTACGGCTCCGCTGATGCGATTTGCGAAGGCGGCCGTATCGAGCCCGGTCCGTTCTGTGCCGGTCGTCCAGGGAGACCGGGTGGTGAAGGGCGTCGGACCGCTCAAGGTAGGTTCGGTACGTCTCCGGGTCAGCGCCCGGCCTGCTGCCCGGCTGATCACCTGCCGTATCGACGGTGACCGCGAAACTCTCTGCCCTCGAAGCTGGAGACTGAAGGCCGGCAAGCACAGTCTCCGGGTGACCACCTACGGGAGCACGGGCCGCGCCAGTGTTTCCCGCCTCCTCAACCTGAGAGTGACTCCGTGAAGAATCTGAATTTCCGCCTGCTGGCGGTCCTCGTTGTTGCTCTTGCCTGCGCCTCGGCCGGTTTTGCGAGTCAGGCTTCGGCCCGCTCCTATGTGCCGGCTTTTTCGGTCGTCCAGCAGGACAAGGGTCCGGTCTTCCGGGAGGGCTGCCTGATTTACACCTCACGGGTGACATCGCCCCCCTGCCACTACGGCGATGTCAACTCGAAGAACAAGGTCTTCGTCCTCGGCGATTCCCATTCGCTTCAGTGGACGCCTGCTCTGATCAACCTGGCCCGTGATCGCGATTGGCAGCTGACAGCCCTGATGCGGGCTAACTGCACCGCAGCGATCGTCAACATCAGCCGGGAATGCAACCTCTGGCGCCAGAACGCCCTGAAACGAATCCGGGCCGAGAAGCCGAAGCTCGTATTTGTTGCCAGCAACACGGCTCCCAACATCTACGTGATGAAGGGCGGGAAGCGGCTCGGGCGGGCGGCCAGCGAGTCGCACCTGCGCAAGGGCATGTACGACACCCTGCTCAAGCTGCGCAAGTACGGGGCCGAGGTCACGGTGATGCGGGACCTCCCGATGTCGAAGAACTATCTGCCGTCGGAATGCGTGAAGGAAAACAGCAACGCCCCAGCTCGCTGCGCTTTCCGGGCGATCCGGCCCCTGTCCCAGGCCTATGACTTCGCCGCCGCCAAGCGGCTGAATCGGGTCCAGGTAATCGATCCTTTGCCCAAGGTCTGCCCGCGCCTGAAGTGCAGCGCGGTTCACGGCAACATTCTCAAGTTCCGGGACCGCGGCCACATCAGCGCCACCTACGCCCGCACGCTGACTGGCTGGCTTGGCGCCAGACTTCAGGATCCCTTCACTCCCTGAGTCCGCTCCATTCGACGGTTCCGGGGGTTCAAAGGACATGACACGCCGCTTCCTTACCCTGCCTGCCCTGCTTCTGGCACTCGCCTTCCTGATTTCGGGCCCCGCGGCCTCGGCCGGTCAGCCCGCGCAGAAGATCGCTGACATCAACTACAACGAAGACGAGCTGGGGCCGAACATGACCACTCTGAACAGCCTCGATCTCTACCTGCCCGAGGTCCCCGACAACGCCAGGGTCGGTCTGCGTCCCTTGATCGTCTGGGTCCACGGTGGGGGGCTGGTGACGGGAGACAAGAGCAACCGTATGCCTGACAAGGTCCGGCTCTTCAACGACCTGGGGTACATCGTGGCCAGTGTCAACTACCGGCTTTCGCCGGATTGCTGTGACTTCGATCCCGCCAGGGTCCGGGCGCCCGATCACATCTCTGATCTGGCCGAGGCCGTTGGCTGGCTCAGTCGGAACATCGGCAATTACGGTGGAGACCCGGACCGGATAGTGCTGATCGGCCACTCGGCGGGTGCGCACCTCGTTTCGCTGGCTGGTGCTTCCCCCGCCTGGATCGAGGGCCGCAAGGTTTCGAGGAAGCAGATCATCGGGGTGGTCTCGCTGGACACCGACAACTTCGACATCCGCAAGGAAGCTTCAAACGACACGCCGCTCAACCGCAGGCTTTCTGCCTGGAACGCTTTCGGCACTCCGGGAGAGGAGCTGGTCGAGCCACGGTGGGAACGGATGTCGCCGGTGGTCCATGCCGACCCCACGGATCCTGACTTCCTGCTGGTCACCAGCCTGAATCCGGTCCGTCTGTCCGCCAATCAGGAGATGGCGACCGCACTCGGTCAGGACCCGGCCACCTCGGTACTCGGTGTACCTCTCGACCACGAGGGAATCAACACTTCACTCGGGTCACCCGGAGATACCACCGAGGAGACAACCCGAGTCAGCCAGTTCATTCAGGGCTTGATCGCTTCCGCTCGGCCCGCCGGGGTGAAGGTCATCCGACGGCCCTCGAAGCGGGTCGTTGTCAAGGTTTCCCGCCGTGCCGGCAAACAGACGATCCGGAAAGTCCGGCGCAAAGTCACCTTCGCCTTCAAGGGCACGGGCCGCGCCTCGGGCTTCCAGTGCCGGATTGACCGTCAGAAGTACTCCGCCTGTCGCAGCCCGCGTAACTCCCGGCTGAAGCCTGGCTCACACACATTCAGGGTGCGGGCGCTCTACCCGAGCGGCCGACCTGGCAACGAGCGGAAGGTCACCTTCCGCATCGTCACCAAGCGGGCAAACCGCTAGAAGCCGTACTGCTCCTTGAGTTCGGGGTCCTTGGCCGCGAGCATCTCGGCCAGTTCGACCATCACCTTGCACTGCTTCCAGGTGGCGTCGTCCTGCATCTTGCCGTCGATCATGTGGACTCCGCGGCCGTCCGGGATCGCTTCGATCACCTTCCTGGCGAAGATGACCTCGTCGACCGGTGGCGAGAAGACCTTCTTGGCGACCGCGATCTGGGCGGGGTGGAGCGACCAGGAACCGACGCAGCCGAGCAGGAAGGCCGAGCGGAACTGGGCCTCGCAGCCCTCGAGGTCCTTGATGTCACCGAACGGGCCGTAGAACGGGAGGATGTCGTTCGCGGTGCAGGCGTCGACCATGCGGGCGATCGAGTAGTGCCACGGATCCTGCTGGGCGCTGAGGCGCGGGGCTTCGGGGTCGTTCGCGTCCGGGTCCTCGAGCGAGAGGTAGCCGGGATGACCGCCACCGACGCGGGTGGTCTTCATGCGCCGGGAAGCGGCGAGGTCGGCCGGACCGAAGCTCATGCCCTGCATGCGCGGGCTGGCGGCGGCGATGTCCTCGACATTGGTCACACCCTGGGCGGTCTCGAGGATCGCGTGAACCAGGATCGGACGCTTGACGTCACCCTTGGCTTCGAGCTGGGCCAGCAGCTGGTCGACGTAATGGATGTCCCAGGGGCCCTCGACCTTTGGCACCATGACCACGTCGATCTTGTTGCCGACCTTGGTCACCAGTTCGGTTAGATCGTCGAGGACCCAGGGGCTCTCGAGTGAGTTGATGCGGGTCCAGAGCGGGGTGCCACCGAGGTCTGCTTCACCGGCGACCTTGACCAGTCCTGCGCGGGCGGCTTCCTTGTTGTCGACCGGGACAGCGTCCTCGAGGTTGCCGAGAAGGATGTCGGCCTGCTTGGCCATGTCCGGCACCTTGGCCGCCATCTTTTCGTTCGATGGGTCGAAGAAATGAATCATCCGGGAGGGGCCGAAGGGGACCTCGGTGATCGGGTCGGGGGCACCGATCGCCATGGGCTTGAAGAAGTTCCGGGGGTTGCGCAAGATGCTCCTTGAGGGTCGTCTTGAGAGGTGGTTTCGAGGCGCGAAAAAGCGGTATCAGCGCCACGGGAGAGCGTATCTGGAATCGCAGGTTGGTCGGATCCTCGCCAAACCGCGTGCTGGCGACCACTTTCGCCAGCTAGCCAGGCCTCTCGCGAGAGGTCCCGGAACTTTCATCCCCGGTATCCTTAGGTTCCCCTTTTCCCGTGATTCTGCGGGTCATTTTCAGCGTCACAGCACGCTTCACCTCATCTGCGCCACCTACCCCTAAGAGGAGCCATGTCCGCAAGCAGCTATCAGGAGATCACCGACGATCAGAAGGCCATCCTCGAGATGGTCCACCAGTTCGTCGACGAGCAGATCATCCCCAACGCCGAGCATTTCGATGCCAACGACGAGTTCCCGGAGGACATCGTCGAGCAGATGAAGGAACTCGGCCTTTTCGGGGTGACGATCGACGAGGAATACGGCGGAATGGGTCTCGACCTTTCCACCTACGAGTTGATCGTCGAAGAGCTCTCGCGCGGCTGGATCTCGATTTCCGGCGTGGTCAACACCCACTTCATCGGCGTTTACCTGCTCCAGCAGTTTGGCTCTGAGGAGCAGAAGCAGAAGTACCTGCCGAAGATGGCTACCGGCGAGATGCGTGCCGCTTTCTCGCTTTCCGAGCCGGAAGTCGGCTCTGACGTCCAGGGCATCAAGACCGGTGCCAAGAAGGGCGACGACGGCAAGTACGAGATCAACGGCCAGAAGATGTGGGTCACCAACGGACTCGGTTCCAGCCTTGTCTTCCTGCTCGCCAAGACCGACCCCGCTGCGGAGAAGGCCCACCTGGGCATGACCTGCTTCATCACCGAGAAGGAACCGTGGGTCAGCGAGAACACCGGTGATTACGCCGGGCTGATCGTCCCGCCCAAGATCAAGAAGATGGGCTACAAGGGCGTCGAATCAACCGAACTGGTCTACGACGGCTACAAGTGCCCCGCCGAGAACATTCTTGGCGGTGAGGAAGCCGGCCTGAACAAGGGCTTCCCGCAGATGATGGACGCCCTCGAGGTCGGCCGCGTGAACGTCGCCGCCCGTGGCGTCGGCATCGCCCAGCGTGCCCTCGAGCTCGCCCTTCAGTACAGCCAGGAGCGCAAGACCTTCGGCAAGCCGATCGCCCAGCATCAGGCGATCCAGTTCAAGCTGGCCGACATGGCCACCAAGCTGGAAGCGGCCCGTCTGGTCACCCGCAAGGCCGCCAACATGAAGGACGCCGGCATCCGTTCCGACCTCGAGGCCGGAATGGCCAAGCTGATCGCTTCCGAGACCGGCAAGGAAGTCGTCGAGGAATGCTTCCGGATCCACGGCGGTTACGGCTACTCGAAGGAATACGAGATCGAGCGGCTCTACCGTGATGCCCCGCTGCTTCTGATCGGCGAAGGCACCTCCGAGATCCAGCGCATGGTGATCGGCAAGAAGCTGCTCCAGCGGCACAAGATCTGATCCTGAAGGTTCAGGGGAAGGCGTCGGGATGGTCATCGAAACGATTAATGACTATCTCGACGCCCTTCCCGAAGACCGCCGGGAAGCTATCGAGTCGGTCCGGAAAGCGATTCAGGCGGGCATGCCGCAAGGCTACGTCGAAGAGATCCGCTGGGGCATGCTGTCCTGGGAGATCCCGCTCGAGACCTATCCCGACACCTACAACGCCCAGCCGCTGTCATATGTCTCACTCGCCTCGCAGAAGAAATACATGTCGCTCTACCTGATGGGCATCTATTCCGACGAGGGCAATCGTGCCTGGTTCGAGAATGCCGCGGCAGAGCGCGGAGCGAAGCTTGACGTCGGCAAGTCCTGCGTCCGCTTCAAGAAGCTCGAGGACCTGCCTCTTGACCTCGTTACAGAGGCGGTCGGGCGTTTCACCGTTGACGACTACATCCAGACTTACGAGAAGAGCCGCGGCATCGCTTGAGGCGAAGCAGCGGATTCCCTGATAAACACCTTCCATGGCTTCCACAGCGCAGATGATCGAACAGGCCGTTACCCACCTCCAGGAGGAGGTGCCGGCCTTCAAGAAACTGAGGCTCGTCTTCGGTCTCGATCTCCGCGCGAAGGGCGACATGCAGACGTACCGGGTCGAGGTTCCCGGTCCGAAGGTGAGCAAGGGAAGAGGAGAGGACGAGCGCTGCCGGGTCGAGATTGACCGGGCGCAGTTCAATCAGCTGGCGGACGAGAAAAGCACGGTCGGTTCATACCGCCGCGCCGCAGAGACCGGTCACATCCGATTCGAGGGAGATTCGAATGTGGCCAAGCTGGTCATTCGGGTCATCGAGGCTCATGAGCAGCGCGCCAAGCTGAAAAAAGTCCACTGAAGCAGTTCCAAACCAAAGGAAAACCAACCCCACCATGAGCGAAGAAAGCAGCGACTTCACCACCGACCAGCGCGAGCGCGAGGAAAGTGGTTCTCACCCCTACGGCCGCTACCTCGAAGAGTTCGAGGTCGGTGCCGTCTACAAGCACATGCCGGCCAAGACGGTCACCGAGTCCGACGACCATCTGTTCTGCCTGCTGACCATGAACCACCATCCGCTTCACATCAACGATGTTCATGCGAACGCGTCACAGCAGGGCCAGAACGTGGTGGTCGGCCCCCTCGTCTACTCCCTTGCCGTCGGCATGTCGGTTTCGGACTTCTCCGGCAAGGCGATCGCCAATCTCGCCACCGACGAGCTGAGCCATCCCCATCCGGTCTTCCACGGGGACACGCTCTTCTGCGAGTCCGAGGTTCTCGATGTCCGCCCCTCGAAGAGCAAGCTCGACCGCGGCATCGTCAAGGTGCACACCCGAGTCTTCAACCAGGACGGCGTCCTGGTTGCCGAGTTCAAGCGCACCGCGCTGATCCCGAGGAAGGTCCACGGCACCCCCGACGAGGCCTAAGCCCGGGCGGCGCCAGGAACCACCAGCCGTCCGCTGACCTTCGTCGACGGCCGGAAACGGCAGCTCAAGTACCTAAGTACTATCGGCAGCCATTTCCGGCCTTTGCTCCTCGGCAGCGAACGGCTGGAGGCCCTTGGCGTCCACCCGATGAAGCGCTTCAACTACCCACCGACTTTGGTGGGTAGTCTTTTCTTATGGACTTCAAGAAGTTGGGTCAGCAGGTGGGGCAATTGAAGAAGCAGGCGGAGGACAAGCTCGGGGACCGGGCTGAACCCGACAATCTCAAGCGTGACGCCAAGGAACTGCGGGAAATACTTTCCGGCGACGGCTCCCTCGCCGAGAAGGCGAAGCAGGCCAAGGAAGAAGTAATCGACCGCGAGAAGGAAACTCAGCCAGTTGAAGGGTCCGGCGCGGGGGAGCCCGAAAAGTAACGAGCGCTGCGCGCTCTGATTAAGGAGTCACTTTTAGGGCGCCCCCGCACCGGATCCATCCGAAGCGGAGCCCCTTCCCGCCATCCCTGAATCTCTGGGAGGGGGCGGGTTGAGATGGGAGGGCCGGCGAAGACCGGCCCGACTGCAGTTGACTCAGTGCTGGTCGCCGGAGGCGTGGGCCGGGGGGCGTGACTCTTCGGCGAGGGAGGTGATCTCGATGGTGCCGCGTGAGGCGTTGCTGAGGACCTCGCTGGCTTCCTCGGGATTGCGGGCGTAAAGCTCGACCAGGAGGTGGACCGCGATCTCGTCGTCATGGTGCTTGTGGAACCTGACGTGGGTGAAGAATTCGCGCGTGCCGGCGTCTCCGAAGGCGCCGTAGGTCAGTGATTCGACCGCTTCCGGTCCGGCACAGGCTTCTACCTGGGATGCGTCCACCGTGACGGTGCAGGACGCAACCCAGGGGGTCCCGGCGACCATCCGCTCCCAGCGGTCCTCGATCGGCACCACGCGGTCCCGCTCGAAGACGAGGTGAGGCTGGTCATGCATGCAGTCGAGGCACTGGACAACCGACTCCTGGATCTCGTCGTCGCCCTCGGTCGGGATCCCGGTTTCGGGATCAATCGGCCGGATTGCGTCGTAGTGAACCTGGACTTCCAGGTTCCGAGACCAGCAGCGGTAACACCTGAGCCATGACGAAATGCGTGATTCCATGACTGTAGTTTTACTCAGGCCGCCACCCGGGGCGGCGACCTGAGCTCAAATCACTGATCGTTGCCGGAATCGTTGCCCGACTTGGCAGCATCTGCCGCGTCGTTGATCGCCTTGATCAG
>JAUPTY010000227.1 GCA_030917845.1 Actinomycetota bacterium | reverse complement strand
ACCGGTCGGGCTGGAGATCTCGCAAAGGCGAACGAATCGGCTCATCCGGGCCGGATCATCTCACGCGACCGAAACTGGCGGTGCCGCCCCGACTAATCGTTGTTCAACCGGACGGCGAGGCGCTGTGGCCGTCCCGCGAATGTCGGAAGGCAAGAAAGTAGAGCGCGATCAGGATGACCGGATTGAGGATGTCCAGCCAGAGAATGGCGCCGGTGTTGTCCGGTTCGTGGTTGTCGTACTCGACCATCTGATGGATGTGACCGTAGGCGTCGCCCCAGAACTGGATGGTGGCGATGATGATCACGGCGAGCCAGAATTTGGGGTCGCGGATCCAGAAGCAGAGCAGCGCGGCAACCCCGATGGCCAGGTCGCCCATCGCATTCTCGAACTGGAACGCACCGGCCCCTTCCGGCGTCCAGCCCTTGTCAAAGCCGATCTGTTCCGCGATTTCCTTCGCATCGAAAACATGGAAGGCCGCCCCGAAGATCGAGCCAATCCCGATCGCGATGCCGAGCCAGTACATGAGCAGGACCCGCGAGACAGCGGCAGTTCCGCGCTCCTCCTTGTGACGCCAGAGGTGAATGGCAACACCGATCAGGGCAACCAGGACCCAGAAGGCAATCGCCAAGACTCAGGCCTTCTGGGCTTCGACGGCGACCGACGAACCTTCGGCATCGGCCGACTCGTCGGAAGTTGCCGGCTTTGCTGCGGCTGCGGTGGCAGCAGCCTTCATGAACTCCCGGAACAGCGGCTCGGGCCGGTTCGGCCGCGAGTTGAACTCTGGGTGAAACTGGGAGGCCACGTAGAAGGGATGATCCGGAAGTTCGATGATTTCGACCAGCCGCTCGTCCGGCGAAGTTCCGGAGCAGACCAACCCCTGGTCCTCGAGCTTGGAGCGCAGCAGGTTGTTCACTTCGTAACGGTGACGGTGGCGCTTGTAGATCACGGCTTCCCCGAATATTTCGAGAGCCCTGGTTCCGTCGTGGAGCTTGACCGGGTCGGCACCGAGCCTCATCGTGCCGCCCATGTCCGAGACTTCCTTCTGCTCGGGCAGCAGGTCGACCACGGGGAAAGGAGTCTCGGGATCGAACTCCGCCGAGTTCGCTCCGTCCATGCCGGCGATGTGCCGGGCGAATTCGATCACTGCGATCTGCATGCCGAGGCAGATGCCCAGATACGGAATCCCGTTCTCGCGGGCATACCGGGCGGCTTCAACCTTGCCCTCCACTCCACGCTCCCCGAAGCCACCGGGGATGAGAATGCCATCGACATCTTCGAGCCGGCCGACGTCGAAGTCTTCGGAATCAACCAAATCAATCTCCACATCGACGCCGTTGTGGATGCCGCCGTGCTCCAGTGCCTCGATGATCGACTTGTAGGAGTCGGCCAACTGGATGTACTTGCCGACCACGGCGACCTTGACCGTTCCTTCGGTGCTGTCAGCCATCCGCAGCATCGCCTCCCACTCGGAAAGGTCCGGCGCCGGCGCGTCTTCCATGTTGAAGTGCTCGAGGATGAAGTCATCAAGCCCTTCAGCCCGGTACATCAGGGGAATCTTGTAGACGTTATCCACGTCCTGGCCGGAGATCACGCTGTCAGTCGGCAGCGAGGCGAACTGGGCGATCTTCCTGCGGATGTCGCG
Source organism: Actinomycetota bacterium (assembly GCA_030917845.1). Taxonomy (GTDB): domain Bacteria; phylum Actinomycetota; class Thermoleophilia; order Solirubrobacterales; family 70-9; genus 67-14. The sequence goes on along the minus strand of JAUPTY010000227.1, from coordinate 1,027 downwards.
GTCGAGCCCGGAGACCGAACGGCAGATCAGGGCATGGGGCTGGATCCCGATACGGCGCAGTTCGTTGACTGAATGCTGGGTCGGCTTTGTCTTCATCTCGCCGGCGTGGACGATGTACGGCACCAGGGTCAGATGGATGAACATCGCCCTCTTGGGACCGAGATCCGTGTAGAGCTGGCGAATCGCTTCGAGAAACGCGAGTGACTCGATGTCGCCAACCGTGCCGCCGATCTCGGTGATCACGAAATCGACCTGCTTGGTCTCGGCCACAATCAGGATGCGGTTCTTGATCTCGTCCGTGATGTGCGGGATCACCTGGACGGTTCCACCAAGGTAATCGCCACGACGCTCGCGCCGAATGACCGAGTTGTAGACAGCGCCAGCGGTCACATTCGAAGCCCTGGAAGTGTTTTCGTCGGTGAAACGCTCGTAGTGACCAAGGTCGAGGTCGGTCTCGGCCCCGTCTTCAGTCACGAAGACCTCACCGTGCTGGAAGGGGCTCATAGTGCCGGGGTCGACGTTCAGGTACGGATCGAACTTCTGGATCTGGACCCGGAAACCGCGGGAAACGAGGAGCCGACCAATCGAAGCTGAAGCGATCCCTTTACCGAGAGCCGAAAGCACTCCGCCGGTGACGAAGATGAATCGGGTTTCTCCTTGGTACTTGTCGCTCACTTGACTCTCCCGAGGGAGTCTATAAAGCGAAGCGGCGGCAGCCGGTCGATGGTCTTCGAGATCGACCGGAACTCTCCGTAAATCGTGAGAAGAATTACTACCGCGAGGGCGATCAACCGACCGGTTTCGTCGAGTCCGGTCAGCAGACAGACTCCGGCGATGGCTCCGGCGAGGTTGGAACCGGTGTCCCCGAGCATCGCCCGGTTGCGGAGCGTGAACCAGATCCCGACCACGAACGGACCGAGGAAGATCCCGGTCAGTTCCACCGGCATCAGCGTCCACCCCCCGAAGCAGAGTCCGGCCACCAGCAGGAAAAGCACCTTCTCGACCCGGCCACCACGCAGATCGAGCA
>JAUPTY010000226.1 GCA_030917845.1 Actinomycetota bacterium | reverse complement strand
ACTTGAACTGCCCGACCGAATGGTCTGGCGTCAGCCCTTCCCGGGGCCCGGGCTCGGCATCCGGATCGTCGGCGGTGAGGTCAACAAGGAACGGCTCGACATCCTCCGTCAGGCTGACCACATCCTCCACGAAGAGGTCGGCGGGGCCAACATGTACCGCGACCTCTGGCAGTTCTTCTGCGTGCTGCCGGTAATCCGTTCGGTCGGCGTCCAGGGCGACGGCCGTACCTACGCCTACCCGGTAATCATCCGCGCCGTCACTTCCAAGGATGCGATGACCGCTGACTGGGCCCGGATCCCCTACGACGTGCTCGAGAAAGTCTCGAACCGCATCATCAATGAAGTAAGCGGCGTAAACCGCGTCGCCTACGACATCACCTCGAAGCCTCCCGGCACCATCGAGTGGGAATAGGGAAGGCGGGCTCAGGAAACACCAGCCGTCCGCTGGCTTCGTCGACGGCCGGAAACGGCAGCTCAGGTACCCGCGTACGATCGCTACCATTTCCGGCCTTTGCTCCTTGTCAGCGAACGGCTGGAGGCCCCTGAGCTCCGCCTTCTGAGGGCTAGGTGCAGTCGGCACAGTGGCCGCGGAGGGTGACCTCGTGGGTCTCGATCGTGAAGCCACCCTGCCGGACTTCGTGGATCGCCCGTTCCAGCCCCTGATCCTCAAATGGCTGGACCCGCCCGCATTCGTCGCAGACGATGTGGTGATGGTGGTGGCCGGAAGGGTCGACCTTCTCGTAGCCGTGGGCGGAGCCGCCGAGGTCGACTTTCTGGGCCAGTCCGAGCTCTTCGAGCTGTTCGATTGCCCGGTAGACGGTGGCCCGGCCTACCCCTTCAAGTTCGGCGTCGATCTCGAGCGCGGTCGCGGCACAGTCCCGTCCGGCAAGGAGCTCGATCACTCGATGGCGCGGCACGCTCCGCTTCAGTCCGGCATCACGGATCCGGGACTCGGCATACTCGGCCCAGTCAGCGACGGTCTCGGCTGCCTTTGTACCGGTCTGGCTCATGGATTCAGGCTAGTGCTTCGTGGAGATCGATCGGCGTTTGCGGAAGCGGCGGCGGCCAGCAGATAGACGACGATGAGGCAGCCGACGACGGCAGCGCCGGCCGCGATTCGCGCGTGGTACGAGACGTAGATTCCAGCAACGCCGGCCAGCAGGGCGAAGCCGATGCTGAGTCCCATCATCACCTTGAAGCGATCGGTCAACAGGCGGGCGGCGGCGGCCGGGCCAACCAGGATCGCGGCGACCAGCAGGTTGCCCAGCGACTGAACCCCGATCAGGACGGTCACGGCGACCAGGCAGAGAACGAGGGCGGTCATCAAGCCGGGGGAGATGCCTAGTGCAGACCCGGCACCCTGGTCGAACCCGATCGCCAACAGGCGCGAATGGAGCAGCCAGAGCACGGCAAGGACCGGGACGGTGATCGCGGCCGAAACCAGAATCTCTGTCGAGGTGGTTCCGAGCAGATCTCCGAACAGCAACTCGGCGACACCGGGCGGAGATTCGGGTGAGAGGGCCATCAACACTCCGAGACCGAAAAGGGAGGTGACCACGACCGCTATCGCGGTGTCCGCATCGTCACCGGCAAACCGGTTGACGGCGGCGATCAGCAATGCGGCGACGATGATTCCGACGGCTCCGCCGAGCAGGATCGGCAGGCCGAGCAGGGCGGCGCCGACCAGTCCCGGGAACAGTCCGTGGGCAAGTGACTCGGCGCTGTAGGAGACCCGGTAGAGGACCACCCAGCAGCCGACCGCACCTCCGACCGTGCCGAGAATCGCGATCTCGATCAATGCCCTGGTCGTGGCACCGAATGTGAAGGGATCTGTGATCCAGTCGATCATCAGTGGTGGTGATGGTGGGCGGGCAGGACGCCCAGGGCCGGCTGGCCGGGGATTTCGACGATGTGGCCGCCATAGGTTGCTTCAAGTACCGGCTTGCTGAGGGAAGCAGCGGGGTCGCCGAAAGAGATCTGCGTCTCGTTGAGGCAGAGGACCAGGTCCCAGCGGGCAGCCTGTTCGACTTCGTGAGTGGCGATCAGGACCGTGTGGCCGGAGGAGGCGAGTTCGTCGATCAGACTTTCGAGCCGGGCTTCGCTCTTGTTGTCCAGCCCGGTGAAAGGTTCGTCCATGAGCAGGATCTCCGCTTCAGCGGTCAGGGCCCGGGCAATCAGGACCCGCTGGCGCTGGCCACCCGAAAGATCACCGAAACTGGTCTTGGCCTGGTCTTCCAGGCCGACCTTTCCCAGCGCCTCCAGGGCGCGCCGGCGCTCGGCACGCCCGGGTCGCTTCCACCAGGGAAGCCGGGCCAGCGAGCCCATCACGGCAACGTCCAGGGCGGAAACCGGATAGTCCAGACGCGAGCGGTCGGTCTGGGCGACGGTCGCCGTCGTCGCGTTGGCCGTAAGGCTCCCGGAGAGCGGGCTTATCTCGCCCAGCAGAGCCCGGAAGAGGGTGGTCTTTCCGCCGCCGTTCGGGCCAAGAACTCCAACACGGGTTCCCTTTGGAATCTCGAACTCGAGCCCGTTGAGAACCGGTTGCCCGGCGTAACCGAGAACCGCGTGGGCAGCGACCACCGCCGCACCCTTTCCGGGTGCGGCGGTCTTGCTGCTCTGGTCACGCGCGTCGGTCATTGCTCCTCATTCGGCGGTCCCGAAGCAATCCTTCTGGCC
>JAUPTY010000225.1 GCA_030917845.1 Actinomycetota bacterium | reverse complement strand
ATGAATCACGTTTTCAACAGCCCGGCACTACTTCTCCTTCTCCCCTTCGGGGGAAATGATCGCCGGGCGGCGCGTTAGCCGCGAGCAGATTCAGCAGTTCAGTTTTCTAGCAAGCAAGGAGAAGTCCCATGTCAGGCAGTACGGGCAACGAACACGACGCAAACCGCGTCCACATTTTTGACACCACCCTGAGAGACGGCGAACAGTCGCCGGGAATTTCGCTCAACGCATCCGAGAAGATCGAGATCGCGCAGCAGCTGGCGCGGCTCGGAGTTGACGTCATCGAAGCCGGCTTCCCGATCGCCTCACCCGGTGATTTCGAGGCCGTCCAGAAGATCGCCCGCGAAGTGCACGGACCGACGATCTGCGGTCTGGCGCGAGCTCAGGCCCCCGACATCGACGCGGCCTGGAACGCGATCAGGGATTCCGAACAGCCCCGGATCCACACCTTCATCTCGACCTCGGACATTCACATCGAGCATCAGATGCGCAACACGCGAGAGGACGTGCTGAAGGGCGCAAGGGCAGCGGTAGCGCAGGCGAAGTCGTATTGCGAGGACGTCGAGTTCTCGCCGATGGACGCGACCCGGGCCGACGTCGAGTTCACCGCCGAAGTCTGCGCGATTGCGGTCGAGGAAGGCGCCACCGTGGTCAACATTCCCGACACTGTCGGCTACACCACTCCCGTCGAGTACGGAAAGTACTTCGAGGATCTCTACCGCTTCGCACCCTCGCTGAAGGATGTGCGGCTGTCGGTGCACTGCCATGACGACCTCGGTCTCGCGGTCGCCAATTCCTATGCCGGCGTGCTGGCTGGCGCCCGCCAGGTCGAATGCGCGATAAACGGCATCGGCGAGCGGGCCGGCAACTGCTCGCTCGAGGAAATCGCGATGCTGATCAAGGTCCGCGAGGACGTCCACGGACTGCACACGGAGATCAACACCCGTGAGCTGGCCCGGACGAGCCGCCTGGTTTCCCGTCTGACCGGTTACGTGGTTCAGCCGAACAAAGCTGTAGTCGGAAAGAACGCGTTTGCACACGAATCCGGAATCCACCAGGACGGTGTCCTCAAGGAACGCGAAACATTCGAGATCATGGATGCGACTGAGGTCGGATTCGACTCGAACCAGCTGGTGCTGGGCAAGCATTCCGGTCGGCACGCGCTGAAGGACGCCCTGGAGCAGCTCGGTTTCGTGGTTGACGGTGAAGCCCTGAATCAGGCTTTCAAGCGGTTCAAGGACGTGGCCGACAAGAAGAAGCAGGTCACCGCGCTCGACCTGGAAGCAATCGTTTCCGACGAGATGCGCGAAAGGTCCCAGTCGCATGAACTGGAGTGGTTCGAGGTTCAGGCCTCGAGCGACAGCGAACCGAAGGCGAAAGTACGGGTCTCCGTCCCCGACGGCGGGTCTTCAGCCGGGGAGAGTGGAGGCGACGGTCCGGTCGAGGCAATTTTCTCGGCGATCCTCAACGCGACCGGTGCCGAAGCAGAACTGCGTGAGTACCACGTCGGTGCGGTGACCGGGGGCGAGGATGCGCTCGGCGAAGTGACTGTTGTGCTCCGCGCTGACGGCCGGACGGCCTCCGGGCAGGGAGTGTCGACCGACATTCTCGAAGCCTCGGCAAGGGCCTACGTCCGGGCTCTGTCCAACCTCGCTGACGGGGTCGCGCTCAGCGAGGCGGAGGCGTTGACTGCGGATTCCGCCTCGGAGATGACCGGGCCGTAGCCGGCAGGTTCCTGGTTCGAGGCCGGCTAGGGAGCGGTCGCGCCTCGAACTTCAATGGATCTGACTCGAGTCCCAAAAAGGCTCAATGCGGTGCTGGATTTGCCCGGACCTTTCACCACGTAGTCGGAATATCCGGCGTGGGAAGAAACCTTCTTCAACTTGTTGTTGAAGACACGCTTGAGGGCGCCCAGGCTGCTCCCGATACCGATGCCCTGCTTGGTCTTGTACTGGTTCATCTTCGAATCAAATAGCGGTCTATCTCCGTTGTTGGGTGCGATTACTCCGACGATCACGGTCTTCTTGCCAGGACTCCCATAGAAGTAGAGACTTCCGGTATGGAAGTTGGCGCCAGACGGCATCAGCTCGTAATGGCACTTGTCGTAGAGGCCGGGCTTTCCGGACGGGAGCAGAAGGGTCAGCTTCAGGCACAGTCGGGAGTCACCTGTGTCTTTCCAGATCTTCTCGGCCTGCTTCAAGGTGGCGCCGAGATTCAGTCCGGCGATCGACTTGCCGGGCACTATCCGCTTGTTCGGGGTCTTCGGGAGCGCTCCGGAACCGCTCGAAGCCGTGGTGAGGGACAGCAGGCCGATCACCGGTGACAACAAGGCAAAGAACGACAATTGTCTTGAGTTGATCCAGGGCATCCCGGACTCCCTTTCCGTCATTCCAGCGGGGGTTTATTCCTCCGGAACTGAGCCTAACCGATGACATGCGGCTGGAGGTGAAAATGTCCTTAGGACCGCGACCGAAGTCACTAAGTAAAGGTTGGATAACGAGTGAGGGCGGTCACAGACATTTCGGGTGCGGGTCCGTAGCTTGTCTTCTGCAGGGTTTTCCTGCCACATGAACCGCAACATAAGTGAGACGTGATACCCATGATGGGCAAAGCTATCTTCAGTCTGCTCAGCGCCAATCCTCCGGCCGGCCACACCAAGCCGAAGCAGCCCCGGAAGG
>JAUPTY010000047.1 GCA_030917845.1 Actinomycetota bacterium | reverse complement strand
ACGGCAGGTCCCAGTACTACCGGCGTGGCGTCTCCAACGTTAAGACGAAGCAGAAGCCGAGGATCCATCAGCGCTTCCGGATCGCCAGCGTCGCCAAGGCCTTCAGCGGCGCGGTCGCCCTCAACCTCGTGGCCCGGGGGCGGCTCCGAATGCGTTCGACGATCGGTGAGGTCCTGCCCGGACTCATGCCGAGGGCGAGCCAGGTCACGCTCGGTCAGGCTCTCCACCACACGGGCGGGCTTCCCGAGTACATCAAGTCAAAGGGCTTCCTCAAGTCGGTTGGCGGCAACCCGGGCGCATACGTCGCCCCGCGCCGGATCATCCGCTGGGTTCGCAACTCGCCGCTGACTCACCGACCGGGTTCGAAGTACGAGTACTCCGACACCGACAACATCGTGGTCGGCCTGATGGCCGAGAAGGTGACCGGCATTCCCTACATCCGTCAGATCCGCCGGGTGCTCGGCCCGCGCATCGGCGGCCTGAAGGCGACCTTCATGCCCCGCACCGTGAAGATGCCCGGTCCGTACATTCATGGGTACGACATCGAACCGGGCAAGAAGCCCGATGACATCTCCAGCCTGATCAACCCCTCGGGAGCCTGGGCTTCGGGTGGCATCGTCTCGACCCTGCCCAACCTGAGCCGATTCTTCCGGGCCTATGTTTCCGGCCGTTTCTTCGGCCAGGGCAAAGCCCGTTCGATCAAGCGGGCCCAGCGCAGCTGGCTGAAGGGCGATTCCCAGCCCGCCGGCCCCGGCAACAACTGGGCCGGCATGGGGCTCTTCCGCTATGTGACGAAATGCGGCGTGATGTACGGCCACACCGGGTCATTCCCGGGCTACCGCGTGTTCGCCGCTTCCTCTGCCGACGGCAGTCGCTCGGTCGCCTTCGTCGCCAACGCCCAGATCCTCCCCAGCTCGGACCTGCCGAACGCCGGACAGATCAGCGCCCGCATCCGTCGCGCGCAGGTCGCAGCGGTCTGCCACGCCCTGAGATAACGACCGGCTAGAAAGTCTCGAAGGTGGCGGTGGAGAGATCGAAGCCGTGGCCGGTGGTCATGTTCTCGCAGCGCATGCCGTCGCCGGCTTCGGAGCTGACGCATTCAAAGGGACCGACCATGTTGACCCGGTTGGAAGGCAGGACCGGCCCGCTGTTCATCGTGGTGTCCCCGGCGCAGACGATGTAGCCGCGACGATCGGCCACAGCAAGTCCGTTGCCGTAGTCGAGGTTGCACTTCGGGTTGGGGGCGACTATCCAGTCAGGCCTGGCGATGTCGCAGCGGACCATCGTCTCGTCGGCGATGCAGCCGATGTTCCCGTCTGGTGAGGCGAAAGAATCGAGGCTGAGCGTGAGGCTCTCCTGCTTGTCGGCGCCGCAGCCGCCAATCAACAGCCCGGCCACCGAGAGGGCGAGGAGGCTAGTGAGGAGCTTCTTCCGTTTTTCCATTGGTGTCGCCCTCCACTTCTTTCGGCTGGTTCTCCGCGACTTCTGGCCCTGTATCGGTGGTCTCGGTGTTCCCGACCTCCGGATTCGACTTGGCCTTGTCCTTCTTCTTGTTCTTCTTGCGGCGGCGCTTCTTGCCTCCCTTGGGGAAGTTCCGAAGCAGTTCGCGGGCCACAGCCGACGGTTTTCTCGCCATCCTCATCCGGGCGCCACGCAGTACCTCTTCACCTTCCGGCGTGTGAGCGACCGCGGCCGCCAGAAGCGAGACTGCGAGACGGCGGTCCTGCTTGCGGGCTGACTGAACCAGCTTGCGGGCGTTCTTGCCGTGGGCACGCCCGGCCGAGTTGACCAGCAGTCCGAGCAGACGCTTGGTCTCGGGCCAACGCTGCACCGCGTACTCCTCGTGGAGGTCCCGGTTGTAGGAGGCGAGTCGCCAGACCCAGGCCTGGGCCTGGTCGCGCCGGCCGATCCGTTTGTCGACGAGGGCCTGCAGCAGGACCTTGGTCCCTGCCCGTTTGTCTTCCCGGCTCCAGGTGCCGACGATGTCGATCGCATCATCGAAGGCCTCGGCGTCCTTCAGGTTCGCGATCTCGCCGAGCGCCTTGACCCGGAGCTGGGCGTTGCGGTTGCGCTGAACGCAGGTCAGCAGGTAGCGGCGGCGGAGTTCCTTGGTCCGGTCGTGCTGGAGCATCGCCTTGGCCCGGCGCCAGCCCTGGGTGGTGACCCGGGCCCCGGCCAGAGCTGCCCATACATGCTGTTCGGCGTAGTCGAGGTTCTCGACTGCGATCCGCCAGATGTCACGCTCGAGTACCTCGATGCGGCGCTGGGGATCGTCGGAAACAGGAACGATGCGGCGCTCGACCCGGACCTTGCGGCCCCGGCCCCGACGAACCGGCCCGACCACGATCGCCCCGCCGCGGTAAACGTCGCGATCGAGCAGGCTGTGGAGGGTGACGATCGATTCGTCGTGAGTGGTCGCCGGATGAACGAAGTCGATCACCAGGCCGGCCTCCTTGTTCGGGGCACGACGGGTCACACGGCCGACTCTCTGCTGGTAGATCCGCTTCGATGCGGTCGGAGCCAGGTGCATACAGATCGTGGCGCGGGGAGAGTTCCAGCCTTCGGCCAGCAGCTGCGCGTTGCAGAGCACATCCACCTCACCGCGCTCGAAGGCGGCCAGGGTTTCGGAAAGCTCGCGCTTCGGGGTCTCGCCGGAGACCGCTTTGGCGTTGATGCCGAATTCCTGGAATGCGGCGGCCACGTTCTTCGCGTGCTGGACGCCGGCGGTGTAGAGCACGCCGGGCGCCTTGCGGAAGCGGGACTTGTAAAGGTCAGCGATCGCCATGTTGAACGGCGCCTGGTCGAGCAGCTTGGCCAGCTCTTCCTGATCAAAGTCCTGGTCCACCTCACCCTTCCGCAGCGGGACCTTGGCAATCGTGCGGACTCCAGGTCCGGGCGGGATGCGCAGGCAGCGGAGCGGGGCGATCACGCCACGGCGGGCCGCCTGGGCGAGGTCGAATCGCGAAGTCTGGGTGGGGAAAAGGTCAGCGACGTGGCGGGCGATCAGGGCGCCGGTCGCGGTCATGCCGATGTAGACCGGACCGGGCATCGAACGGATGCAGGCCGAAGTCTTCTCCCCGAGCGCGGTGTGGGCCTCGTCGCAGATGATCACCGAGTAGGCGTTCGAAACCCGCTTCGAGTTGCGGACGAACCACTGGTAGGTCTCGACCGTAACCGGGCCGTCGGCCTCGTCCTTGCCGTCAAGTAGCGGGGGACGCAGACGGTCCTTGTAGCCACGGTCGGAAATCTCGCCGATGAACTGGTCAACCAGGTTTCTGCGATGGGTCAGGATCAGAACGCCACCGGTGCGGGTCGCATCGATAAACCCGACGGCGGCCACCGTCTTGCCGGCACCGGTGGCATGCTCAAACCAGAAACGACGGGCAGCTCCGGGATCGTCGGCGGCTTCGCCAGTCTCCTCCTCGGCGTCCTCCTCGGCGGGTTCCTCCCAGTCGAGGGGCTCCTCGTCTTCGTCGACGTCGTCGTCGAGTTCCTCGCCCGCTTCTTCCTCTTCTTCTGCTTCTTCCTCTTCCTCTTCAGATCCTTCTTCGGTTTCTTCCTCGTCGGCCTCAACCTCCGCCGGCTCCTCTTCGACCACTTCGTCGATCACTTCGAGTGGGCCGTCCACCGCATTGACCTGCTGCTCGGCAAGCAGTTCGGTCAGGGTGCCCGAGAGAGCGTCGATCTGATGCGGGTTGAGTTCGGCCCCGTCCTTCAGTTTCGGGGGCTCATCGCCGATCAGCCTTTCCAGGCCGAGCAGCAGGGAGAAGTTCCGGCGCCACTCGACCGACGGTTCAGTCAGGCCGGCATCGAGTTCGGCGATCGCCACATCGAAGGCCCGACGGCGGGCGGTGCCCGGAACCAGGGACTCGGGACCGTCGCCATTCAGCAGGAGCGGTTCGCACGCGAACTTCGAAGCGCGCTCAATATCTTTCTTTGAGGGAACCGCAGTAAGTGCGGGTGCTGCAGTAGTCGGGGCCAACCTAAGCCTTCGCAAGTGGTCCGAACCCGGGAAATCGACCCGGCCCGGACGAGTAGGTGATTGAAGATTCCGACGACGACGCTGGACGGACTGACGCCGGATTCCTCCGTGATCCGCGAAACGGCGGATCGGACTCCTGTATTTAATCACTACTGGCATGAAATCGGCTGCTCACATCAAACTGTTGGTTCTGACCCTGCTTGGCCTCGCGGCGGCCGGGCTGCTTGCGACTGGCTGCGGAAGCGGGGAAGAGGAGGCCTCACCGCCCCCCGATTACGCGAAAAAGCTGGAGGGGTCACCGGCCCCGCTCGCGGCGCTCCACCAGCAATCCAATGAACTCCTGCCGGGCGGCGTGGACGCCTTCAACCAGCGGATCGAGGAACTGAACGGGTTCCCCGCAGTGGTCAATATCTGGGCTTCCTGGTGTGGTCCCTGCCGGGCCGAGTTTCCGTATTTCCAGAAACTGTCGGCCAACATGGGCAAGAGAGTCGCTTTTCTGGGAGTGAATTCACAGGACGACGACGCCTCCGCAGAGACTTTCCTTTCGACTCATCCCGTGCCCTATCCGAGCTATATCGACCAAGACAAGGAGATCGCGACCGATCTCGGGGCCAATTTCGGGCTTCCGGCGACCGCTTTCTTTGATGCCGATGGCGAGCTGACCTACGTCAAGCACGGCGAGTTCCGTGACCTGGCTGATCTGCGGGAGCACATAAGCCAGTACGCCACCGGCGGCGAGTGACCCGGACCGATACCCTCGACTGAGTGGAGATCAGCGATCCAACACTCGTTTACCTGCTGGTCATTCTCGGTCTGACCGGAATCGGAATCGAGGCGGCGACCCCGGGAGGAATAATCCCGGCAGTTCTGGGGATCGTCGCTCTTGTCTTCGGCGTGATCGGGGTCATCAACATCGGCCCGTCGGCGATCGGCCTGGGGCTGCTGCTTGGGGCTATCGCGCTGTTCATCGGAGCGGTGGCCTTTCGCATGTACAGGCCGCTCACGATTCTGGGAATCGTCTTTCTGGTGGCTTCCGGCATCTGGATGTTCGACCGCTCAACGGATCCGACCTCGATCGTGGCGGTGACCCTCGGGTCGGTAGTCCTCGGGCTCTTCATGCTCTTCGTGGAAGAGCGGGCGGGCAAAGTTCAGGAGTCTCCGATTCGCTACGGACCGGAAGATCTTGTCGGCATGGAGGGCGATGTCCGGGTTGCGCTGCGCCCGGATGGCCAGGTCTGGGTTGACGGAGGCCTCTGGCAGGCCCGCCTGGCCGACCCGGATGGCCGGCTCGCGAACGGAGAGCTGATCACGGTGACCGAAGTCAGGGGCCTGACCCTGATTGTTGCTCCCAGGACTGAAACCAAACAAGGAGAAAATTAGACATGGCTGTCATAGGAACCCTGCTGGTGATCCTGGCGATCTTTTTCCTGATCGTGCTGTTCTCGGCGATCAAGATCCTTCGTGAGTATGAGCGGGGGGTGATCTTCCGGCTCGGTCGTCTGATCGACCAGAAGGGACCAGGGCTGATCCTGCTGATCCCGTTCATCGACCGCATGGTGAAGATCGACCTGCGTACGGTCACCTTGAACATACCTCCGCAGGAAGTAATCACCCGCGACAACGTTCCCACCTCGGTCAACGCCGTCTGTTATTTCCGCGTGGTCGATCCGAACAAGGCGATCACCGATGTCGAGAATTACCTGATCGCCACCTCGCAGATCTCGCAGACTTCGCTCCGCGCGGTGCTCGGCAAGGCTGAACTCGACGAGATTCTCGCGGAGCGCGAACGGTTGAACGCATCTCTGCAGAAGATCATCGACGAGCAGACCGAGCCCTGGGGCGTCAAGGTCACCACGGTCGAGATCAAGGACGTCGAGATTCCCGAGCAGATGCAGCGGGCGATGGCCCGGCAGGCCGAAGCCGAACGTGAACGGCGGGCCAAGATCATCAACTCCGAGGGCGAGTACCAGGCCGCGGAGAAGCTCACCCAGGCCGCCGACATCATCAGCCGCAACCCGGCTTCGCTGCAGCTGCGCTACCTGCAGACCCTGCTCGAGATCAGCGGCAACCAGAACTCGACTGTGATTTTCCCGCTGCCGATGGACCTGATCTCAGCCTTCCAGGAAGGGATGAAAGGACTGCCGAGCGTGATCGGTCGCAAGGACAATCCCGCCAATCCGGAATACGAAAAGCCCACGCTGGATGACCTCGAGACGCCGGAGCTGCCATCCGAGGATCCGCCTCCCCCGACCCAGATATAGAGGTGGCGGATCCCCAGATCAGGATCGACCAGCTGACCGGTGGCCGGGTGCTGGTTGCGCCCGGCCGTTCCGAAAGGCCGGACGACTTCGGCTTCGGAGACTGGCGCCCGGCCGGCCGGGAAGGCTGCCCGTTCTGCGAAGGAAACGAATCAGCCACCCCGCCCGAGATGGAAGCGAACCGTCCCGGCGGGGGCGAACCAGATAGTCCGGGCTGGCTGACCCGCACCGTGCCCAATCTTTATCCCGCGGTCCTGCCCCGTGAGGACGGTGGCGAGGAAACGGCCCGCAAGGTTCCTGACCGGGCCGGAGCAGAGTCAAGCGCCTTCTCGAGTCCGGCCGACCCGCTTCTGGCCTCGGGCCGGAGCAGCGAGCCGGACATGTTCGCCTCCCGACCGGCGCATGGCAGCCATGAAGTGATCATCAACGCTCCGGAGCATCTGGCTTCGCTGGCCGAACTCGATGAAGCCGGCCTCGCTGCGGCGGTCAGCGCCTGGCGCAGCCGCATGCGGGCCAACGGGGACGCAGCCTACGTCCAGCTGATCCTCAACCAGGGACCTGAATCCGGCGCTTCACTCGAGCACAGCCACGCCCAGGTCGGCGCGATGGAGTTCGTCCCGCCGACGGTGGCCCGCGAGCGCGAACGGGTCGGCGCCTACCGCGAACGGACCGCCGGCGCGAGCCTGCTCGGCGAGATCCTGCGGGAGGAGATCCGGCGGGGGGATCGTCTGGTCGCGATCGACGAAGAAGTCGCCTTGATCTGCCCCTGGGCCTCGCGGCACCCCTACGAGATGAGGATCATTCCCCGGCGACCCACCGCCCGCTTCGAGGAAGATGAAGGCGGTGTCTCGATGCTCGGTCGCGCCGTCGCGGCGCTCACGGAAGTATTTGGCGACCCCTGCCAGCTCAACCTCTGGGTACGGACGGCGCCGCGCGGGGTCGAGCATTTCCATTGGCACCTCGATCTGATCCCGAGGCTTGAGCCGGCATCCGCTTTCGAGATGGCCACCGGGGTCGACATCAACATCGTCAGCCCCGAGTCAGCCGCCGCAACCCTGCGCGCCGCAATCGGCTGACCCCGCCACCCGGATAGGCTCACCCAATGCCTATTGACAATCGTCCCTTTCCCCGCTTCGTCGCCGACGCTTCCCGCCACGGCATTCCCCACGGCCGCTTCGCAGAACGGCTGGCAACGGCCTTCAAGGCGGCTTGCGAGGAAATCGAGGACCTGCCGGCAGGCACCGCGATCCCCGAAGAGCTGACCTGGTTCCCCGAGCGGGCCTGGAGCGGACGGGTCTGGGTTCCGGTTTCCGGTGACTCCGAGGCGGTAATGGAGGAAGGCGGAGAGCCCGAGCCGATCGAACTGTTCGGCTTCGTCAGCTTTGTCCAGCCCGAGGGTGGCGATCCGGATGATTTCAAGGCATCGGCTGATTTCACTGATGTGGTCGCTGGCGAGAACCCGGACTGGACGATCGACATCTCCGACGAGGTGATCGGCACCTGGCACGGCGAGCAGGGCCGCGAGGCCTCGATGACCCTGGTCTGGGGACGCTCACTGGTGCAGGGCGCTTTCGCCGTCACCGCGGAGCTGGCTGAGGTAACCGTCGATCAGGATCCGCTCTTTGGCGGGCAGGGAGACAAGGCCGACCGCTTCACCCTGATCGCCCCCGACGCTCTGAAGAACTACGGCGACGATGCCTACCTCGAGATCCGTCTCTGGACCTCCCGCGGCAAGGAAGTCGCCCGCGAGTCCCTTTACGAGATCGAGGAACCGGCAGCCCCGGACGAAGAACCCGAAGCCTGAGCCTGCCCAACCATCCCGTGGTTTCATGGGCAGACGGGTTTCTTTTGCGTCCCGTCGAAGACCGGGAAGCCCCGTTTGATTTGATCAGGGAATGAACAAGTCGAGACTGCAGGAACTTCGTGCCCTGGTCGACCGCGATTCAGGAGGCCCGGTGCTCTCGGTCTTCTGCAGGACAGACCCCAGGGATCCCGAAAACCGCAGTGAACATCCCGGCTGGGCGATCAACCTGAAGAATGGAATCAGGGACGCAATCGCCAAGGTCGAACCCGGCCATGACTCCCACCAGACTGCGCTGAAACTGGGCGCCGAGGCCGAACGCCGCCTGCAGTCCGCATCCGCGGCCGACCGGGGCCGGAGTGTTGCCCTGTTCCTGGGCGCCGGAGGTTCGATCGACGAGTTCCACACTTTCCAGATACCGGTTCGCCACGGCTATGTGACATTCGATTCCGGCCCTGTTGTCTGGCCGATGGTCGACGTGATCGATCGTGGCCAGCGCACCGGCATCGTGCTGATGAGCAACGACCACATCCGTCTGCTCGAATGGTTCGACGGCAACGCCCATGACCTCGAAGCCTCGACCTATGACCTGGAACTCGGCGACTGGAAGGAGTACCGGGGCGCGGCGCGGGCAAACCCGAACCGGGGCCAGCAGTCAGTCGTCAACACCGAGGCATTCAAGGACCGGGTCAAGGAGTGGCGCAACCGGTTCACCAAGGATTGCGCTGCTTCGATTGCCGAGGCTGCCGATGAACTTGATTTCGAGCGCTTGATCGTCGCTGCGGACGGTGAACTGGGGACCGATTTCGCAGCTTCGGTTCCCGATTCGTTGCGCGAACGTCTGATCGAGATCGTTCCCGTCAACCTGATCGACCAGTCCGCCACTGAAGTCGCCGACCATCTCGACGAGCATCTCCGCGAGGATTGGCGCAAGTCTGTCGGGGCCGTGGCTGACCAGGCCCTGGCCCGGGTGAAGGCCGCTGATCGCGGAGCCGGCGGTCCCGACGAATGCCTGCTCGCCTTGAGCGAAGGCAGGGTCAGCCACCTGATTTTCGATCCCTACCTCGAGACCAAGTCGGACATCCTTTCCGACGGAGCCCGTCAGGCGATCGAAGATGCCGGTGAGGCTTCGATCCAGGAGGCTCTGGTCGAGCTGGCCCTCCGCACCGACTCCAGGATCAGTTCCGCTTCGGTCGATGAGGTCCCCGCCCTGGCCGAGGCCGGCGGAGTTCTCGCCCTGCTGCGCTACTGAGGGCCTGCCACCCGCGAAGACCACGCCACGGTCTTCGTGGGTAGTGACACTGCTGTCCGATGCCACCCGCGAAGATCACTACGCCGTCTTCGCGGTTAGCATCCCCGTCCGGCCCCGATAGCTCAGCTGGATAGAGCGTCCGCCTCCTAAGCGGAAGGCCGCTGGTTCGAATCCAGCTCGGGGCATCGACCGCTTGCGGATACGATCCGCGCATGGCAACTTGGGCTGATGATTTTTTCGTGGACTGGCAGCGAGCCTGGGGTACTGGCACCGAGGCGGTGCTCGAGTACGTCAGCGATGACATCGAGTACTGGGATGTGACCCTGCCCGAACCGATCCACGGCCGGGATGCCTACGCGAAGCACTGCGACAACTTCTTCTCTGCTTTCACCGAATGCGAATGGTCGATGCGGGAACCGGTGATCTGCGAGGGCGACCGGGTGACCGAGCCATGGGCCTTCACCGGGATCAACTCGGGACCGATCTGGACCGGCCTTCCCGCCACGGGCCGGCGACTCGAATCGAAGGGCACCGACATTTTCGAGTTCCGCGACAGCAAGGTCTGTCGCGAACATTCCTTCTATGACGTGGTCGGAAACCTGCGCGCCCTCGGCCTCTGGCCGGGAATCGGCAGCAAGACCGAAGGTGCCGCAATGACCGCAGCCGGGCTGGCCATCCGCGGAACATCGCTGGTCAAAGACCGCCTGCCGTAGTTGTTCCCGGGCCAGCGGAGATCGACGGGCAGGGCTCGCGGGAGACATATGATGGGCGCGACCCCGAGGAGGAGACTTGACCGTGATCAGTCGTCAGCGCCTGGCCGATTTAACCCAACTTGAACTGGACCGCTTCGTCGAGGCGAACCCGAAGTCGAAGGAGCTCTTCGAGCGTGCGCGGAAGTCACTGCTCGGTGGCGTACCGATGCCCTGGATGATGCGCTGGGCTGGCGGGTTTCCCGTATTCGCGAAGTTGGCGATCGGGGCCCGGATCATCGATGTGGATGACCACACATACATCGATTTCTGTCTGGGTGACACCGGCGCCATGCCCGGTCATGACCCGGAGCCGGTGGTGCGGGCGATCACCGATCAGGAACGAAAAGGCATCACCACGATGCTGCCGACCGAGGATGCGCCCTGGGTCGGGGAAGAGCTGACCCGCCGCTTCGGGCTTGAGAAATGGATGTTCACCCTCACCGCGACCGATGCGAATCGCGCCGCACTGAGGATCTGTCGCCAGATCACCGGGCGGCCCAAGGTGCTGGTGATGAGCTACAGCTACCACGGCTCGGTCGACGAAGCCTTTGCTGTGGCCGGCCCGAACGGGACCACCGTTTCCCGCGAAGGAAACGTCGGTGCGCCGGTCGATCCCGCGGTCACCACCACAGCCATCGAGTTCAACGATCTTGATGCGCTCGAGGCGGCACTGGCCACCGGAGAGATCGCATGTGTCCTGGCTGAGCCAGCAATGACCAACATGGGCATCGTCCTTCCGGATGACGGCTACCACGAGGCCCTGAGGGAACTGACCCGGAAACACGGGACGCTGCTGATCATCGACGAGACCCACACCTTCTCGGCGGGCCCCGGCGGCTGCACCGCCGAGTGGGGACTTGAACCGGACCTCTTCACGATCGGCAAAGCGATCGGCTCGGGAGTCCCGGCCGGTGCACTCGGCCTGACCGAAGAAGTGACCGATCGCCTTTTCGCCCAGGAGGACGCGGACTACGAAGACACCGGCGGCGTCGGCGGCACCCTTGCCGGCAACGCCCTTTCGCTCGCCGCGGTTCGGGCCACGCTCTCCGAGGTCCTGACCGAGGAGGCCTTCGCCCACACCATCCCGCTCGCCACCCGCTTCAGCGACGGGGTGATGAAGGTAGTCAGTGAGAACGGACTGCCGTGGAATGTGACCCAGCTCGGAGCCCGGGCCGAATACCGGTTCGAGCAGGCACCGGCCCGCAACGGCACCCAGGCGCACGAAGCCTCGGACCCCGAGCTGGAGCGCTACCTCCATCTTCATGCCCTGAACCGGGGAGTCATGATCACTCCCTTCCACAACATGGCCCTGATGTGCCCGGCGACCAATACCGCTGATGTCGACCGCCACACCGAGGTCTTCGGTGAGGCGGTGCGGGACCTGCTGGCGTAGTCT
>JAUPTY010000224.1 GCA_030917845.1 Actinomycetota bacterium | reverse complement strand
GGAGCAGGGACGAGGAGAACTACTTCCGCGAGGTGCTTGATGTGACCTGCCCGAAATGCGACACGATGCTGCTAATCGTCGCCTACCCGACCCATGACGAGACCCGGGCGGCTGCGGCGGCCGGCAACCAGGACGCGATTCGGACCCTGCCCCAGGTGGAGTCGAGGGTGGAATTCCTGGAGTCGGCCGCCGCGAGTGAGCTCAAGGAACCCGAGCAGCTGCCTGACCTTGAGGGCGACGAGATCATCATCGAGTGGGATTTCGAAGACAGGGAGCAGTTGAAGGAGCCCCTGTGGACGGTCCTAA
Source organism: Actinomycetota bacterium (assembly GCA_030917845.1). Classification (GTDB taxonomy): domain Bacteria; phylum Actinomycetota; class Thermoleophilia; order Solirubrobacterales; family 70-9; genus 67-14. Next base: position 2,379 of record JAUPTY010000224.1, on the reverse strand, counting down.
GACACAAGGGCCAGGAGATCTTCCGGGAGCATGCCTACTGGGAAGGGATCTACCGCTTCGAGGAAGTGCTCTGGATCCTGCGGGAGAAATACGGGCCCCGTTTGGTGGAACTGCGGCCCACCGACTCGAGCCAGCTCTACCTCCTGGGGGATTACCTCTGGGCAGCCGGGAAAGTGACCTCGCTGAATTCGGAGCTGCGTGACTACCGGGAAGCGGTGTGGGATCCCGAGAGCTACGTCGATGTTGAGGACGAGGAATCGGTGCCGGATGATCAGGAACGGCTGAAAAGAGAACTGCACGCTGCGATCAAGCAGATTGTCGATGTGCGATGCAGCGTCTGCGACTGGACGGGCGATGCCAACGAGGCGAGGGCTATCGACCGGGGTCGATACCTGGACGTAGGCTGCGCGCGCTGTCGCAGGCCGCTGTTTCAGGTCACTCCGGACATGCCTGAATAGCCAGGTCTCAGGTGAGAATCACATCGACCAGGTCGAACTTCGAGAAGTCCTGGTCCTGGGTGACTACCGCAGCGTTGTGTCTGAGAGCGGTGGCTGCGATCCAGGTGTCGTGGCGACGCAGCTTTCGCCCTTTCGAGAGGGCCGAATCGGCGAGTCGGGCGAAGCAGCTGGCCGTTTCGGGGTCAACCGGAAGTAGCGAGTAGGTGGACTGAACGCGGGACAGCGTGGCGAGCCTTAGAGCCCGCGAGGTGGCGTCCGGGGCGCGGAGAACTCCCAGTTCGAGTTCTGCGGCGGTGACCACCGATACGGCGATCTCATCGGGGAGCGGTCCGAGTTCGCGACCTGACTCCTGGGCGACGAAGATCGAAGTGTCAGCGATCGCGCGGGTCACTCGGAATCGATCAGGTCTTCGCGCACCACGGCGATGTCAGCAAGCAGACCTGGATCGGCCGGGGACTCGGAAACGATTCGACGCAGCTCATCCGACGGGACCCAGGGGCTGCGGGTCAGCTGGTGGGGAACGATGTCGGCGACCGGCCTTCGGTTCACGGTCAAGGTGAGCGGGACCCCGTTCTCGACGTCCTCGATTACCTGACTGGTCGAGTTGCGGAGTTCCCGGATTGACACCGAGCGGGACATTGGAAGATCGTAGCACTCGATGCTACGGCTCTGGGAAGGCATGTTCCAGCAAGTGTCCAGCGACCGGAACTCTCCCCCGGTCGCGTCGGAAGCGAGGGGAATCGGGTCAATGTCAGAAGCGCGCCTCATTGACCGACCACTGAAGCATGGAACTTGACGCGAAGCTTGATCTGAATGTTGTGGCCGTTGATTCGGGTGAGACGGTCCATTTGCTTCTGGAGCTGGAGGCTCCTGGCCTGGAGGGTGAACGCCGGAGGGATCCGGCGAACCTCCAGGTAGTGCTTGACCGCAGCGGCTCAATGGCTGGAGGCAGCCTGGTCTCCGCCCTGCAGGCGGCGACGGTGCCTCCACCCTTGTCCTGCTCTCCGACGGGCACGCCAACCAGGGCGCAACCGACCACGAATCGCTTGAAGGCGTGGCCCGGGGCGCGGCCGACAAGCGCACCACCATCTCCTCGATCGGCATCGGCTACAGCTACGACGAAGACCTGCTTGAAGCGGTCTCGCGAGGTGGCGGTGGCAATTCCCACTTCGCCGAGAACGGTGACGAGGCCGGGGCCCACCTGGCCGGTGAGGTCGACGGACTGCTCGAGCAGGTGATCCAGGCGGCCAGCCTGATCGTCCGGCCGACCGGGGATGTGAGCGGCGTGAAGCTTTTCAATGACCTGCCGGTCTCGGAGATCGAAGGCGGCTTCATGGTTGAGCTTGGCGAGCTGGTTTCCGAAGAGAAGCGCAAACTGCTCTTCGAGATAGAGGTTCCCGACATCGCGACGCTTGGCCTCGCCCAGGTCTGCGAACTGGAGCTCCACTGGGTCGAGACCGAAACGATGGAAGGCAAGACGGTCACCCTGCCGGTCAACGTGAACGTGGTTCCCGGTGATGAGGCGGCCGGCCGGATCGCCAACCCCGAGGTGACCACCGAACTCACCTTCCAGACTGCCCAGCGAAACAAGCGGGAAGCATCGGATGCTCTGGCCCGTGGTGACCGTAGCGAAGCGCAACGGCTCTGGCAGGACTCCCGCCATCAGCTCGGCTCACTCGACCGGCACGGGATGAGCGGCAAACAGATCCGGGAAATCGACGAGGAGCTCCAGATGGTCGACCGGATCGAATCCAGCTCCGAGCACGACATCAACATGGCCCGCAAGCACTCCCAGGCCGACTTCCACCGCAAGAACCGCAAACGGGGACGGGAGTCCCGCGGGGATCAATGATGGCCTGCGTCCTGGGTCAGGACGCAGGCAGCAGCCAGTAGCCGAAGTTTCCGTAGCTGGTTTCTGAGC
>JAUPTY010000046.1 GCA_030917845.1 Actinomycetota bacterium | reverse complement strand
GCCAGGAGGGAAGGTCGGTAGCGGCAGGCTTCGCCCTGGCAGTAGGAGTGTTCGGTCTGGTCGCGACAATCGCGATCATCGTGCTCGGCATCGCCCTGATGGTCGCCGGGTAGTCTCTTTACGTGGCTGTGGCCCGTAACATCCTGATCATTGCCGTGCTGGCGGCGGGGGTGGCTTTTCTGCCCAATGGGGGGAACTTCGCCGATGCAGTCCTGACTGCGATCACCATGGCTTTTCTCGCCGGTATCGCCTGGACGGTGTACCGGATCGAGTATCAGTTCCGGACGAGCATGCTGGCACTTCCCGAATCCCGGCGGGTGGTGCTCTACTCATCCTTCGGACTGGTGGTCCTGCTGATCGCCGGGGCCTCGAAGATGTGGTCAACCGGTCTCGGCACCATGGCCTGGCTGCTGCTGATGGCGTCGGCCCTGGTCGGGGTCTGGCTGATCTTCTCCGAGGCCCGTAGCTCCTGAACTTCCGGGTCCTGAGCTGGAACCTCTTCCACGGCCGCGACTTTCCGCCGCCGGAGGACGGCGAGGAACCCGGTGTGCCTCCGGGAGGTTTCGCCTGGCGGGTGCTGGGACGCCCAATCGCCGGCAAGAAGCATGTGCGGCTGAACCGCGATCTCTTTCGGGAGTTCGCCGCGTTCCTCGCCGCCGCGAAATGGGACATTGCCCTGCTTCAGGAGGTTCCGCCACGGTGGGCCCACCGCCTCGCCGATGCGACCGGGGCCGAGGCGAAATCCAGTCTCACCTCGCGAAACTGGCTGCGACCTGTCATGTCCCCGCTGGCCAGACTCCGCCCGCATCTCAGCGGCAGCTGGGAAGGCGGCAGCAACCTGATTCTCGTGCGGGGCGCTTCCCGCGGACTCGAAGGTTCACGGCCGGGGATGGCGATCAGCGATTTCCGGCGATCGACCCTGACCTGGTTCCCGGAGCGGCGGGTAATGTCAATGGTCGAACTGGACTGTGGGCTCTGTGTCGCCAACTTCCACGCAAGCACAGGTGCTGGCGCTGCCGGTGACGTGCTGAAGGCGGCCCGGCTGGCCAGCGCTCGTGCCGGTGACCGCCCTCTGCTGCTCGGTGGTGATTTCAATCTGCGGCCCCGGTCGGGTGAGGTTTTCGAGCAGCTCGAAGCAGAGTTCGGTCTGGCCGGTGCGACCGCACCCGGTGCGATCGACCACCTGCTCGTCCGGGGGGCCGAGGTGATCGAACCGGTCGAAGCCTGGCCGGCGGCGAGGCGGGATGTCCCGGATCCGCAGACAGACCTGAAGATCCGGCTCTCCGATCACGCCCCGGTCGCGATCCGGATCAACGTCTGAGGGCAGGAGCGCCGCTGAACCTCGCGGTGAACGGCCAGACCAGGGCCGGATCACCCAGGTTGTGCCAAATCGTTGCACCTGTCGAGCCACCTGTGAGCTGATTCCGGTCAGGGTCCGGGCATGGCTCCGGATCGACAGAAAGCCGGCAGTGACGAACGCGGTTCGGTCTCGCTGGAACTGGTTGGCGCGCTTCCGGTAGTCCTGCTTGCGATCCTCGTGGCAGCCCAGCTCGTGGTCGCCGGTGCCGCTCTCTGGTCGGCCGGTGTGGCGGCCAGGGCCGGTGCGCGGGCCGTCCTGACCGGGAAACAACCCCGTGGCGCGGCAGAGCGCGCCCTGCCCGGGGTGCTGCAGGGTGGCCTCAAAGTCACCCGGGATGAGGGGGTCCGGGTCGGAGTGAGGGTGCCCGGTCTGATTCCGGGGCTCCCTGAAACGCATGTATACGGCTCGAGCTCTCTGGGGGGAGGCTGATGGGCAGGGCAGACGAACACTCAGGTCAGGCGACTGTTGAAGCCGTAGCCGGGATCGCAACCCTGCTGCTGGCGGCTCTGCTCTGCTTCCAGCTGCTCGCCACCGGTTACACGGCGACCATTGCCGACGGGGCCGCGGCAGCCGGTGCGGTGGCTCTGGTCCGCGGAGAGCCGGTTGAGCCGGCAGTGCTGGAGGCGCTGCCGGGCTGGGCCAGAGACAGAGTCTCGGTTTCACGGGTCGGAATGATGGTCAAGGTCCGGCTCCGGCCGCCATCGCCTTTCAGCTCACTCTCGGACCGCCTGACCGTTTCGGCCGAGGCGGGCGGGAAGCCGGGATGAGCCGCCGGATTCTGGTAGCGCCGGTGGCGGGTACGGGGGGTTCTGACCGGCTGGCCGCAGAGCGTGTCTTGCGGGAATCCGCCGATGGCGTCGGGGTGATCGTGGAGATCGGTCGGGAGCGTCCGCGTCCGGCCAGTCTGCTCGCGCCGGAAGAGGCCAAGTCCCTCGAAGCCTCGCTCGCGCAGTCGATGCCCGGCGTCGTGGCCAAAGCTCGTGGCAGACTGGTTTACGCGTCGGTCCGGGACGAAGACGAGCTGGCCGAAGAGATTTCCCGCATTTGTGACCTGGCGGACAGGCAACCGGTTGCTGTTATCGCTTCCGGGGATAGTTACCGGGGGCTATTGGAACTGGGTTGGGACCAGGTCCTGATCAGTTCCGACCGGTCCCGGGAAGCGGAATCCGAGGTCCAGACGGACCCTTTGACGGAACTGATCGCGGAAGAGGCCGGTCATTTCGCCACGGATGTTGAAATCGTTGATCAGACGGCTGGGCAGGGTCGCCTCCTGAGCCGTCTGGCTTCCCGACGGGGGCAGGCGACGCCCCTGGTTCTGGGTGGCGTCTTCCTGCTGGTACTCGGGGCAATGGCCGTCGTCGCCATCTCCGGAGCCGTGACGGGCAAGGCAAAAGCCCAGCGGACTGCGGATCTGGCGGCGATGTCAGCGGTCGGCTCGATGAAGGACGACCTGCCGCGGCTGCTGGCCCCTCCCAGGTTGCCGAATGGATTGCCGAACCCGGCCCACATGCCAAAGCCTGTCTATCTGAACCGGGCCAGGCTGGCCGCCATTCAGGTGGCGGTGATCAACGGTGCCGATCCGCTGGCCGTCACCGTCCGCTTCCCTGATTCCCATTCCTACGCACCGGTCAGGGCCCGGGTTTCGATCGCCACTTCCGTCCGGACCGGATCATCCGGTGGGGGTCACCGGGCACCACCGAACTGGGCCGAGGCCCGGATCAGCTTCCCCATTTCGATGGGCGGGGTACCAGCCATGGCCAGCGGTGGCGGCTACGCCGGGCCGCTGGCGGACCGGCAGGGCCAGGGGATGCGGCCCGACGTAGCGGCGGCCTTCGACCTGATGGCAGTCGCGGCCGGGGCTGCCGGAGTCACCCTCACCATCAACTCCGCCTTCCGCTCCGACGCTGAACAGGCCGTCCTGTTTGCGGCCAATCCCGATCCGACCTGGGTGGCTCCACCGGGGCAGTCGCTTCATCGCTGCGCCACTGAGCTGGATCTCGGACCCGATTCCGCCTACGGATGGCTGGCGGCCAACGCGGGGCGCTTCGGTTTTGTTCAGCGCTATTCCTGGGAGGCATGGCACTACGGCTTCGTCGCGGGCCCAGCACCCTGCTCGGATGCCGGCAATTCGGTCGGCATTGGAGGAGCTGACCGCTCCGCCGCGCTCTCCCGGTCCGTGCCTCCGTTCACTCCGGGGTGGGTTCGGCCGCTGGTTCTGCGAGCAGCAATGAAGTGGAATGTTTCTGCGGCTCTGCTCGCGGCTCAGCTCTTCGCCGAGTCGAGCTTCGACCCGAACGCCGGCAACGGAATCGCCTTCGGGATTGCCGCCTTCACCCCGGCGGCCGCGGCCGAGTACGGCCTTGAGGATCCCTTCGATCCGGCCGCCGCGATCATGGCCCAGGCCCACCTGATGAGCGACCTGCTGAAGCAGTTCGGCTCCCCGGCCCTGGCTCTGGCGGCCTACAACGCCGGGCCGGGCGCAGTCGGCTCCTGCAACTGCATCCCCGATTACCCGGAAACCCAGGCCTACGTCGCCAAGATTCTCGCCATGCTCGGGGGCATGGGCGCGATCAGCCCGCTCGGAATGGAAATCGAGCTGGTCAAGTAGCGAAAATGGCCGCGGCCAGCTTCCGCGGAAATGCTCGAGCACACATCCCTGTGCGGCTTTCGCCTTGGGGTGAACGAAGAGCGAGAGGTGAGTGCCCTGGTCCATCTGCAGGAACTCGGCGCCAGGAATTGTCCTGGCAGCGTGGTCGCCATGGTCCGGGTCACATCGACGTCCGCGGTCCCGTGGATGATCAGGCTCGGGGCCGTGATTTTCTCTAGTTCGAGGTCCTCGATCTCACCGAGCTTTGCCATGTCATTCTCGAGCCATTCGGCCCGGTTCGAGTGGTCGGCAACTACCCGGGCCATGGTCAGAACGACGTCCTTCTCGGCCTCTTCATCCATCGCCTCGGCAACAAGCGTTTTCAGCTCGCTTCGGGTCAGGTCACCCTCGGCGGCAAGGGTGGAAGAGACCGTGGATTTCGGGGCGTGGTCAGCGAGCAATCGCAGCAGCCAGTTGCCGGCCGAGGTGTTCTCGATCAACCGTTCGTCCAATCCTTCCTTCGGAGGCGTGTACCTCTGGCTCACCGAAGCAAAACCTGTGAGGACCGAGACCTTCCCGCGGTGCCTGACCGCCAGCCGGTAGCCACTCGGACCGCCGCCGGACCAGGTGATCACCGCGGCCTGACCGATTCCGAGCGCATCCAGCAGGGCGGCATGGAGGTCGGCCTGGTCATCGATCGTTTCCCGGCCTTTCAGTTCAGTGCCCGGGTAGCCCGGCCGGGCCGGGGCGATCAGCTCGAATCCTGCCTCGACCAGAAAGCGACCCATGGCCAGCGAAGAGTCGGTCCCGCCAGGGAATCCATGAACAATCAGGACGGGCGGTCCGCTGCCAATGCGGCTGAACCCGACCGGCGCCAGGTCGGTTTCTACGCTCTCTTGGAGTATCTGCTCGGCGGAACTCATCCCGGGATTCCTAATGCCTGACGCCGGATGGAAACCCGCCACTCCGGATAATGTTCCGGCATGGAAACTCTCGTGATTGAAGGTCCCGATCAGGTGCAGGAACTGGTCGGGCAGCAGGTGGGCCCTACCGCATGGCGTGAAGTGACCCAGGAATCGATCGACACCTTTGCCGACCTTTCCGGGGATCATCAGTGGATCCACGTCGACGTCGAGCGTTCGAAGAGCGAAAGTCCCTTCGGTACCACGATCGCTCACGGCAACCTGACGCTCTCGATGATCGACGGATTCCGTCTCGACCTGGTCGAGGTCAAGGGCGGATTTTCGATGGGCGTGAATTACGGCTGGAACAAGGTCCGGTTCCCCGCGCCGGTGCCATCCGGTTCGAAGGTCCGCGCCTCGGCCGAAATGACCGAGGCCAACGATCTCGGTAACGGCTGGCTCGAGACGGTCACGAAGATCACAGTTGAGGTTCAGGCCCCCGACGGAACGATCAACGAAAAGCCCTGCTGCGTCGGCGAGAGCGTCACCCGCCTGCTCAAAGCCTGACCGTTACTCGCCCCTGAATTCGGCTTTTTCGCCCGAGAGGAAGGCCTTGACGGCGTTCTTCGCGTCTTCGGAGCCCATTCCTTCGGCGATGCCGTGGCGCTCGAGCTGAAGCTGCTCGGTGATGCTGTTGTCGAGGCTCTGGTGGACCAGTTTCTTGGCCATTTTTATGTAGTAAGGGGACTTTTCGGCCAGCTTGTCGGCCTTCTGGCGTGCCCTCGCGAGCAACTGGTCCGGAGCGACAACCTCCGAGACGAGACCTTCCGCCAGAGCGTCTGCCGGAGTCAGGTTCGGGTCATTGAGCAGGATCTCGATTGCTCTGGACGGCCCGACGACCCGCGGCAGGAAGTAGGTCATGCCGCCATCCGGCGAAACGCCGATCCGGCCGTAGGCGCAGGCGAGGAAAGCATTCTCCGAGCAGATGCGGATGTCACAGGCAAGGGCGAGTGAAAAGCCGGCTCCTGCGGTCGGTCCGTTGAGGGCCGCGATTACCGGGTAGGGAATCCGCTGAAGGTCGACGATCGCCTGGTGAAGCGACTCGGCACCGCGGCGGACGGAGGACTTGATGTCGATCGAGTCGTCCTCCATGCCCTTCTTGAACCAGTTGAGGTCACCTCCGGCGCAGAACGCATTTCCGGTACCGGTCAGGATCAGACCCCGCAGCGGGGCCTGGTCGGCGAACCAGGCAAAGGCCTCGACCATGTCGGTAATCAGGTCGGGGCTCATCGCATTGAAGGTCTCGGGACGATTCAGCGTCATCGTTCCGATGTCACCGCCAATGTCGATGAGAATGGTTTTCAGATCCGGTGGGTTCAGCTTTTCTGCGGCCATGAGTCGCGCCAGCGTACCCCAACGCCTTCGGGTTCTACGCTTCGGTAGTGGCAGAACCGGCAGACAACGACACCGCGGCGGGCAACGCCGCCGGAGCAGCGGACGAGACCCCGAAGTCTGAACCCGCCCCCGGCAACCAGATTCCGGGAGGCCGTGAAGCCCGGATCGTGGCTGAACGCCGGTCGCTTCCCGATTCTCCCGGCGTCTATCTGTTTCGCAACCGGGATGACGATGTGATCTATGTCGGCAAAGCGATCTCGATCCGCAAACGAGTGGCATCCCACTTCAGTGGAGGCAATGCCGAGATGACAAAGCTGATCGAGCGGATCGAGTTCCTGGTCACTGAATCCGAGTCCGAGGCACTTATCGCCGAGCAAAGTTTCATCAAGAGATACCGGCCCCGGTTCAACATCAAGCTGCGTGACGACAAGTCCTATCCCTACGTGGCGGTGAGTCTTGACGAGGAATACCCGAGGGTGTACTTCACCCGGGAGCGTCACCGTACGGGCCGGGTCTACTTCGGCCCTTTCTCCTCCGCCCGCCGGGTTCGTGACACGCTGGACCTGCTCGGCAAGCTCTTCCAGTACCGGACCTGCGAAGGAAAGGAACCGGGTCGTCGTTCCGGCAGTCCCTGCCTCGACTACTTCATCAAGCGCTGCGGAGCCCCCTGCGTCGATTACATCGACAAGGAGGACTACCGCGCGAACATCGATCGGGTGATCGATTTCCTCTCCGGCCGGTACGACCAGATCGAGCGGGACCTGGACGCGCGGATGAAGGAAGCCGCCGCCGCCCAGGACTTCGAGGCCGCGGCGGTATTCCGCGACCGCCTCGCCTCGGTCCAGTCACTCTTCGAACGCCAGCGAATCTCGGGTACGACGGTAGGCACAGCTGATCTGATCGGGGTGGCAACCGAAGGGACCGACGCCAATGCCCAGGTCTTCCAGGTCCGGGACGGGATCCTCGCCGAGCGCCAGTCCTTCTACCTCGAGAACCCCGCCGGCAGGGAAATAGAGGAGGTCGCCGCCGAGTTCATCGAGCAGTACTACGGGGCTTCGCCGGCGGTGCCGAAAAGAGTGGTGCTGGGCCCGTACATGGCGGGACGGGTCGAGGAGATCGAAACCTTCCTTGCCGGGCGTCGCGCGGGGGCAGGGGTGGAGGTGAGAATTGCCGAACGCGGCGATACCCGTCGCCTGAGGGAACTGGCGGAGCGAAACGCGAAGCTCGCCCTGGACCAGGACCGCCTGCAGAGCGAACACCGCCAGCAGCGGCGGGTGGAGGCGCTGAGCCAGCTCGGTGACGCGCTCGGCATGGAAGAACTTCCGGTGCGGATCGAGGGGTTCGACATTTCGAATCTCGGCGGCGAGCACACGGTCGCATCAATGGTCGTCTTCGAAGGTGGCCGTCCCAAGAAATCCGACTATCGCCGCTTCCGCGTGAAAGGCGAGGCCGGCCATGAGGGACCCGACGATTTCGCCTCGATGGAAGAGGTGCTAGGCCGTCGCATGGCTCAGTACCGGCAGCAGGCTGACCTCTCGCCCCACGACCGGGACCGTGACGAGAGCTTCGCTTCCCTGCCTACGGTGATCATGATCGACGGCGGCAAAGGGCAGCTTGCGGCCGGTGTCCGTGCCCTGAAGGAATTCATCGAACTTGGGGTCACGGTGGTCAGTCTTGCCAAGCGGGAGGAAGAGATCTTCACCACGGGCAGTTCGAAGCCACTGGACCTGAAATCAGATTCCGAAGCGAACCTGCTGCTCCAGCGGGTCCGTGACGAAGCACACCGATTCGCGATAACCCACCATCGCGGACGCCGGGACAAGGCGATGACAAGCTCGGTGCTGGACAGCATCCGCGGCGTAGGTCCCACCCGCAAACGGCTCCTGATCAAGCACTTCGGCTCGCCCGACCGTCTGCTGGAAGCAAGCCGGGAGGAGCTCGAAGCGGTACCCGGACTGCCCGGTAAGGTGGCCCGTGAGATTCACGAGCAACTGAACAGGATCGGGTGACACCAATTTCAGGGTCTGCACCAAAGCCAGGGGAACAAACCGAGGCAGAGCCGGTGGACCTGGTAATCATCACCGGGCTGTCGGGAGCGGGCAAGTCCGAGGCGATCGCCGCTTTTGAAGATGCCGGCTACTTCTGTGTCGACAACCTGCCGCCGCAGATGATCGGGCCCCTCGGTGACCTGTTCCGGCTGCCGGGCAGCAGTGTCGAACGGGCGGCCGTCGTGTCCGACGCCCGCGGCGGCGAGTACTTCGAACTCCTGAACCAGGTTCTGGACGACCTCGAGGGCGACGGGATCAAGCCGAAACTGGTCTTTCTCGAAGCGCACGACGAGATCCTCACCGACCGTTACAAGGAGACCCGACGTCGCCATCCGTCGGCTCCCGAGGGCCGGATCATCGAAGGCATCGAGAAGGAACGGGAGATGCTCGCGCCATTGAAGGAGCGGGCAGATGCGGTGATCGATACTTCCGGCGAGACCGCGGCGACCCTGCGACGCCGGATCTCGGAGCAGCTGATTGAGACCGACTCAATCGGTCGGATGGCGGTCAACCTGCTCACCTTCGGCTTCAAGAACGGACCGCCCCGCGACGCCGACATCACCCTCGACGTCCGCTTCCTGCCCAACCCGCATTACATCGACGAACTCAGACCGCTGACCGGACTCGACCAGGAGGTCCGGAACTTCGTCGAAGCGGGCACACTCGCCGGCGAGTTCTACGGCCGCTTGCTGCCCCTGCTCGAATTCCTGATCCCGGCGTATGTGGCCGAAGGCAAGAGTCACCTGACCATCGCGATCGGCTGCACCGGCGGCCGCCACCGCTCGGTCACGGTCGCCGAACGGGTCTGGCGGGACTTCTCCGGCCGGGACGATGTCGCGGTCCGGGTGACCCACCGCGACATTCCCTGAAGGTGCCCCGCCCCTTAGGATTGGCTGCTGTGTCTGAAACGGCAATAACCATCCGCGGCCTGCGCAAGTCATATGACGAGCTCGAAGCGGTCAAAGGAATCGACCTAGAAGTCGCTCGCGAGGAGGTCTTCGCCGTGCTCGGACCGAACGGGGCAGGCAAGACGACTACCGTCGAGATCCTCGAGGGCTATCTGGACCGCGACGGCGGCGAAGTGAGTGTGCTCGGCGTCGATCCGGCCAGACCCACGGCGGCCTGGCGGGAAAAGATCGGCATCGTCCTTCAGAGCACCACGCTCGAACCCGCCCTGACAGCGAGAGAATCGCTTCAGCAGTACGCCGGGTATTACCGCAATCCCCGCAATGTGGATGACGTGATTGAACTGGTCGGCCTGCAGAATCAGGCAGACACGAGAGCGCGCAAACTTTCCGGCGGCCAGCAGCGCCGCCTCGATGTCGGCATCGCCCTGATCGGTGACCCCGACCTTCTTTTCCTGGACGAGCCGACTACCGGATTCGATCCCTCCGCCCGGCGTCAGGCTTGGGAGATGATCGCGGGGCTGCGCGACCTCGGCAAGACCGTCCTGCTGACCACCCACTACATGGAAGAGGCCCAGTTTCTGGCCGACCGGGTGGCGATCATCAGCGACGGACGCATCGTCGCCCTCGACACGCCGGAGAACCTCGGCGACCGCGGACAGCTTCCCACCACGATCTACTTCGTAATCCCCGAGAGCATCGACTTGGCGGAGATCGCCGGAACCGGGGAAATCCTGATCGGAGGTGAATCCGGAACCGGCCTCAAGACCGTTCAGATCAGCACCCATGAACCCGTTGCGGGCCTGAACCGGATCACCGGCTGGGCAATGGGCCAGGGGTTCGAACTCGACCAGCTCGAGGTGCGACGACCCAGCCTCGAAGACGTCTACCTGGAACTGACCGAATCATGAGAGCTGTTTCGCTCGCCCTGCATGAGTTCCGATTCGCCCAGAAAGTGTTCTGGCGCAACCCGGCTTCGGTTTTCTTCACGGCGCTGCTGCCGGTTCTCTTCCTTTTCATATTCGCGACGATCTTCGGGAACGACCGGAACGATGAGCTGGACGGCGTCAAGATCACCACCTATTACATCCCGGCGATCGTGACGCTGGCCGTGATCTCGGCGACGATGGTAAATCTGGCGATGAACGTGACCATCGCCCGCGAGGAAGGACTGCTGAAACGCGGCAGAGGTACACCGCTGCCGCCCTGGGTCTTCATCGCCGGCCGGGTCGGCAACGCGATCGTGATCTCCACGATCATGCTGGTCGTCGTCACCCTGATCGGCAAGCTGGTCTACGACGCGCCGATTCCCTGGGAGCGGATTCCGGCGGTCGCCGTCACCCTGATCGTCGGCGCCACCTCATTCTGTTGTCTCGGCCTGGCAATGACCGTGATCATCCCGTCGCGAGAAGCCGCTTCAGCGATCACCAACGCGATCACGCTGCCGCTGTACTTCCTGTCGGGGATCTTCATCCCCGAAAGCGAGATTCCCGACGGGGTCCTTGCCTTTGCGAACCATTTCCCGGTTCGTGATTTCTTCGAGGCCTTCTTCACGGCGTACAGCCCGAACACGGTCGGACCCGGATTCGAGTGGGGTGAACTTGCGGTGGTCGCGGTCTGGGGTCTCGGCGGGCTGCTGATCGCGCTGCGCTATTTCCGCTGGACGCCGCGGAACTAAACCTTCGGGGCCGCAGCTACCAGAACGGGCAGAAGCCTGACCCATTGCTTCTCGAATAGCCTGCACTACGTGCTTCATCACATCGTCATTGAAGTTTCGGATCTTCCCCGCGCCTCGTCGTTCTATGACGCCCTGCTTTCGCCACTCGGCTGGCGGCGGCACGTCAATGAAACGAAGGCGATCGGTTACGGCATTTCGAGACCGATTCTCTTCATTACCGACCGGCCCGGAGTGCGGGCGGAGGGCACGATGATCAGCCTCGGTGCTCCCGGCATCGCGGCTGTGAAGGCCGCATGGGAGGGCGGAACCAACTCGGGCGGCTCCAACGTCGCCCAGCCTGGCGAGACCAGCGCCCACGGCTCCGGTTCCTACTCCGCCTTCCTCCGTGACCCTGATGGTCACGACATCGAAGTAACCGTCAGCCAGGACTGACCCGGGCCGCGCCAGGAGCCACCGGCCCGGCGCTTGACTGCAAGTCGGGCGGGGCCGACCCGCCTATACATAAGTAAGTCGGCGAGCTTCGCTCCTCCTCCAGGTTCAACCCCTCCGATCAGAACATTCATAAATGGATGATCGGACTCCGTTCCGCGGAGAAACGGACCTCGGCC
>JAUPTY010000223.1 GCA_030917845.1 Actinomycetota bacterium | reverse complement strand
TCTGGACATCGGGCTTGATGAACTGCATCGTGTCGTAGATCGCGAGGCCCGCGTAAACGGAACCACCCGGCGAGTTGATGTAGAGGCTGATGTCCTTCTCGGGGTCCTCCGCATCAAGGTGAAGCAGCTGTGCCACCACCAGGTTGGCGATGTCCTCGTTCACGCCGGTGCCGAGGAAGATGATGCGCTCGTTTAGGAGCCGGGAATAGATGTCGAACGAACGCTCTCCGCGAGAGGTCTGTTCAACGACCATGGGGACAAGTGGACTCATGCGGCGAGTTTATAGAGGCAAGCCGCCGGGCCGAACCTGGCGGAGCCCCTCCCAACCATTCGATTCTTCTGTGGGAGGGGCGGGTTTCATTCGGAGGGCCGGCGAAGACCGGCCCCGACTGCTTATTCCTCGGAAGATTCGGTTCCCGAATCTTCCTCGTCGTCATCGCCGATACCCCAGAGCTTCTTGTCTGATTCTTCCTTCGGCATGTCGACCGGCTTGGCGGATTCGGCGATCACGTCCATGGCCTTGCGGACCTTGATGTCGGCGGCGACCATTTCGTGGCGGCCGTCGCGCTTCAGTCTCTCGAGCAGTTTGGCTCCAGTGGTGCGCTCATGCGAGGCGGCGTGTTCGAGTTCTTCCGCCATCTCCTCGTCGGTTACCTCGACGCCTTCGGCATCGGCGACGGCGACCAGCACGGCTTCTCGGCGGATTTCCTGATCGGCGTCGTCTAGTGAATCGTCAATGATCTCGTCGCGGGTCTTGCCCTGCATCTGGAGATAGGTGTCGGGATTCATGCCCTGACCGGCCATCTGGCGCTCAACGCGGTCCCAGCGTTCTTCACCGCGGGCCCGGAGGATGGCCTCGGGGATGCCGATCTTGGCGTTGGCGACCGCTGCGTCCACGGCAGCCATCCGGAATTCCTGTTCGATCCGCTGCTCGGCCGATTCACCGAGTTTCTCGGCGATGTCCGCGCGCAGTTCCTCGAGCGTGTCGAATTCGGATGCCTCCGAGGCAAAGTCGTCATCAGCCTCGGGCATCTGCTTGACCCGGACTTCCTTGACCTTGACGGCGAAGTCGGCGTTCTGGCCGGCCAGTTCTGCTGCTCCGTACTCATCCGGGAAGTTGACGTTGACCGCAACCTCGTCACCCGCCTTGGCGCCGATGATCTGCTCTTCGAAGTCATCGATCAGCTGTCCGGAGCCGATTTCGATGGTGTGGTCGTTGGCGGCCCCGCCCTCGAATTCCTCACCGTCGAGCGAGCCGACGAAATCGACCAGCACGTGGTCGCCTTCCCGGGCGGCGCGGTCGACCACGTCGAGGCTGGCCAGGCCTTCACGCATGCGGTCGACCTCGCGGTCGATCACCTCGCCAGGCACTTCGGTACTGGCCTTCTCGACTTCGAGGCCCTTGTATTCGCCGAGCTGGGCGCTTGGACGGACTCCGACTTCAAACTTGAATTCGACGGTCTCGCCGTCCTGGGTCGGCGCCTTGGTGACCTCGACCTCGGGGGAACCGATCGGAATGATCCCGGAGCCGTAAACAGCCGTCTGGTACCACTCGGGAAGGGCTTCCTGGAGAGTTTCCTGGAAGACGGTTTCGTAGCCCAGACGCTGGATCGCCAGCGAGGGCGGCGCCTTGCCTTTGCGGAAACCGGGCATGCGCATCTCGCGGGCAAGTGCCCGGGCGGCCCGCTGGACCTGGACGGACACTTCGTCAGCCGGAACTTCGACTTCGACCTGTGCCCTCGAATCTTCTAGTTCAGTAACAGTGGTCTTCAAGGTCGAATGAGGGTATCGGGGACCGGCTTTCCGCCGCTTCCCCGCCCGGTTCTACTGGTGGATCTTCTCGCCCCTACTGATCATGCCGCAGAACTTCTCGATCAGCCGGGCTTTGGTGTCAGCGCGTTTCGCGGTCTGGATCCGGTTGAGCATCGCGAAACGCTCCTGGGATTTGAGCTTTGAGAAATCTTCAGTCAGCCCGGCCTTCTCGAGGGCCCCGGCGAACTCCTCCGGAACGGTCGCGGTGGCCGGGCTGTCATAGGCCGCGTCCCAGCGACCGTCGGCTATCGCCTTTTCGACCTCGGCCAGACCTGATTCACGCATACGGCCCTCGGCAATCAGCTTTTCGACCTTCTCACGATTGATCTTCGACCACTTGCTGCGCTTGCGACGGGGGGTGAGCCGTTGCCGGTAACGGCCTTTATCAATCCGGCGGCTCTGGCTGTCGATCCAGCCGAAGCAGAGCACTGTGTCCACGATCTCGGTCCAGGTGAGGGACTTCACACCGGTGTGTTTCTTGTGGATCTCAACCCAGACCTCGTCGACGGTCTCGCCGTTTTCTTCCAGCCATGCCTCGAGCTGGGTGCCGTCTTCGAAATGGATCAGCAGATACTCCTCGCTCATCGGCGCCCCTTGCGGCTCTTTCTGTGGGCCATCAGAGCCCTGGCGAAGTCGAGGATGAAGCCGACGAAGCGGCCGACCGGTCCGGTGACCAGCCAGGCGCGGAAGGGGGCTCGCTTCATGGGGAGGTCCGGTGGCGGCCAGGGAGGCGGGGTTCGGGTCGTCTTACTCACGTGCGTAATCAAGGATGGAGAGATCGATCAACCATTCCACGGGGGCGTGGTCATCGGTCCAGATGTCGCCTCCGGTCAGTGCCGACCGGATGCGGAGCGCGGTGTACATGGCCAGATCATCCAGTTCTTCCGGTATCGGTGACCGGGCACCTTTGGTCGCCACCA
>JAUPTY010000222.1 GCA_030917845.1 Actinomycetota bacterium | reverse complement strand
CGGGAGCGTTACGCCGACCCTGCGTTCACGCCCGGTGGGCGGATCCTGGCGGCGTACTTCAGGGAGACGGGGAGGAGGGGAGCCGCGCAGATCTTCACCACGGATCTCGACGGCAGTTCCGGCAAGGTGCTCTACAGCCTGAGGCAGCGGTTCCGGCCCTGGGTCGGCTGGAAGAGTCTGGCCGAGCCTTCACTCTCACCCGACGGGAAGCGGCTGCTCTATCTGCTCGACCCGGGATACGAAGGGGTCTTCTTCGAGGACGGTTACGGCTCTTCCCTTCGTGTCCTCAACCTCACTACCGGAAAGAGCCGGGAGCTGGCCGCGAACTCGCTGGGTGGTGACTGGTCCCCGGACGGGGACAGGATCGCCTTCAGCGAAGTCGACGCCGAAGGGGACAATGACTTCTGCTGGAACGCCGAGTACTCGTGCCTCAACTTCAGCCGGATCCGTCTGGTCGACGCGAACGGAACCAATGCCCACAACCTGACTTATCGGACCGGCGGTGTCGCCGATGAACGACGCCCGGACTGGTCCGCACCGGGCAGGATCATCTTCCAGTCGACCCGGGGTCCGAAACGTGAGATCGCGGAAACAACCGAGATCTGGTCGATACGGCCGGACGGCATATGCCTTACCCGCCTGACCAATGGTTCCCCGGCCAGTCTTTCGCCGGTGATGGTCGACCCGGAGAGCAAGTCGACCGGACCCGGCACCTGTCAGGGCCGGCCGCCGGGGCCGAACCGCGAGATGAAGGCTCCAGCACTCTCCGGTTCGACCGGTCATCTGTGGCTGGGCAAGTCCTTCCGGAACGTGCTCCTTTCGGATTACCTCTTCGAACGCAGCAGCTCCACCTTCTTTTACGGGGACTGTGGTGTCATCCCGACATCGAAATGCGGCCGGGAACTGTTTATCGCCAACGAAGACATCTGCATCGCAAAGGGTTACGCGGCTGCGCTGATTGGTTCCGGTGCGATTCAGGAGCAGCGTGGCATCCCCGTCTTCCGCAGTCTCAAGCCGGGCCGGGAGACGCCCGCTTTCACGATTGGCTTTTCCGGCCGGAAGCTCTTCTACATCATCGGTGGTTCCGGAGTCGGTGATCGAAAACTGCAGCACCGCAAGGAGATCGATGCCATACACAGGGTGGGGGCAGGCCCCCTGGACGGCGACCTCCCGGCACCACGAATTCCGGCTGGGGACATCAAGGTGATGAAGCGGGTCGAGCGGATCTACAAGCGGACCGGTTCGGTTGTCCGTACCGCGAACATCCTCGATCGCGGTGGGTACTTTGTCCGCAGCAACCTCCGCTTCGCCCGGATCTACAAGGCGGCGGGCGGGTTCAAGGCGGTCGATTGCCGCCGGTAACCGCCTGAGACAAAACTGTCTCAGTTGATACAATGCTGTCTGGTATGGATTCCGGACAGGACAAGCTCTTTCGCGACGTGGCGCAGGCCCTCGTGGCCAACCCCGGCGCCTCGACCTCGGAAATCGCCGAAACGGCCGGGGTCAGCCGGGCCACCCTGCACCGGGCCTTCGGCGACCGCGAAGCACTCGTCGAATCGGTCTACGGCTGGCTGCTTGACCGCTGCGATCAGGTTTTCGAGCAAGCCTCGATCGACGAAGGTCCGATCGGTCCCGCATTCGACCGGCTGATCGACGACTGCTACCCGCTAGCTCAGTCCTACTGGCTGCTTACCGCAACCCCGAGCCTGGAACACACCGCTGATCTCGGCGACCGGCTCCGGGAGCAGGACCAGCGCCTCGAGGAGTTCTTCGCCCGGGGACAGGCCGAAGGGGTCTTTCGGCCCGACCTTACTCCCCGTTGGATGTCTTACTCGTTCAGCGGCCAGGTGATGTCCGCCTGGTACCTGGTCGAGGACGGGTACGCCGGTGAGATGGAAGTGCCCCGGCTGATTCACGAAGCCGTCTTCGGTGGCCTCGTCGCCAAAGGAAAATGATGGTCGAGACAGCCGCATCGCATCCCCGCCGCTGGGCAATTCTTGCCGTCATCTGCGCTTCGCTGATGGTCGTCGTCATCGACGTGACCGTGCTTCATGTGGCTGCCCCAGCGATCTCGGCGGACCTCGACCCGACCGCTCTGCAGCTGCTTTGGATCATTGACGTCTACCCGCTGATCGCGGCGCCGTTGCTGATCACTTCCGGGGTACTCGGCGACCGGCTGGGCCGGAAGAAACTGCTGATCGCCGGCATGGCCGTATTCGGCATCGCCTCGATCGCCGCCACTTTCGCTCCCACCGCGGAAGCCCTGATTGCCGCCCGGGCGCTGCTCGGTGTCGGCGGGGCGATGATCATGCCGCCGACCATGTCGATCATCCGGGACATCTTCCGGGACCGGGAAGAGCGGGTGAAGGCAGTTGGTATCTGGAGCGCGGTAAGCGCCGGCGGGGCGGCGATCGGTCCGCTCATCGGTGGCTTCCTGGTCGAGCATTTCTGGTGGGGAGCGGTCTTCCTGATCAACGTGCCGATAGTCCTGATCATCATTCCTATCGCGCTAAAGCTGTTACCTGAGAGCAAGGCAGCGAACCCGCCACCGTGGGACAGCTTCGCAGTGATCCTGACCATGATCGGAATTCTCGGAATCGCCTACGGCTTCAAGGAAGGTGCGAGGTACGGCTTCGACGACCCCAAGGTCCTGGTTTCTTTGCTGGCCGGGATCGGCAGCCTGATCTGGTTCACCAGACGGCAGCTCCGGGCACCCGAGCCGGTCCTTGACGT
>JAUPTY010000045.1:3435-11828 GCA_030917845.1 Actinomycetota bacterium | reverse complement strand
GACATCATTCCGCTCATCGCCTGGACCAGCGGGTCGTAGCCCGGGAGATTGGCGCCGCCCTTGGAGCCGAAGCCGCTGACCGAGCAATAGACGAGCCCCGGGTTCTGCTCTGACATGTCCTCGAAACCGAGTCCGAGCCGATCCATTGTGCCCGGCCGGAAATTCTCGACCAGGACGTCCGCCCGCCGGACCAGCTCGCGAGCCAGTTCCAGGTCACCCGGCTCCTTCAGATCGAGCTCGATCGACCGCTTGTTACGGTTGGCGGCAAGGAAGAAAGTCGCCCGGCCCCGACTGTCTGCCGGAGGGGACCATGTGCGCGTTTCGTCGCCTCCCGGAGGTTCCACCTTGACTACATCAGCGCCGAAATCGGCGAGGGTCATGGTTACGAGCGGACCGGCCAGCACCCGGCTGAAGTCCGCTACGAGTATTCCTTCAAGAGCCGTCATTCACGAATCATGGCGGTCCGGGGAGCCCGAGTCCAGACCGGCCGGGCAAGTTGGGTAATTGCCCGCAGTCAATCTTCGCGCGGCGCTCGCAGCCAGGCGCGTATCTCGTCGCCGTGGCCGTCGAGCGCCGGGGGAGCAAGCCGTTTCTCCGGGGGGCTGGCAGAAAGCCTGATCGGGGTCGAAGTCGTGCGGGCCCCGTCGATTTCCGTGACCGGGACTAGACCCAGGGACTCGGCCATCGCGAATCCGCCACCGATGTCATTGACCGCACCTGCGGGCACGCCGGCGTCTTTCAATGCCTCCGCCCAGTACTCGACCGAATCGAGCCCGAGCCTCCGCTCGAGCTCTTCCCGGAGGGCATCCCGGTTTCCCACCCGGTCAAGGTTGCTGCCGAACCGGGGGTCATCCGCCAGACCCGGGGCCCCGATGGTCACCGCAAGCTGCCGGAACTGGCGGTCGTTTCCGGCGCAGATCATGATCGGGCCGGTGGCGGTAGCGAAAGTGGAGAAGGGCTCGATGCTCGGATGGACATTGCCCATCCTGGTGGGTGATTCTCCGGTGTTGAGCCAGGTTGAGCTCTGATTGGCTAGCGCGGCCAGTGCTGTCGAGAGCAGGTTGATCTCCACCCTCTGACCCGATCCCAGGGTCTTGCGGTCGTGCAGGGCCGCAAGGATGCCGGTGGAGGCGTTCAGGCCGGCGATCACGTCCACGAGGGCCACCCCGACCTTGCTCGCTTCCCCATCCGGCGGCCCGGTAATCGACATCATTCCGCTGAGTGCCTGGATCAACGGGTCGTATCCCGGCATGGTCGCGCCCGGACCTTCACCGAAGCCGGTGATCGAGCAGTAGACGAGTGACGGATGGGCGGCATGGACGGATTCCCAGTCGAGTCCGAACCGGGCCATGGTTCCGGGCCGGAAGTTCTCGATCAGTACATCGGCCCGCATGACCAGCTCGAAAGCAAGCTTCCTGTCTTCCTCTGTCTTGAGGTCGAGGGTCAGCGATCGCTTGTTCCGGTTCGCTGTCTGGAAGTAAGTCGATCGTCCCTCAGCGTCAACCGGGGGAAGCCAGGAACGGGTCTCGTCTCCGTCGGGAGGCTCGACCTTGATCACGTTCGCCCCGAGGTCGCCGAGAGTCATCGCCGCCAGGGGTCCGGCGAGGACCCGGCTGAAGTCAGCCACGATGACGCCCGAGAGTGCACTCATGGTTGCATGGTGACGCATGGATCAGCCCGCGACAACAACCGGCCTGAGGACGGCCGGTGCGGCGCCGGTCGCCCTGTCGATCCACGGCCTGACCAAACGCTATGCAGACGGCACCCTCGCTCTGGAGGATCTGAACCTGGAGATTCCGGCCGGCAGCTTCTTCGGACTGCTCGGTCCGAACGGGGCCGGCAAGACCACCCTGATCGGTGCGGTCTGTAACCTGATCCGGCTTTCAGGGGGTGAAATCAGCGTTTTCGGGCAGCCCGGGGGGAGCATGGCTGCCCGCCGCATGATCGGGATCGCTGAGCAGGAGCCGAATCTGGACAAGTTCCTCACCGTCTACGAGACCCTGCTCTACCACGGTGGCTACTACGGGATGGATCGCAGCGAAGCCTCGGAGCGGGCCGAGCAGATGATTGATGCCTTCGATCTGCGGGCCAAGCGGGATGTCGAGGCGCCGAAGCTCTCGGGCGGGATGCGCCGCCGGTTGCTGCTGGCCCGGGCTCTGCTCCACCGGCCGCGGCTGGTCATCCTCGACGAGCCCACCGCGGGAGTCGATCTCGAACTCCGTCACGAACTCTGGCGCTACATTCGCAGCCTCCACGAGCAGGGCACCACGATCCTGCTGACCACGCACTACCTCGAAGAGGCCGAGGCGCTTTGCGACGAGATCGCCCTGATCAGCGGTGGCCACATCGTTGCCCGTGACTCGGCCGAAGGACTGAAGCAGTCCTTCGGCGTCGACACACTCGAGGAGGTCTACCTGCGGACCGTGGCCGGCGGGCGGATCACCCTGGCCGAAGGGCTCGAGGAAATCGCCGGTGACGCCGGGCCAGCGGGAGCCGATCCAGTGGACGACGGACAGGCCGGATGAATCCGCTGCCGCCGGTTGATGTGGAGCCGCATCCGTGGCGCGGACTCGCCTGGCTGACCAGGCGGGAATGCCACCGGGTGCTGAAGCTCTGGAAGCAGACCATCCTCGCTCCGGTCATCTCTTCCCTGCTCTTCATCCTTGTCTTCGGGGTCTCGCTCGGCGACAGCATCGCCGAAGTGAACGGATTCGCATACGAGATCTTCATCGTGCCCGGTCTGATTGCCATGGCGATGGCCCAGTCGGCCTACTCGAACAACTCGAGCACGATCTTCCAGGCCCGCAACGACCGCTACCTGGATGACATCCTCTCCGCCCCGATGAGCGCCTGGCAGGTGCACCTGGGCTACATCGCCGGCGGCGCGATGCGGTCCCTGATCATCGGCGCCGTCCTTGCCGCCCTGGCCCTGCCACTTACCGGTGCGCCACTCGAGCAACCCCTGGCCCTGGCACTCGCGGTGCTGCTCACGATCACCAGCTTCGGAGCCCTGGGGATCATCGTCGGGATCTACGCCCAGTCCTGGGACAACCAGTCCTTCATCAACAACATCGTGATCCTGCCCCTGATCTTCCTCGGCGGAGTCTTCTATTCGGTCAGCCGCCTGGGCTCTCCCTGGGAGCAGATCTCCCACCTCAACCCGCTCTTCTACGTGGTCGAAGCGGTCCGCTACGGGTTCCTCGGCTCGGCTGACGTCTCCCCCCTTCTTTCGCTGGGTGTCGTCGCCGTGATCACCTTCGCCCTGGTGGCCTGGGCCCAGTTCCTCTTCAGCACCGGCCACCGCCTCAAGCCCTGACGCGGCAGACAAGTTGCTGAAACCCCCGCCGATGGAGGTTTCAGCAGGCTTTGGCCTGAGGGGACGATCTTGATTTCGCAAACCCTGCAGATTCATCCGTCACGGGAGGTTCCTGCAGCCTTTGGGCTTTTCAGGCGAGTTCGGGAATGTGGTTGCGAACGTGTTCGTCGATCGTCTCGCGGACCCAGCGGCGGGTTTCCGGATCGGCCATCCGGTAGCGGCCGAGCAGCATTTTCTGGTCATCGAGGGGCAGGCCGGCGATTTCCCAGGAGACGGCAAGCCGTTCGAAGACCAGTTCGGTCCGGCGCTGCCAGAGATCGTCAACCGAGTAGGCCTGATTGTTGATCTGCTCGCTCACTTTGGCGATCGAACCCAGGCTGAGGGAATCGCGCAGGACCAGCACGTTGCCGTCGGAGTCGGTGTAGCTGGAGGAAGTGCCCTTGTCTCTCGGAACCCGGTTCTTTGGCCTGCGCTTCTTCGCCATACCCAGAGCATGAAGGATCTGCGTGTCGCCCGGTCTCCCTCAAGCGCGAGATCGGAAAAGGGAGCGCTATGTGGCCACCTTTCCGATCTCGGGCCTCACCTCGGTCAGGGTGACCTGGATGTCCGTGTTCCGCCTGCTCGACCTGAGGTAGAGATCGACGCTCGACGGGCCGGCGATGAACACATCCCTGTCAAGGGCTGGAGTGATGAACCCGAGACCCTTGCCAGGAGCGACCGGCTGCCAGTTGTAGGCCGGCTGCGGCTTCCACGAATCGCTTTCTGCGTTCTCGCCGAGCGTCCGGGCCGGGCGGACCGAAGGATCCGAGAGGTACCTCGCGACGCCTCCCCTTGCCGCCTTGGCCGAGGTCAGGCTGCCACCCTTGCCGAGGAAGAACCTGGTCGGTTTGAGGCCCGGGGCCGGCCAGTCTGTGAACTGGGTCTCCCAGGCCGCACCGATCGCTCCGGGCTGACTCGGGATCGCCGCGCCGTTGTCCATAAGGATCCGGATCCTCGGGTCTTGGCGGAAGTCGGCTTTGGCCGCGGCCACGTTCTGTAGCGTGTCAAGCATCGTCGCGTAGCGGCTCTGCTCGATCGGCAGCGCGGGAGACTCTGCAATCAACTGGTAGAGCACCGGGCCCGCGGCAATCACCACCGGGTTGATCCGGGGGATCCGGCCGTCACCGGTGAACAGATTCATGAATTCGGCCCAGCGGGAAATCGTGCTTGGGCCGAGCGAATCGACGTGAACGCCGTTCTCCATGGTCACCCAGACGTCCCGATTTGACCTGGCGAGGTTGCGCACCGACTCGACCCAGTGGCCGCCGGTCTGCTCGTCCTGGAAGGCACCGACCCAGAAGATCGGCACGTTGATGTTCTTGACCCAGGCGCCGGGTGAGCGCTTGGTGAAGAGCCCGGTCGTGCGGTACGGGTTGTTCTGGATGGACTTGTTGTAGTCCCGCGTCTGCAGCCGCATCTTCTGGTTGTCGATGCAGTGCTGCTTCTGCTCCTCGCGGAGGGCGAGGTCAGCCACATCCGGGTCACCGGTAGTGGTCATGATCTTGGCCCATGACTGGCCGTCAGCCGGCGCCTGCATGGCGTCGTTGGCCCGCTCGGTGATCCAACTGAAGGCGAACCCGTTGTTGAAGATGCCACCCGGGAAGCCAGTGCCGCAATACATGTCATCCGAAACCGAAAGCGGCGAGACGGCGGCCAGGTGCGGCGGCCGGGTACCGGCTGTGAACAGCTGGGTGATTTCCGAGAAGGAAATGCCGCCCATGCTGACGTTTCCACCCTGGACCCAGTCCTGGGCGGCGACGGTTTCAATCGCGTCATACCCGTCGTAAGTGGTCGGCCAGCCGAAAAGGTCAAAGGCGCCACCGAAGCAGCCGGAGCCACGCATCTGGACGCTGACCACGGCGAAGTCGAGCAGCGGGCCGATCACGGAACCAACCGCGGTCGATGTCGCCGGTGCCAGGGGGTCGTTGGCGCCCCCGCCACCACCGAGCTGGTCGATGATCGACTGGAGAAGGTCATGCGGGGCTGCCGTCTGGTAGCCCGAGTACTCAATGAAGGTCGGGAACGGACCGTCTTCCATGGTCTTGCCTGCCAGCGGACGCACGGTCATTGCGATCTCGGTTCCGTCGCGCATGGTCACCTAGTTGAGACCGGCGTTCAGTGTCTTGGCGTCATAGAAGGACTGCGGCGGGTTCGCCCCCGGCTTCCTTACCTTGAACTTGCTCGTGCCCTGGGCTCCATGCCCTTCGGGGTACGAACGGTGAAGAAGGCACCCGGGGTGACGTCGTAGAAGATTTTCGATCCATAGGTGTCAGCCTTGCCGGTCCGAACGATCTTGTTCTTCTCGTTGACGAGGAGCAGTGTGTTGCCCGGTGTCGCGTTCTTGACGTATGCGTCACCGACGCTGCCGTGAGCCGTGTAGGTCGCCTTCGAAGTCACCTTCGGAGCGGTCTTCAGCTGCTTCGGCTTGGCGCTGGCTGTAGTGGCCATGCCACCTATCAGGGCAAGCCCTGCAATGACTGCGGCCAATGTGGCCAGATACACCCGAAAGCTACGCATGCTGAGTTCCTCCATCCCTAATTTACGAGTCATGGGAGCACTCCCTGTCTCCCGTGGAAGTCCTTCTTCCACTCCCTGCTGCGAAAACTATGCGGGAAAATACGGAACCTGTGAACGTCAGGGTTTCTCACCTGATGCGTCGGTCTCGGCAAGGTCGGATTCACCGAGCCCAGCGAAGCGATGTTGCTCCTGCTCATCCTGGCTGGCAAGTTCCGAAATCAAGGCGAAGAGAACCAGGTCAACAGCCAATCCGAAGACCGCCGCGAACTGGGATTCGATGAAGATGAAGACCCTGGTGACGAGGATGGAAACCAGGAGTGCCCAGCTAAAGAAGCGATAGGCAGACGCGTGCCGGCCCCTTGCCATCTTCCAGGCCCCGGCTGCGATCAGGCCGACAGAGATCAGGGTTGAAATACCTTCGGCGTAACCGATCACCCCCTGGTCAACATCGGGACCTTTCGCATCCTGCACCCCGCCGATGTCGAGCAGCAGCGCCGACGTGCTGAGGAAGGCGATCGCGGCCCAGATGGCGAGGACGACGATCACCAGCTTTTCGAAACCCGGCCGAACGGATATGGATCTGATCCGCTCATGGACCCGGTTCCCGAACCTGGTCAGACGCGACGGCCGGTGGCTCGGCTTGACCGAAGCCTGGTCGAACATCTCTCTGGCCCGGGCGACCATCGGGTCTTTCTGGTCGGCCATGTCGAGCAGCCGCGCTGCCCTGAGGGCCTCGTCCTGCCGGAAATCGCCTACTGCGGTGGCGGGCAGAAGCGAAAGCGCATTGGCGAGGGCGGTCTGGGGGTCCAGCTTCTGCCGCCGCGAGAGTTCACGGATGATCAGGAACATGATCACGAAGATCAGGTAGATGATTCCCGCGGCGGGCTTGAAGAAGTAGTTGTTGTCCTGGGTGATGAACTTTCCAAGTTCATCGATGAAGAAGCCGAAGCCGATCCCGCCGAGGATGGCAAGCACATTCCGGCTCCAGCGATTCAGGTAGATCAGGCCGATCCAGATCGAGATCACCATGAACAGCCCGCCCCAGAGCAGGTGGGCGATGTGCAGGCCGCTCCCGCCGAGCTCGGGATAGTTGGTCAGCCAGAGCTGGGTCCTGATCGTCAGGATCGTGAACACCGAAGCGATCAGGAACCACTCGAGCTTCTGGACGAAGTCGAACCGCCTGATCGCAGTGTTGGTGATCCGGTTCAGGTCAGTGCCACCGAAGTCGCGGCGTCCAGGATCGGACGAACATTCTCCCCGAAATTGAGTGCTTCCTCCAGGTGCGGATATCCGGAGAGGATGAACTCGTCGATTCCGATATCCCGGTACTCCAGCAACCGCTCGGCAACCTGCTCATGGCTGCCGACGATCGCCGTACCGGCACCTTCCCTGACCAGGCCTACCCCGGCCCAGAGGTTCGGTCCGATGATCAGGGCGTCACGGTCGAGGGCATCGCCGTCCGAAGAGTGGCTGAGGTCTGTCATCCGGGCCTGTGCCGTTGATTCCATGCGGGAGAACTTCTCACGGGCGGCGGCGACCTGTTCCGGGTCAATTGACTCGAGGATCCGGTCGGCTTCCCGCCAGGCTTCTTCCTCGCTGTCCCGGCTGATTATGTGTATGCGCAGCCCACAACGGATCTCGCGGCCTGCGGCCTCGGCCTTCTCCTTTACCGGTGCGATCCTCTCGGCAACGGTCCCGACCGGTTCACCCCAGGTAAGCCAGGTGTCGGCAAACCTCGAGGCAACTTCCAGGGCCGGAGGAGAAGCACCGCCAAAGTAGACCCTCGGAATCTCGAAGCCATCCAGGGTGCGGCGGAGACCGCTCTGTTCGAGGTGAAAGAACTCGCCCTCGTGGTCATAGATCTCGCCTGACCAGGAACGCTTGATGATTTTCAGGAACTCTCCTGTGCGGCGGTACCTGGTCTCCTTGTCGAGGTGGTCGCCAAAAGACTTCTGCTCGACCGGGTCGCCACCGGTGACCACGTTGAGCAGCAGACGGTTGTTGGTCAGCCGCTGAAAGGTCGCTGCCTGGTGGGCGGCCCAGGCTGGCTGGATTGCATCGGGCCTGAAGGCGACGATGAACTTGAGCTTCTCGGTGTGCTGGGCGACCGCGGCGCAGGTGACCCAGGCGTCTTCGCAGCCGGATCCGGTCGGGGTGAGCACGGCTTCGAAGCCGGCCCGCTCGGCCGCCTTCGCCACTTCTGCCAGGTATTCGACGTCGGCCGGCCGGGGCATCGCGGTCTGGCCAAGCCGATCGACAACGTTGGTCACGTTGCGGCCGTCACCGGAGGTCGGCAGAAACCAGTGCCAGCGCAGCTGGCCATCACTCGATGGCACGTTCATCGTTCCGTTTCCATCGGGCGATGGTACTGACCCCAATCGGAGCCGCGCCCAACAATTCATTGCTCTTATGGGCGGCGCGGGTTTCTGTGGTCATTCGGCACAGACCGGATGACTTGCAGTTAAAGGTGGCTTCGGCCGGGGTCGCTGTCGAGGTCGAGAACCGGGCCCATCGGCACGAT
>JAUPTY010000045.1:0-3335 GCA_030917845.1 Actinomycetota bacterium | reverse complement strand
AATCGAGATCCGGGTTCTTCGCCCACTGGTTGAACTCGGAGTTGAGCATGCGGATGATTTCGCTGCTCTCGTTATTGACGGCCTGGTTGGTCTGCTTGTCCCAGAGCAACGGCACGGTCACACGGTCGCTGAAGTCCGGATCGGTGAGCCGGTAGGCGTCTCCGACGTACTCGAATCCGTTAATCGGGTCAGGTTCATCTTCAAAGAACCTCCAGCCCTTTTCGTCCCGGACCGGATCCACGACCGTCATCGAAATCACTTCCTCAAGGCCCTTCAGCCGGCGGTAAATGATCGCCCTCGAGGCCCAGGGGCAGGCGTAGCTCACATACAGGTGGTAGCGGCCCGGTTCGGCCGCAAACTCGGTCGAGCCATCCGCCCGGACCCAGCCCCTGAAGGCGCTCGCCTGGCGGACGAAGGCGCCCGTCCGGGCGGTTTCAGTCTGAAACTGCCAGTGCTCACTTCGTTACCTCGCTTGAATTTGTAAAAAAGGTGACCGCTTCATGGCCAGGACAAATCGTAGAGAGCGCCCGGTCCCGGCCTTCCGGGCTCCCGGGCCCGGCCCTGCCCTGCCGGTTCCCTTCTATCCGGCCGCATTTCCGGCGGGATCATGGGGGCGCGCTTATCGAAGGCACCGTGGATGAGAACGGCAGCGTGACCATTCCGCCGGAAGGATTCAAGTTTCCGCTTTACGGGATCTCCGAACCGGTCAACATCGAGGGATACATGACGACCAGCAAACCCGCGACCGGTACCTGGAACGAGGAGACGGGCCAGCTCGATCTCGATGCCGAAACCGGAATCTTCCTGAAGGTGAACGTCGGCCAGGTTCTAGGCGCGCTCGACGGGCTGGGTATTGACCTGGGTAGCTCACTTGGTTTGCTCTCCGGTCTGCTGAGTGGAGAACTGGCCTGTGGTTTTTCGCCAATGGATGTGACCTTCTCGACCGAAGCAGAGGGCGATGCCCGGTTCACCAAGGGTACCCTCGGGCCGGGCGCTCTGGTTGCCGGGGGTCTCGATCTGGGCGGTCTCGATATTGCTTCCCTGCTCGACAATCTCGACGCCCTGGATCTGGGCCCGAGCTCTCTGGCACTGACCCGGACTCTCGATGAGAACCTGCCGAATGTGGATCCGCCAGAGGTATTGGAGCCTGACCTGAAGCTGACGGTCAATCCGAAGCAGCGCAAAGTCAAGGCCGGCAAGTCAGCCGTCTTCACCGTCAAGGTGAAGAACTCGGGCAACGGGGCCGCCAAAGGCGTGAAGGTATGCGTCAAGTCGCCGGGTCCAAACGTAGTCAAGGCCAAAGGGTCCGGCCTCCTCGGCAAGGTGGCGCCAGGCGCAACCCGGAGCCACCGCTTCAATGTGAAGATCAGGAAGGGCAAGGTCAAGAGCGCCAAAGTCAGTTTCGAGCTCCAGGCCTCGAATCCAGTTCGCGCCCGTGCCTCATCCCGCTTGCTGATCCGCCGCTGAGCCTGCCCGCGGGACCCGTCGTGAACCCGCTCAAAAGACCCGGCTGACAGAAAGCCAGTTACCGCTGCGCTCGAGCCATGCCGTGACCAGGCCTTCGGACCCGAGCGAGGCGAGTTCCGATTCAAGCGCAACCAGCGAAGGCGTGGAGCAGGTCGCTCCGAGTTCGAGCAGGGCTGGCCGAAGGTGGACATCTGTCGCCATCGCATGCCTGGCCTGACGGGCGATCATCAGCGGAATGCCTGTCTTGTCAAGCAGGGCAGCCTCCGGCAGGCCGTCGAGGAACAACATGAGGAGCCCCGAATAACTGCCCATCACAGTGGGGCTGGCGGCAATCACAACCTGAGCTCCCTTCACGAGCGAGTTGAGTTCCGGGCCGAAAGATCCGTCGCTGAGCGGCAGGTTCACCAGGTCGATCGTGACTGCGGGCGTGTCACCAAGCTGGGTCGCCAGGCCATCGGCAATACCCGAAGCCAGCTTCAGGGTACCGCTGCCTGGACGCTGGTTGCCGACCACCGCGACAACGTTTGGGGCGAATCCGGGATGGAGGGAGTTCTGGTTCATCGGGTCGTCCTGTTCTGGGGAGAGAGGGTCAGGGGCCGGACCTCGCGGTCCGGCCCCTTCGCCTTGCGTCCAGCCGGGCCGTCTAGCCCACCGCCCAGCGGAGTCGACTGAGACATTGTTGAGTTTGTCTAGTTAGTCGCTCAAGATACTACACAAAGGGAACATGCGATAGGAAACCGATCTCTCTCGCGCGACAAAGCTGGCACTTCAAACTCAGCCTGACCCTTAGGGATCGACCTCGATGAGTGACTCGCCGGCAAACGAACCCAAGACCAGAAGCCGTCCGCCTGGTCGCATCGGGACCCTCACGCGACTCTTTCGACTAAAGGCCTTGAACCGAAAACACCCTTTCGTCACAGATCGCACAAGAACTTTCCTCGCCACTCTTACCTTTCTGGAACTGGTATTGGGTTTCGTTCTAATCACGATCGCGGCGACGCTTATGGCCGGCGTCTCATTCTGGCTACTCGCTCCGCCTCGCTTCTTTAGCGGGTTCGGAGACGCCGTCAGCTCAGCCTTCTTTACGTTGATCGGTCTGGCTCCCAGCAACCTGGACCCAGCGGAACTGAGCGGTGGACTAAAAGTCGCAGTCGGGATCACCGGACTCGGATCCCTCTCGCTCCCTGCACTGTTCTTGGGAGCCATTGTATTCCGGCTCTTTGTGAGGCTACGGGTGTTCGTCCTAAGGGACCAACCACTGCTTACCCGGAAGCAGGTTCGCGGCGTCGAGGGCTGGTACCTCGCGGTTCGCATGTACTCGTCGACCACGATCGTGGTGGTCGACATCGACTTCAAGGTGTATTTGCGAATGGAATACCCGGAACGATTCCTGCTGGCAAACGAAGAAGTCCGAGTTGCGAATAGTTCTTGGCCCATTGCCGATACGCACGTGCCCTTCACTCTCTACTTACCACTTGACGATGACGACTTAGACGCAAGTAAACGCCTTGTTTCGATCCAAGGTCATAGGCTCGAAAGCTGCGCGAATCTGGTCGTTCACATTCGAGGGGCGGCCCCACAACTCGCATCGGAGTTCAACGAGTCTCACCTGTTGGAGATACCTGTCGGCTTGACTCCCTCCGACTTCTACGATGTGGACGTACTCTACGACGGGCGCGGTGTCGACTGGAACGGCTGGGACCAGTTCGAGGAGGAAGCACCCCTGAAATGACCGAATGGATTTTTGGTTACGGATCGTTGGTAACGGACCTTGTAGCTGGTGACGCTTCCAGCAACAGGAAATGGTCTTGGGCAAAGCTTCTAAATTTCCGAAGGAATTGGGGCGCCGCTATGGAGAACGCGGCTGC
>JAUPTY010000221.1 GCA_030917845.1 Actinomycetota bacterium | reverse complement strand
AGTTGCCGGCACTGGCCGGAAAGACGACGTGGTCTCCGGGGCGAACGGGCATCCGGACGCCGGCTGCTTCCCACCAGTCGACTCCCTGGCCTACGGCGAGAACGATCCCGTGCTGGGGTGGCGGCTCAGAAGTTCCGGGCGGAACGACCAGTCCCGAACTGCGCATCCGGTCGGGCTCGAGCTCCTTGATCACGACCCGGTCGAAAAGGGGTTTCAGGTATTGCTGCGCCATTACCCAAGACTATGCGGTGTTCCGCTTCGGGGTTTTGGCCGCGAAATGCTGGTTGCGGGAAGCTTCGGGAGCAGACTCCCGGGCCGAAGCGGTTTAGCCTGCTGGCCGACATGGATGACGACCCGAACCGATGGGGAGAGGAGGGCGAGGGTAGTTCTCGCCGCCCCGACCCGGAAGAGCTTGACACCAACCGGATCGATCTTCGGCCCCTGGCCGAGGATCACGTCGGTGATCTGCGCTGGATACACGAACGTCCGGAAGTGGTTCGATGGTGGGACGAACCCACCGAAGAGTTCCCCTGGGACGAACCCGAGTCAACCCGGCTGACCATCTTCGTAGACGGTCAGATCGGGGGGATGGTCCAGTACTGGGAAGAGGACGAACCGAAGTACCGTCATGCGGGCATCGACCTGTTCATCGACCCCCGCCTAAGAAACAAGGGCATCGGAACGGAAGCAGTCCGCCGGGTGGCGCGTCACCTCTTCGAAGTTCGGGGCCATCATCGGCTCTCCATCGACCCCGCAGCCGACAACCACGCGGCGATCCGGGCCTACGAGAAGGTCGGCTTCAAACCGGTCGGCATCCTCAGGCGCTCCGAGCGCGACCCGGATGGCAGGGGATGGCATGACGGCCTGATGATGGACATGCTCTCAACCGAATTCAGCTCCGGCGTCGAAACCTGAGTCGGCTTCTTCGCCGGGCCCGAACTAGCGCTTCACCACTTTGAAGCTTCGGTAGACCTTGGCGGACTGGCCACCCGGTCCGAATGCCTGCAGCACCACCCTGTACTTGCCGGGCTTCAGGGCCTTGCTGCCAATGCGGCCGCTGAAGGCCACCGTCCGCTTGCCGGCGACCAGGTTTTTTCGGGTCAGTTTGCCCCGGAAGGCGAGTCGCTTGCATGCTTTCCTGGCCCGGTTCTTCGCGGTCGGCTTTACGCACTTCTTCCCGACCTTGCGGCCTTTCAGCTTCTGATCGATCCTGATGGTGACTTTTGCCTTCGTGTTGAGAGAGAAGCGGATCTTCGTGCCACGCGGAGCTTTCTTCTTCGCGGCTACCTTGGCCGTTGCCTTCTTCGCGACCCTGAACTTCGCCGGTTTCAGGGCGACGGAGGTCAGCTTCGGAACCAGCGCCTCCGGGTCCTGGCAGGTGCCGGAGCGCACGAAGATGTAGGTCGACTCGAAGTCGCCGACATGGCCGCTGACCGCGTTGTGACCCCGGGCCCCGAAGAGCACGCAGTTGCCGTTGTCGCTTATCTGGGGGAAGCGGGCTCCGTAGAGAAGGGTCTGGGGATTCCCGAACAGTGGCGGTCCGCTGGTGGCGCCGCTGGTCAGGTCCTTGATCACAACGGCGTCAGTCTGGTTGACGAGCAGGTCTGTTCGAATGTTCCCCGCACTGGTCGCGAAGGCCAGTACGCTCCCGTCGGCGTTGAGGCTGGGATCCTCGGACTGGGAGTCACCGACCACCCCGCCTGGCGAAGAGCTGCCAAGCACATTGCTGCCATCGGCGATGGTCCTCACCACAAGCTGGTCTTCGGACACCGGCCATGGTGCCGTCGCCGGCACTGCGGCGTCCTCCAAGGTGGCGAAAGCCACCTTGGTGCCGTCAGCATTGATCGTGTGGTCGTAGGTGAAGCTAGGAATGGAAGTCCCCGCGAGTCCCGGCTCCCTCGACACGAGGATCGTTTCGTTGGTCGTCCGGTCCCGGACGTACATGCTCCTGGAGCTGCTGGCGTCGTCGGGAGAAAGGTTGGTCGCATTGGAGGCAAAGACGACTCTTGAGCCATCCCCGCTGAGCATCGGGTCTTCGGCGTCATTGTTGGCCAAAGCCCCGGCCACCCCGGTCGCCCGGGAGGCGATGGTGGTCGTGTTCGTGTCCAGATCACGCACATAGACCAGGACGTCACCACCGGGGGCGCCGAGGTTGGTCGAATCCGTAGAGAAAGCAACCGAGGATCCATCGGCACTGATCGCGAGGCCGGTCATGCCGCCGTCCGCGACGACACCGGCGGGCCCGTCGGCCCGGGAAGCGAGGGTGGTGGTCCCCGCACTCAGGTTCCTCACGTAGACGTCTGACTTGTCATTCGTATCGCCCGGATCGAGCTGATCCCAGGCAAGGAAAGCAACCAGGTTTCCGTCTCCGCTAATCGATGGCGAGTCCCCCTCCGAGACGGCTCCGTTGGCCCCGTTTGCCCGCGAGACGAGTTCGATCTTGCCGGTCGCAAGGTCGCGACGATAGATCTTCTGGGTAGCCGTATCGCCCCCCGGAAGGTGGCTGGAAGCGGTTCCGAAGACGATGTACCGCCCGTTGGCAGACAGCGCGCGTCGGCTATCTCCGAGGGCGTAGTTGGAGAATCCGGGGGCGACAACCCTGGCGCTGCCATTTGGCCGGGAGACAAACCGGATCGCGTCGGTGTTCAGGTTTCGCCGGAAAACGCCGGAAAGGTCCGGGTCGCTGTCCGGGGTCCCGCCCCCGGCTTCTGTCCAGGTGGCGGAGGATCCATTTCCGGAGATCGTCCCCTGCACCGCGTAATTGTTT
>JAUPTY010000044.1 GCA_030917845.1 Actinomycetota bacterium | reverse complement strand
TCCGTGCAAGCCGAGCAATGGTCGCCCAGGGATTCACAGTTCGCCAGATGTCACCAAAGAGAATCGAAATTGGCACCAGGGCGATCCACCACACGACGAAGATCGCAACCGAGGAGAGATTCTCTCCAAGGCGTGTGGATCCGAACAAGGCCGCGCCGAGGACCACGAGGGTCCCCAGAATGGTGATTGCCCGGAGCGACCCGGTCAGGATTCTCGACCGGAGAACATCGTTGAGTCGCCGCGGAAGCGGTCGCCAGGGCACGGAAGTCAGGAGGGGCTTTCTCCAGCCGAGCGCGAGCGCGGCGAACGAAACAACCAGTACTCCTGCGGCGGCCCAGAAGAAGGCCGAGACCGGTATCGGTGTCTCGGCCCGGCCCTGAACTCCATGGGCGAAGGCGGCATCGGCCCCGAGCAGCGCCAGAGCCATGGCGGCAACGAGCCCCGAGGACCCGATCCGGAGATGCATTGGTCTCATCAGTCTGATTCAGCGCTGTTGGCCGGGGCGTCTTCCTTGTAGACGGCAATCAGCTGGTCGCCTTGCCTCCGGAAAAACACTCGAGTCGGCAGGCCGATGGCTGAATGTGAACGCAGGTGTGCGAGGTCGAAATTCTTCTGGTTGGCCTCGTTGACCACGAAGGTGATCTCTTCCTGCCCCTCGAACGGCTCAAAGGGCCGCATGACGAGTTCGTCATTCTCGGCAACCAGAAGCGTTCCGTCGATCCGCTCGAGATTCGCGATGCCGGGTGGCGCTTCGGTTTCGGTCTCACCGGGCGAGAAGAGCCAGATGATGAGGGCGAGGCTGAGCATTGACGCGACGAGCGCGCCGCCAAACAGGATTCGGCGTCGGCGGGTCACCTGATTTTGTCGCCGCTCGGAAAGCCTTGAGGGTTGATAGCGGGTCCGCGGGTCATTGTCCGCAGGCGGTGTTGGATGTTCATCCATGGGGGATTCCCTTCGTCAGAAGTTCTGCCGGAACCGGTGAGCTCCGGCGGGCGGTGTTTCAGCTGACGACGAGTGGAGGTCCGCGACCGAACCGGCACGGACTTATGAAATCACCGGGCTCGACCACCCGTCGGTCGAGGAGATCGATCGAAGCTCCATCGGGGCGAATTACCCGGGGGAGCCCGGGTAGCGGGCGATCCTCCTCCAGGCTGCGAAGGGCCCGGGCCAGGGCAACGCCGGTCGTCATCACGACGACTACGAGCGGAACCAGCACCCAGCCGCCATGTGCGAAGAGTCCGTGGAGTCCGATCGCGTGACCGTCGCCGATGGCGATCTGCAAGAGCTCCTGGGAGCCAAAAATATGTACAGCAGCGGCAAGGCCAACGAGCGCCATCCTGCTCGCCTTCACCGGGGTGGATCGACATCGGAAGCTGAACGAAACAGTGGCAACGACCAGGAGCAGCAGGCCGGCCGCGATCAGAAGGGAAAGGGCGGGCGCGAACGCGGCAAGGACCTCTTGGACGGCTGATCCGGATCGGTCGTCAATGTGTCCCTGGAAGGTCGCAAGGCTTCGCAGTTCATAGAGCCCGAAAGCTCCAGAGGTAAGCAGCGCGAGGGCCGAAAGAAGGTAACCCGCGAGGGGGTTTCTACGGAACACTTGGGCCAGTTTATATGAGGTGCTCTTCATGTTTGTGTGACGAACTTACTCATGAGTAAGCGCTCATATATTGATAGCGTCATCTAGCAGGCGACCAATTGACTGATCGGACTCGACATTCAGGTTGCATGGATTACTTCGGCCCTTGTGGCTCGATCTCTGGGACAACGAGACCAGGTTCGTCGGCCGGAGACTCGACGTGTTCCCGGTGGTGTCGGAGCGCGGCGAGCAGGTCCGGGATGTGGTGGTCATGAAGGCGGTAGTAGGCGTGTCGTCCGTCCCGCTTGACGTCAACGAGTCTGGCCTGCCGGAGAAGTCGAAGCTGATGCGACGTTGCGCTCTGTGTCAAGCCCGCAATTTCAGCCAGTTCATCGACGGTCCGCTCGTCATCAAACATCGCCCAGAGCAGCTTGAGGCGGCTGCTGGATCCGAAAAGTCGTACCGACTCGGCCAGTTCCTCGGCCTCTTTCTGGCTGAGCGGTCGCATAGCGGGATTGTGTTCGGACGGATGCGCCAAGGCACGAACCGTACAACCTGCACAACCGGGGGCGGTCCGGATGCCTGAGCTGCTGACTCCACTGTCAGATCCGGTCTACCGGCGGCTCTTTTCTGCCCAGGTGGTCGCATTGATCGGAACCGGGCTTTCGACCATCGCGCTCTCCTTGCTGGCCTACGACCTTGCAGGCGATGACGCCGGAGTAGTTGTCGGAATCGCCCTGGCCCTGAAAATGGTCGCTTACGTCACGATCTCGCCGCTAGTTGCTTCGTGGGCAAGCGGGCTTTCCCGGCGCCGCCTCCTGATCGGACTCGACCTCGGCCGGGCCCCGCTGGTCTTGCTGATTCCGTTCGTCAGCTCGATCTGGCAGGTGTTTGTTCTGATCTTCCTGATCAACGCCTGTTCTGCCGGGTTCACTCCGACTTTCCAGGCTGCCATCCCCGATGTCCTTACCGACACCCGCAGATACACCGAGGCCCTGTCGCTTTCCCGGCTCGCCTATGAACTCGAAGGCTTACTGAGTCCCCTGCTGGCGGCAAGCCTCCTCGGGGTGGTTGGCTACAGCGCCCTCTTCGTAGGGAATGGCCTCGCGTTTCTGGCTTCCGCTGTCCTCGTCTTCTCGACCGTGATCCCCCAACCGAAGGTTCGGCCAGGATCCCAGGTCCGAAGGGTCACCCACGGAATCCGCCTTTATCTCGCGACGCCGAGACTGCGCGGACTGCTGGCTCTAAACCTGGCCGCGGCGGCAGCCAGCGCCATGGTCATCGTCAATACGGTCATTTATGCCCGGGAGAGTTTCGGGCTTCCGGACTCGGCGGTCGCCTGGGGTCTGGGTGCTGCCGGGGCCGGTTCAATTCTCTCGGCGCTGGTTCTGCCGGCGCTGCTCAAGCGGATTTCCGACCGGACGACCATGCTGTTCGGGGGCGCAATGCTTGTGGTCGGCCTCCTGCTGGCCAGCGCAGTTGCGAGCTTCGTCGCGCTGGTCGCCTGCTGGCTGATTCTGGGAATCGGTTTGGGACTGGTTCAGACACCTGCCGGCAGGCTGATTCAGCGCTCGTCTGGGTCGGTTGACCGGCCTGCTCTTTTTGCAGCCCAGTTTTCCCTGTCCCACCTTTGCTGGCTCGTCACCTATCCGGTGGCCGGTCTTTTCGGAGTGTGGTTCGGACTCGATCACACCGCATTGGCGCTGTCCTTCGTCGCAGCAACTGCGTCCCTGGTCGCGGCGTCTCTTTGGACGAAAAGCGACGAGGCTGGAGGTTCCCGGCAGCGGGAGGGGAATCCAGAAAGATAGAATGATGCCCGTGAATTCCGGTCGCAACCCGCTCATCCTCGGAGCAATCCTGATCATCGTCGCGATCGCCCTTTTCCTGATCCTTAAACCCGACGATTCAGACAAGTCAGAGGGTCCGGTCGTAACCAATAACTCGGCAACGGAACAGCCGGAGGAGAAGCAGAAGCAGACCGCTAAGGCGAAATTGCCCCCGGTCCCTACGGTCGTGGTCAGAAATGGTGAAGCAGTCGACGGGGTGCTCGGCATTGAAGTCGACAAGGGCGAACAGATCACTTTCAGGGTCGAATCGGATGTGGATGAAGAGATTCACGTACACGGATTCGACATCACCAAAGAGATCGCGGCGGGCGGCACCGCGAGGCTCTCTTTCCCGGCTGACATAACCGGCATCTACGAAACTGAGCTCGAGTACTCCGGGATTCCCATCGTGGAACTCCAGATCAACCCTTAGCGGTCTACTCTTCTTGTCGTGCTGGCGGTTCGGGTAAACGAGTTCGGGGACCCTCCGGTCCTGACCTGTGAGGAAGTACCCGAACCGGTTGCCGGTCCTGGTCAGACCCTGATCGAGGTCGACTCCGCCGGGGTCAACTTCGGCGACATTCTCGTTCGCCGGGGCGAATACTTTGGTCGCACCGCACTGCCGGTCATCCCGGGCTGGGAGGTGGTGGGGAAGGCAGCTACCGCGGACCCGGACGGCACCTTCCAGGCCGGCGATCGTGTCGTAGCCCTGCTCGACGGTGAGGGTTACGCCCAGATGGTGGCCGCCCCGACCGGGGATGTCGTCTCGGTGCCTGACGATGTCCCGGACCAGATCGCGCTCGCAATGGTGATTCAGGGGGCCACCGCCTGGCGACTGCTGGAGGGCATGGAACCGGGAGACCGGATTCTGGTCAGCGGCGCCGGCAGCGGAGTGACCCACCTGATGCTGCAGCTGGCCCGGTACCGCGGGGCTGCGGAATCCGTCGTGATCGCCAGCAGCGAGGAGAAAGCCGATCAGGTCCTGGGATTAGGGGCGGACAAGGTCGTGCGCCCGGATTCGGATACCCCGCTCCCGGATCAGATCTCCGCCTGCCTCGATGGCTGGAAGGTGGATCTGGTGATCGACATGGTCGGTGGCGAAACGCTTCAGGCGATGCTGCGGCAACTCCGGCCCGGAGGCCGGGCCGTGATTTACGGGGTTGCGGGAGGGGTTCCGGCGAAGGTCAACACCGGCGCCCTGCTCAAGAACGGCCTGACCGTCTCCGGGCTCTGGCTGGGACACCCGGGCACCATCGCGCTTCGTGAGGTCGTGGCCGAACTGTTCGAACTCAATCGTGCCGGTCACCTTGACCCCACGCTGGGCCCGGTTTTCCCGCTCGACCGGGCGAGCGAGGCTCATCAGGCTGTCGAGCAGCGGACCGGGGTGGGGAAGGTCACCCTGAGGGTCTGATCAGGGTCCCAGTTCGATCGCGTCTTCGAAAAGGCGGACCTGGCTTCGATCTGTCTTTCCCGCCCGGGTTTGCGGGAGCTCGTCAACGATGAACCAGCGCTTGGGAATCCTGTAGGAAGCCACCCGCGGCCTGAGAAAGTTCCGCAGCGAGTCGGCATCGGGTCCAGCGCCGGTTCCGGAAGTCACCACGAAGGCGACGATCTCCTCGCCCCAGCGAGGGTGGGGGACGCCGACCGCGACGCATTCCGCGACGGCCGGGTGGTCGGTGACCTGTGCCTCGATCTCCTCCGGGTGCACGTTCTTCCCGCCAGTGATGATCAGGTTCGAGGCGCGACCGGCCAGCGAAAGTCCTTCATCCGTGAGGAATCCCATGTCACCAACCGTCATGAAACCGTCGGCACCCACCGGCGAGTTTGTCTCCGACCCTTCGAGATAGCCGTCGAACAGGTACGGACTCCGGACATACACGAGACCAGGCTCGTCCTCTGCCTCATCTCCCGGGGTTCGGATCTCCAGCTCAACCCCGGGAAAGGGCTCACCGACGTAACCGGGGTCACCGGGGCGCTCGCCGCGGGTGTTGACCGTCACGAAGCTCAGTTCCGAAGCCCCGAAGATCTCGCAAACGAGGGCATCGGGGAATAGCCGCCGGACGATCTCCCAGTGGTGAGACTCCATCTTCGCCCCGGAAACCACGACCGAATGGACGCCGCCAAAGGGTTCACCTTCAAGCTCGTTAAGGGCAATCAGCATCGTCGGCACCAGGTAGAGGACCCCCCGGGATGTATCGGCGAGCTCGCTCGCAAGCCGGGCGGCATCGAACCGGTCGAACAGACGGACCGAAGCCCCGCGATTAAGTGCAAAAACCGCACCGAAGAGAAAGTGCGAATGCTGGAGCGATCCCGGCAGGAAAACCTGATCTCCGCGGTTGACCTCGAACAGCTCTCCGGCCGGGCCGAAGCTCGATGTCCAGGACCGTTCCCGGCGGGCGAAAGGCTTGGGCCTTCCGCTGGTTCCGGAGGTGATCCCGATGTAGAACACCGGGTCGTCGCCGTCCCGATCCCGTGCCCCCGGCCCGGGCTGGGCGGCCCCGACATCGACCGGCAGGTCGGTCCGGTCGGTGATCACTTCAGTTATGCCGGCGTCGGTGATCGCCGCTTCCAGTTCCCGGTCGGCCCAGTCCGGATGAAGGGTGCAGGCTGGCCGGCCGAGGGTCGTGATGGCCAGGAAGCTGCTCAGGTACCTGCTTCCTGACCGAAGAAGGATGCCCACCGGACCGTCAGTGGAACCTCCGTCCAGATCCCTGGCGGTCCGGGCAACGGATTCCACAAACTCGGCCCAGGTCCAGGAATCCGGACCCTCGGTCACTGCGGCTCGGGACGGCGCTTCCCGAAAGGCCTCGAAAGCTTCGTCCAGGATCAAAGGACCAGGCTCTCGAAGAGCCGTTTGAGTTCGGCCGCCGGGTCTGCCGTCAACCCGGTGTGGACCTCGGAGCTCTGGAGGATGGTCGAGGAGGGGGCGGTGAGCCAGCCGAAACGGTCGGACGGATCCAGTTCGGCGAGCGCCCCGGCGGCGGGGTCACCTTCGACCACCCGGCGGATAACCTTGAGTCGGGCCTCGACCGGTTCCGGATCGAGATCCGGGGCGATTGCTGCCAGGCGCTTCCGGCTCAACCTCGTTTCGAGATCGAGAAAGTCGTGTTGGCGGCAGAAGAGCGCGAGGCCGACGTTGAGCCTTTCGCCCCGCTCGATGCAGGGCACGACCCGGAGTACCGCGTAGCTGAAGGGGCGGGATTCACTCATCTCCAGCCTCCAGTTCCGCGATGAAACCGGCCTGTCCCGCAAGTCGCCGCTCGAGAAAGAGGCGGAAGTCCTCCCGCCTTTCCGCGGGATCCTCGCCGAGCCATTCGTCCGGGACCAGGGCGAGAGCGGGGTCGATCGCTTCCCCGACCCCGATGGTCAGGCGTTCGCCCGCTTCGGCCAGGGAGCCGGCGACCGGAAGCAGCACATGATCACGGAGAACAAGGGTGGGGGTGGTGGCCGTGTCGGCCAGAGGCGAGGCACCGTGCTGGCGATAAAAAGCGGCACCATGGTCGATCAGCCAGGTCCGGCCATGCCAGGTCAGCAGGTTCGGATTCCGCGGGGTGCGGTCGATATTGGTGATCAGGGCATCGAAAAAGACGATGTCGGCGGCCAGCTCCCGGTCGAACTCCTCTTCCGGGGACAGGGCAAAGGGAAGCGATCCGGGCAGGAAGTCCATGCCGAGGTTGAGTCCCGGGCTGGCCGCGATCAGTTCCTGGATCTCCGGATCAGGCTCGGCGTGACCCAGTTCCGGGGCTACCTCGACCAGCACCAGTTCCGGCACGGGCAATCCGATCCGGCGGCCGATCTCACCGGCCAGCACCTCGGCGACCAATGCTCCCGGGCCCTGGCCCGCACCGTGGAACTTGACGACCCAGGTGCCGTCATCGTCGCCCTCGACCAGGCCCGGCAGGGAGCCACCCTCGCGCAGGGCGGTCACGTACCGGATCGCCTCGACGCTTCGCAGTCCGCCGACCGATTTCTGTGTTGCCGTACCGGGCATCTGTATAGCTTCGCATCCGGATAGTCTTCAGCCGTTCTTCACGCCTAAGAAAGGGTCTCGATGTCCACGCTTTCCAACGCGGTGTCCGCTCCCCGCGTCCCCGTCCTTGCCGATTCATTCGCCAACTCCCTGGTCAGGAATGCAGTTCTGGTGTTCGGTGGTGCGCTCTTCATGGTGCTGTGCCAGCAGATCTCGATCGCCGTGCCGCCCTCACCGGTGCCGATCACGGGAGGCACGCTCGGCGTGATGCTGATTGGTTCCGCCCTCGGTTCAAAGCGTGGCGTCTCGGCGATGGCCCTCTATCTGATGATGGGCCTGTTCCTTCCGGTCTACTCCGAAGGTCGTGAAGGGCTCGAGGTGCTCGTGAACTCCGCGTCGAGCGGCTACTTCCTCGGCTTCTTCGTCTCCGCCTATGTGGTCGGCTGGCTGGCCGAACGCGGCGGCGACCGGATGTTCCTTACCGCTTTCGCCTCCTTCGTCTTCGCCCAGCTGATCATCTTCGGCTTCGGACTCGCCGGCCTCAAGCTGTACAGCGGCGAGGACTGGAGCTGGGTCATCCACAACGGCTTCACCATCTTCATCATCGGTGGGCTGGTCAAGGCCGCGATCGGTGCGATCGCCATGCCCGCCGCCTGGAAGCTCTCGAAAAAGACCCGCTAAGCCACTCAATCACCCGCTTGAGGTGAGGGGGACAGACCGATCAGGTGTAGCCTGAACGTGTTCGTCCTCCGTTTCCTGAAAGGAACAAAATTTGCTGTCAGTACTCGCTAGCTACGACCTAGGTGACGCACTTCTCACCACACTTGCCATTTTCTTCTTCGTGATCTGGGTCTGGATCGTCATCACGATCCTGATGGACCTGTTCCGCGATCACGAACTGTCCGGCTGGTGGAAGGCCGTATGGGTTCTCTTCCTGATTGTCATACCGGTCGTGACATCCCTGGTCTATCTGATCGCCCGCGGCTCCGGCATGCGTGACAGGGCGATCAAGGAGCAGGCGGACGCGAAGAAGCATTTCGATGAGTACGTCCGCGAAACCGCTTCGACCACGCCGGTTGACGAGCTCCACAAGCTCGATCAGCTGCGCCAGAGCGGCGGAATCACCCAGGAGGAGTACGACCAGATGAAGGCCAAGCTGATCAGCTGACCTTCACAAGTTGATTTCGGTGGGCCGGAGACGCCAGATTATTGGGCGATAAATCTCCGGCCCCTCGCTTTCTTGGCGATCGATCTGCATAGGCATAGGGTGAGGGTGTGCGTCTACACCTTCGATTGATCGCGATTGCTGTGATTGCCGTTGGCGTCGTGGGCGGGGTACTTGCACTTACCGTGCTGAACACAGATGAGGACGCAAACGCGCCGGAGCCGGGAGCCGCTCTGGGCTCGACAGGGGCTACCGCCACGACCGGCCCAACCGGAGTTACCTCGAGCTCGACACTTGACTACGCACAGGTGATTCCCCAGCCGATCGACGGACCGTTGCTTGGTGTCAACCTCACCGCTTACACGAGGGACGGTTACTCGCAGCCCTCGGTCAGGCAGGCCATGATGACCCTGGCCGAGCTGGGCAGCACGGCAGTGACCCTGGTGCCGACCTGGTACATGAAGTCCGCCAACGCCAACCGGATTGCGCCGGACACGGAGAAGTCACCATCAGATGAAAGTCTGGTGGCCGCGATCGGGATGGCCCGCAGTGCCGGTCTGCTGGTCGTCATCAAACCCCATGTAGACGTCATTGATGACACCTACCGCGGTGACATCCAGCCGACCGACCGGGAAGCCTGGTTCCGTTCCTACGAACAATTCATTGATCACTTCGCATCGATTTCCGCTTCGAACGGAGTCGAACTATTCGTCGCAGGAACCGAACTCAAGTCTCTCTCCTCCGAGACCGATCGCTGGCGGGAGGTAATCCGCACCGTTCGTGACCGGTACACCGGGCCCGTCACCTATGCGGCGAACTGGGATGAGACCGACCAGGTCCAGTTCTGGGATGAACTGGACGCGATCGGGGTCGATGCCTACTACCCGCTTTCCCAGGAAGGCAGCGGTGAAGCTCCGACCCTGAAAAGTCTGACCGATGCCTGGCGGAATATCGCGGACCAGCTCCGGGCGAAGTCCGAACAGTGGAGCCGACCCGTGATCCTGACCGAGGTCGGTTACCCGAGCCAGGTCGGGGCGACCGCAAAGCCGTACGAAGTGACCGACCAGCCGGTGGATCAGGGCATCCAGGCTCTGGCCTACCACGCAACTTTCAACGCCCTCTCCGGCTCGGACTGGCTCCGCGGGATCAGCTGGTGGAGCTGGCGGGCGGATCCTTCACCGGAAGAGAATCTCGATATCGACTACACGCCGGAAGACAAAAAGGCGCAGGGTGAACTGGCCCGGGGCCAGTGGATTTTCGAGGGTTGACCGTGCCCTCGAACCAGACGAAGCTCTCCGTTCTCGACCTCGTTCCGGTGGTCGAAGGCTCAAACCCGGCCGTCGCTCTGGCCAATTCCACCGAGCTGGTCCAGGCCGCCGAACGCCTCGGCTACCACCGACACTGGGTTGCGGAACACCACAACATGACCGGGATTGCCAGTTCGGCTCCAGCCGTGATCATTGCCCATCTCGCCGTCAGTTCGGAGCGGATCCGGGTCGGCTCCGGCGGAGTGATGCTGCCCAACCATCAGCCACTGGTGGTGGCTGAACAGTTCGGCACCCTCGAATCGCTCCACCCGGGCCGGATCGACCTCGGGATCGGTCGTGCCCCCGGCACCGACCAGGTAACCGCCGCTGCACTGCGCCGCGGCGTCGACCCGCTCTCGGATGAGGATCTGCCCCGTCAGCTCGGCGAGCTGCTCGGGTTCTTCACCGGTGAATGGGCATCTGGTCATCCCTACTCCCAAATCACCGCAGTGCCCGGAGAGGGTGCCATGCCGGAGATCTGGCTGCTCGGCTCGAGCGGTTACACGGCCCAGGTGGCCGGGCTGCTCGGCATGCCGTATTCCTTCGCTCATCACTTCAGCGCCGGCAACACCGAAGCCGCCGTCGCCCTTTACCGCTCCCGCTTCGAACCATCGGAATATCTGCAGGAACCCAAAGTGATGATTGGAGTGGGGGTCATCTGCGCCGAGACCGAAGAGCAGGCACGCTGGCTGGCCGGCCCGTCAAGGCTCGCTTTCTCCCGGCTCAGAAGTGGACGCCCCGGCCGTTTCCCGACCCCGGAAGAAGCACAGGCGCACGATTTCACCCCGGATGAGGAGGCGGTCATATCGTCGATCGCCAAGGGTCATATATTCGGCAGTCCGGAAACCGTAAAGGCCGGACTCGCCGACCTGATCGACAGGACCGGAGCCGACGAACTGATCATCTCGACCATGGTCTACGAGCAGAGTGATCGCCTACGCTCCTACGAGCTGGTCGCAGACATCGCTTTCTGAAGCCGTTTTCCTTCAGGTGCATAGGATTTCCCACGGTCC
Source organism: Actinomycetota bacterium (assembly GCA_030917845.1). Classification (GTDB taxonomy): domain Bacteria; phylum Actinomycetota; class Thermoleophilia; order Solirubrobacterales; family 70-9; genus 67-14. The sequence continues at coordinate 1,047 of JAUPTY010000044.1, read as the reverse complement.
GGCATGAGCCCGGATATCGACCTGACGGCCGCTACCTTGTTTTACTCGCTCGTCCGTATTCATCCAACGAGCTCCTATGCAGACCAGACTCCCGCAAACACCCAGCGGCCGCACCCGCGGCCTCAGCCTTGCTGCGGCCCTCACCGTGGCCGCCCTTGTTAGCGCCCTCGCCATGTGGGTGGGTCCGGCCGACGCCGTGACCCCGCAGGAACAGGCTGATCAGACCGTTTCGAAGATCAACGAGATCAACGGATCGGTCGAAGAACTGAAGGCCCAGATCGCCGATGACAACCGGCAGATCGACGCCCTGATCGGTGAACTCTCCGGCCTGCGCCTCCGGGCCGCCGAACTTGAGGCCGAACTGGCCTCCAAGCAGGCTGAGCTCGACAAGGTTGAAGCCGCCCTCGAACGGGAGCGAAAGCACCTGGCAGAAGTTCGGGCCCGGCTCGAGCGGGCACTCGACATCCTCGAAGACTCGCTCGTCGCCGTGTACATAAGCGGCTCTCCGGACATCGAACAGATGGTCCTCGCCTCATCCGACTTCGGTGAGCTCGTTTCGAACGCCGGTTATGCGGACGCGATCCAGGACCGCAACGAGTCGGTCGTCACAAGGGTTGAGACTCTCCGTGACCAGATCCAGGCGATGGTCGAACGAATGAAGGTCCAGGAAAAGAAACTCCAGGCCGCCCGCGACGAAATCGCCATCCAGACTGAAGAAGCCCAGGCTGCCCGCGACCAGGTTGAAGCCCAGAAGGCCGAATTCGAAGCCTCCAGCGCCAGCCGCCAGGCGAAAATCGACGCGTTGGAAGCAAAAGCCGGCTCTCTTGAAGACTCGCTCCCGGACCTGACCAACGATCCTGCCTCGAGTTCGCAGCCCCGCGCTGTCCCGCCGGTCTCCGGCTCGGTAGCGGTCGTGAACTCCGACGGGACCGCCTCGGCCCCGGCCGATGCCCCCCAGGCAGTCAAGGACGTAATCGCCGCCGGCAACGCGATCATCGACCTGCCCTATGTCTGGGGCGGCGGACACGGATCCTTCGAGGATTCCGG
>JAUPTY010000220.1 GCA_030917845.1 Actinomycetota bacterium | reverse complement strand
CCAGATGGTCGAGTACGACAACCACGAACCGGACAACACCGGCGCCATTCTCTGGCTTGACATCCTCAATCCGGTCATCCTGATCGTGCTCTACTTTCTTGCCTTCCGGCATTCGCGGGACGGCCACAGCACCTCGCCGTCCGGTTGATCGACGATTAGCCGGGCCGGCACCGTCGGGTTCGGTCCCGTGAGATGATCCGGCCCGGATGAGCCGATTCGTTCGCCTTTGCGAGATCTCCAGCCCGACCGGCGAGGAACGCGCGATCGCCGACGCCGTACGGGCTGAACTCGAGTCCTTCGGGCTTGAAGTGACCGAGGATGATGCCGCCGGCCCGGCCGGGGCCGGTGCCGGAAACCTGCTCACCCGGATCCCGGCAGCCCCCCGGGAAGATGGATCCGATCCCGGCTACGTCATGTTCTGCGCCCATCTCGACACCGTTCCCCACGATGGACCGATCAAGGTGGTTCTCGATGACGAGGAGGTCTACCGCTCGGCCGGGGACACCATCCTCGGCGCCGATAACAAGGCCGCGGTTGCCGTATTGATGGAGATGGCAGCCCGGGCCGCGGTCGATCCCCCGCCGATTGGTCTCGAACTGCTCTTCACCGTGGCCGAAGAGCAGGGCCTGCTCGGAGCCAAGGCATTCGACCAGTCCCTCCTCCGGTCAAAGGTCGGGTTCGTGCTCGACCATGCGACCGCGCTCGGAGAGGTGATCACGGCAGCACCCACCCATATCGGGATCAGGGCCGACTTCAAGGGGGTGGAGGCCCACGCCGGTCTGACTCCCGAGTCCGGTCGCTCCGCCATCGCCGCGGCTGCAAGGGCGGTCAGCGAAATGAAACTGGGCAGAATCGACGACGAAACGACGGCAAACATCGGGCTGATCTCGGGCGGCACCTCCGGAAACGTGATCCCCGGGCATTGCCGGGTAGGTGGCGAGGCCAGGTCGGTCGACCCCGTCCGGGTGACTGAAGTGATCGCGGAGATGACCGACGCGATGATCTGGTCCGCCTCGGAGAGCGGTTGCGAGGTCGACGTCGTTACCTCGAAGCACTTCACCGGGTACCGGGTCGAGGAGGAATCCCCGGCACTCGCCCTCGCAGAAGAGGCGCTTCAAGCCAGGGGCCACGAGCCGGTCCGGGTGACCACCGGCGGCGGGTCCGACGCGAACGTCTTCCGGGAGCGGGGCATGGACTGCCTGCTGCTTGCCAACGGGACTTTCGACAATCACACGGCAGACGAGTCGGTGCCACGGAAGAATCTCTCCGAGATGCTGGCGATCTGCGAAGAAATCGTGACCCTGGCAGGAGCCCGGGGCTGATGCTCAAGCTGAGACGGGCGAGCGTTGTATCTGTCAACCCGCTCGAGATCGCTCTCGAGGGCTCGGAGCAGGCGCGGCGCGCCTGGACCGATGAATCCCTGACCGGCCCCTGCGAGGTCGGCGACGAGGTAATCGTGAACGTCGAGGCGCTTGACCTCGGCCTCGGCTCCGGAGGCTTCGACATCGTCCACGTGAACCTCACCCGAGGACTGGCCGCCGGCGGATCCGAAGACGACCATGTGATGAAGCTGAATTACACCTCGCTTCAGCATCCTGTGGGCACGATCGAACGTCCGGCCGAGTCGGCGCGGCTGCCCGCGGTCCCGGTGCTGGCCATAGGACTTCACGGACACCTCGCCCCGGCGGCCTGGGCTGCCGCGGAAAACGGTGCTGGCGAGATCGGCTACATCCAGACCGGCGGCGGTGCGCTGCCGGGATCGTTTTCCTGCGATGTCGGTGAGCTGCTCGAAAGAGGTTTTCTGGCGGGGCATGTGACCGCCGGACCGGCCTTCGGAGGCGGGGAAGAGGCGATCACCCTGATCGGCGCTGTCGACGCTGCCGCATCACTCGGCTGGAAGGGAGTGATCGCCGGCCCCGGCCCCGGAATCCTCGGCTCGGCCACCGCCTACGGGCACGGCGGCATGGCCGCCCTGGACGTCGTGCATGCGGGGCTTTCGCTGGGCTCCACTGTCCTGCTTTCACCCCGGCTCTCTTCCGGGGACCCGAGGCCGCGTCATCAGGGCCTCAGTCACCACAGCCGGGCGGTCCTCGACCTGGCTCTCGGCCCGGTCGAGCTGCCGATGCCGGAACAGTTCATTGACCTGGTGTCGGAGGGCGTGGAGGGAGTCGTACCGGTCCCGGTCGATCTCGAGGGGTATGCGGCTTCGGGCCTGCCGCGACGGACGATGGGCCGGGACCTGACGGAGGACGAGCCTTTTTTCGCTGGCCCACTGGCTGCCGGGACCCGGCTGGCCAGTCTGATCTGAGCAAGACCCAGCGGCAGGATCGCCATCGAGGCGTTCCCGTGAGCGCGGCGGATTCATTGCGCGGCAAGGGATGGAGAGCACGAAAGAGAAAGCGCTCTCATGCCTCCGGCAACAGTCACGTCCGAACCCGCTGTCCCCCCCCTTGAAGGAGCTCGCTTCGAGAGCCTGCTGCTCGAGTTCCTCGCCTATCTGGAGATGGAGCGCGGACTTTCCCGCAACACGCTGAACGCGTACCGGACTGACCTGCTGCAGTACGGCGACTATCTTCGTGATCACGAAGTCGACCCGCTCGAGATCGACGCGGCGGGCATGGCGGAATATGTAGCCGACCTCACTGAAGGAAACGGCAGCGGCCGGAGCCTCGCCCCGTCGACGGTTCATCGGAAGACGGCGGCACTCAGGTCCTTCTACAAGCACCTGCGTCGCGAGGACCTGGTCAGTGACGATCCGACCGCCGGACTGGCCACACCACGGCGTTCGAAG
>JAUPTY010000219.1 GCA_030917845.1 Actinomycetota bacterium | reverse complement strand
CCGAGTCCGTTGACCATGGTGGTGTGTGAGTCGGTGCCGACAAGCGTGTCGGGGTAGGCCTGGAGCACGCCGTCCTTCTCGCGGCTGTAGACCACCTGCGAGATGTACTCGAGGTTGACCTGATGGCAGATCCCGGTGGCCGGCGGGACGACGCGGAAGTTGTCGAACGCACCCTGCCCCCACTTGAGGAACTCGTAGCGTTCGAGATTCCGCTCGAATTCCTTCTCGGCGTTGGTCTGGAAGGCCATGCCGCTGCCGAAGGCATCGACCTGAACCGAGTGGTCGATGACCAGGTCAACGTCGACCAGCGGGTTGATCTTGGTCACGTCGCCACCGATCTCGGCCATCGCGTCACGCATCGCGGCGAGGTCGACCACGGCCGGGACGCCGGTGAAGTCCTGCATCAGGACGCGGGCAGGCTGATACGGGATCTCATCGGTGGGTTCGGCCTTCGCGTTCCAGGAGGCGATCGCCTCGACATCGGCTGCGGTCGCCGACACGCCATCCTCGAGACGGAGCACGTTCTCGAGCAGGACCTTGATCGAGTAGGGAAGGCGGGCAACGTCGAACTTCGACTGGAGCGCGTCGAGACGGTGGATCTCGTAGCTCTTGCCGCCTACTTCGAGGGTGTCCTTGCTTGAAAATGAATTGCTGCTCATGGTTTCTTCTCTCGGTTCAGGGGTGAGGTTTCAACGTTTGTCGGTCTGGCCCTGGGCCAGGGAGTCGGCGGCGTTCTGGCCGGCCGATCCCGACTGGACCCGGTGGGAAATGTGAGGACTCATCAGGCCCACATGGGCCATGGTGCGCTGGACGATCGGGGCTACGGCAATCTCGACCCGATTCGAGTCGACTGCCTTCAGCACAGCCGCGGCAACCTTCTCCGGCGTGGTGGTACCCAGCCCGGGAGGAGCATCGGCACCGGAGTCGGCAAACATGCCGGCCTCGCGTACGAAACCCGGAGCGACCAGGGTCACCCCGACCGGGGAACCTTCGAGGTCGGCGGCCAGACCGAAGGCGAAGCCACGCAGCCCGAACTTGGTCGCGTTATAGATAGATGACCTGGGGCTGCCTGCCTTGCCGGCCAGCGAACCGATCAGGACAAGCTTGCCCCTGCCCCGCTCGAGCATGCCCGGCAGAAGGGCCTGGGCGAGCAGGATCGGGGCCTCGAGGTTGATACGAAGCATCCGCGCGACCTGGTCGTCGGTCAGTTCGGTGATCCGGCCGGTGCTGGGCAGGGCCGCGTTGGCGACCAGGATGTCGACATCACCCGCGGCCTCAGCCATTTCAAGCGCTGCCCCCGGGCTACCCAGGTCAGCTCGAAGGAACGTGTGACCGCTTCCGGGGAGGCTCGCGGAAAGCTCCTCTAGCGCTTCGGCGGATCGGGCGGAGAGGATCAATTTCGCTCCGGACCCGGCAAGGGTGCTGGCGATCGTGCGACCAAGACCCCCGGTCGCACCTGTCAAAAGCACCTTCTTGCCAGCAATCTCCACCACTCAAACCTAGCACCGGGATTCGTCTTAGCCTGCCCGAACCCGGCTCCCGGGGCGGTTTCCGGGGGACGCCATGTTTCCGGAAATTGCAGGGACAAAGAGAGGAATCGACCGGTTTGTTAGCGAATGACATGCAGATCGTCTATTATCTCGAAAGTTCATAACCGAGAACGCCGAATCCCGTTCACTCAGTGACCGGGATCGGGGGAACCAAGTTTCTGGGGCGAACCCACTGAACCAAGTGGGGGCGCGGCTCCTAAAGCGCCAGCCCGACAGCTAACCCCGTAGGCCGACAAAGGAGTTCGGTATCAGGTCGTTGCAAACAGTTCAGTCTCTTCGAAGCGCCATCGCCCCCCGGGCTATCTTTTTCGCTGCCGTTCTGGCGGTGCTTTCATTCTTCGCTCTTTCTTCCTTCTCCGCTTCGGCCCAGGCCGCGGGCTGCAAGGACGCCACTGCCGGTGGCCTTACCCTTGCCCCCACTGACTGCAAGCCGATCAAGAAGGCGCGGCTCATCAACGGCAAGGCCTTCGCCCCCGCCACGGCTCCGGCCGCGGTCAAGCGCGTTATCGCCGCCGCCAACCGGATCCGCTTCACGAAGTACGTCTACGGAGGCGGTCACGGAATCAGCCGGAAACTGGACAGGGGCTACGACTGCTCCGGTTCGGTCAGCTACGCACTTCGCGCCGGTGGCTTCCTCGCGTACCCGATGCCTTCCGGCAGCTTCGTTAACTGGAAGCAGCCCGGCAAGGGCAAGTGGATCACCACCTACGCCAATGGCGGCCACATGTACATGATCGTGGCCGGCCTTTCCTTCGATACTTCGAACATGAGCTCGACCGGCGGTAATCGCTGGAGCACGTCGGTTCGCTCGTCCGGCGGTTTCGCCGCAAGGCACCCTGGCGGTTTCTAGACCTGCCGACACAGCAGATTCACGCGAAGCGCCTCCGTCCGGGGCGTTTCGTCGTTAAGGGGCCCTGCAGGCTTCGGCCGGGGTGATCGGTTCCGGTTCTATGATCGCCTGATGGAGATTCGCAAGCTGGGCAGTGAAGGGCTGGAAGTGTCGGCGATCGGGCTGGGCTGCATGGGCATGTCCGATTTCTACGGGGAAAGCGACGAAGCGGAATCGGTCGCGACCGTTCACCGCGCCCTTGAGCTGGGGGTGAACTTCTTCGACACAGCCGACATGTATGGCCGCGGCACCAACGAGGAACTGATCGGCTGGGCAATCTCGGACCGTCGCGACCAGGCGGTCGTGGCGACCAAGTTCGGAATCGTTCGCGGTGAGACCCCTACCGACCGCTCGATCAGCGGCCG
>JAUPTY010000218.1 GCA_030917845.1 Actinomycetota bacterium | reverse complement strand
TGCTCGAACTCAGGTTCGCCCTGGGCAGACCAGAAATCCGTGATTCGGGCAATTTCATCCTCGGTCACGAAAGCGCCCTGGATCCGGGCCAGCTTCGACGTGCCCGGCCCGCGGAAGAGCATGTCACCCTGACCAAGCAGCGACTCGGCGCCACCCTGGTCGAGGATCACCCGCGAATCGGTCTGCGACGAAACGGCAAAGGCGATCCTTGAAGGGATGTTGACCTTGATCGTGCCGGTGATGATGTCGGTCGAGGGCCGCTGGGTCGCCAGCAGAAGGTGGATGCCGGTTGCCCGCGACTTCTGGGCCAGACGGATGATCGAGGATTCAACGTCGGCCGGGGCGACCATCATCAGGTCGGCAAGCTCGTCGATCACGCAGAGGATGTAAGGCAGGCGCGGTTCGCCTTCCTTCTCCATCGACTTGTTGTAATCCTCGATGTTCCTTGCCCGGGCCTTTTTCATCAGGCCGTAGCGGGTTTCCATCTCGGCGATCAGGTTGTTCAGAACGTTGGCGGCCAGCTTCGGGTTGGTGACAACCGGCGTCAGCAGATGCGGCACCGTCTCGTAATGGTTCAGTTCCACCTGCTTGGGGTCGACCAGAACCAGACGCACGTCGTTCGGCGACGAGTTCATCAGGATCGAGGACAGCACAGCGTTCACGCAGCCCGACTTGCCCGAGCCCGTGGTGCCGGCGACCAGCACATGGGGCATCTTCGCCAGATCGGTAGAAACCGGCTTGCCGTCGATTCCCTTGCCGAGCCAGGCCAGCAGGGGCGAGTCCTTCGCCTTCGGCTTGCCGTAGATGTCACCGAGGCGAACCATGTTCCGGCTCGAATTCGGGACTTCAACACCGACCGCCTGTTTGCCCGGAATCGGCGCCAGGATGCGAATGTCAGTAGAGGCGAGCGCGTAGGCGAGGTCGTTGGCCAGCTCGGAGACCTTCTTGACCTTGGTGCCGGGCGCAAGCTGGAGTTCGAAGCGGGAAACGTGAGGGCCGGTTACGACCCCGACGATCTTCGCCTCGACGCCGAAATGTCCGAGTGTCTCGACCAGCTTGCGGGCCAGTTCCTTCTGCTCCGCGGGGTCCGGCCCGGAGCCCTTCTCGCCGCGATCAAGAACCTTGAACGGTGGCGACTTGTAGTTGACCTCCTCGGAAAGGGTGGCGCCGCGTTTCTCCCCCATCGGGGTCAGCTCGAGCTGCTCCTCTTTCTTTCCGGCCTCCGGTTCAGCCTCGGCCGCGGGCTCCTCTTCGGGCACCTCGTCGAACTCTTCTTCGAGCTGCTTCAGTTCTTCCTCGAAGTCATCACTGAAAACGCCCTCCTCGCCGGAGGCTCCGCCACCAGCGCCGCCGTCCGAACCGGGCTCGGCTACTGCGGTGCCGGGTTCACCGATCGCTTCCTGAGCGCCGCCACCGGAGAAGATCTCGATCGGTTCCAGCCGCTCGGTCCGGTCCGAGACGGCCGGTTCTTCGCCTTCCTCGGCCCAGATGTCCACCGCGAACGGCGAGGCATCCTGTGCCGGTGCACCAGGCAGTTCCATCTCGTCGGTCGGCGTCACGGCACCGATCGTCACGGTCGGATCGCCGTCGACCGGAAGCGGATCCATGATCGTCTCGGCCTCACTTCCGGGTGAATCGGGCTTCTCGTCATGAAGGATTGCGGTCCGCGCAAAAGTCCGGGTCTTCTCGGCCGATGTGGTGCCCGCCTTCTTGATGGCGCTGCCGCTTCGACCAAGCACTGCCGCCATCGTGGTCCCGGTCAGAAGCAGGACTCCGGCGAGAACCGCAAAGAAGGCGACCAGGTGAGCCCCGAAAGGCTGAAGAGCGCTGGCGAAGGCCCAGTAGAGACTTTCGCCGATCACGCCGCCATGGTCAGGAAACCAGCCCGGATCGAAGTAGGCGATGCGATCCGGCCGACCACCGCCCAGCCCGAAAGTGCCTCCTGCGAATGCCAGCAGCATGCCGGCCAGCAGCAGGCCGCAACCGGTACGGAGCGGACGGGTCGTTGGAATCGCGGGGCGAAAAATCGCCATTGCTCCAGCGGCAAAGAGGGCGACCGGGGCCATGTAGGCCACCAGTCCGAAGAGGTACATGAGCGCGTCACTGATGCCGGAACCGAGCCGGCCGCCGTTCCAGCCGAAGTAGAGCACGAAAACCAGGTAAATCCCGAGCAGGATGCAGCCCAGGCCGATCAGGTCAAGGTGATGCTGGCGCAGGGGCTCGCGAACGGGCTTGGTTGCCTTGGAGGCCTGCTTCGAGGCGCCGCGCGACGGGCGCCGATCAGAACCGCGCCGGACTGAACGTACGAACATGGCTTTCCTTTCAACGAAAGGGCGGTTTACCCTTCCCGGGGACCGGCTTGCTTACAATCCCGGCAATGGCTGAAGAGGAGCAGAGCGGCGGGCGCATTCTCGTGATCGAGGACGACGAGGACATCGTCGACGTTCTCAGGCGCACGCTACGGGCCGAGGGGTACGAGGTCCGGGCAGCTGAAGACGGCGGATCCGGGCTGCGAGTCTCCTCCGAATTCATGCCCGATCTGGTCGTTCTCGACCTTGGTCTGCCCGACATGGACGGCCTCGAGGTCTGCACCAGCCTCCGCGAAGGAGACAGCGACGTCCCGATTCTCATGCTCACAGCCCGGGAAGGAACCGAGAACCGGGTCACGGGACTCGACAGCGGTGCTGATGACTACCTGGAGAAGCCTTACAAGCGGGAAGAACTTCTCGCCCGCATCCGGGCTCTCCTGCGCCGCCGTCCGCCACGTGGCTCGGCCATGATTACGGTCGGCGATCTGCGCCTCAATCC
>JAUPTY010000043.1 GCA_030917845.1 Actinomycetota bacterium | reverse complement strand
CCAGGGCTTCCGGTTCGTAGCCGGGCGCGACCAGCACCTCGACAAAGTTCTTGTGGAGCGACTCGGCCAGCGGCACGTCGATCACCTGGTTGATCGCGATCACGCCACCGAAAGCGGAGACGGGGTCGCAGTCACGGGCCCGCTCGTAGGCATCGAGGCCGGAATCGCCGAGGGCCACGCCGCAGGGATTGTTGTGCTTGACGATCACGCAGGCCGGGCCTTCGAGATCGGCCAGCAGCTTGCGGCAGGCATCGAGATCGAGCACGTTGTTGAAGGAGAGCGCCTTGCCATGGTGCTTCGACATCCCCGTGAGCACATTGCTGTCGAGACCGACCTGGGAATAGAAGGCAGCCCGCTGATGCGGGTTCTCACCGTAGGAGAGATCGAGCTGCTTCTCGAACGCAAGCACCCGGTGTTCGGGGAAGGCTTCGAAGGACTCGGAGAACCAGGCCGAGATCGCCGCGTCATAGCGGGCGGACTGGGCGAAGGCTTCGTTGGCGAGCCAGTGCCGGGTCGAGGCTGATACCTCTCCGTCGGTCTGGTTCATCTCTTCGATGACCGCGTCGTAGCACTCGGGCTTGACCAGCACTACCACGTCCTCGTGGTTCTTCGCAGCAGCACGGATCATGGTCGGACCACCGATGTCGATGTTCTCGATCGCTTCCTGCGGGCCGACGCCCTCACGGGCGATGGTCTGCTCGAAGGGGTAGAGGTTGACGCAGACCAGGTCGATCGGCGGGATCGATTCTTCGTCCAGGACTTCCATGTGGGAAGGATCCGATCGACGGGCGAGCAGGCCAGCGTAGATCTTCGGGTGGAGGGTCTTGACCCGGCCGTCCATGATCTCGCGTTGACCGGTGAATTCGGAGACATCGATCACCGTGATTCCGGCGTCACGAAGAGCCTGGGCGGTGCCGCCGGTGGAAAGGATCTCGACTCCGAGTTCGGCCAGTCCCTTTGCGAAGTCGGCAAGACCGGTCTTGTCAGAAACCGAGACCAGGGCGCGCCTGACCTTGACCGGTCCGTTGGTCGGATCCATGTTGTCCATTTCAACCCTCGTGTCGAATTCGAAGCGCCCGGCAGGAGATCCGGGTCACTTCCCTCTCTTGACGTTCACCTTGCGAGGCGCGTCGTCGGCGATCCTAACTTCGCCACGGGCAATCATGCCGATCGCCTCGGGGTAGATTTCGTGCTCGATGGCGTGGATCGCCTCTTCGAGTTCTTCCCGGTCCCAATTTGCGGGAATTTCCACTGCCCGTTGGCTGATCACCGGGCCGGTGTCGGTTCCCTCATCGACGTAGTGAACGGTCACTCCGGTCACCTTCACTCCGTGCTCAAGCGCTTGCCCGATCGCGTCGAGGCCGGGGAAGGAGGGCAGGAGTGCCGGGTGAACGTTGACGATCCGGCCCCGGAACCTTGAGACGAAAGTGGGGGTGACCAGCTGCATGTAGCCGGCCAGGGCGACCAGCTCGGCTCCGGTCGACTCGATCCAGTCGGCCATCGCAAGGTCGCGCGCCTCCCGGTCAGGGAAGTCGTCCCGCGGAAAGACTCCGGTAGGAACCTTCGCTGCGATCGCCCGCTCGAGCGCATAGGCCCCGGGCTTGTCAGAACCGACCCCGACCACTTCCACGTCCCCCCGCCCATGAAGCCGGTCAATAATTGCCTGAAGATTCGTCCCCCCGCCAGAGGCCAGCACCACAACAGGAAAAGAAGAGGACGAACTCACCCCGCCATCTTCCCGAATCTTGATTCGCCATGCCGGTTCATCGAGAAGACTTAGAGGCCTTTCGGCGGCCTCTTGACATCCTCGGCTATTTGCCAGGAAGTATCCGGATCAGCCGAACGGGACCTCGGCCACCCGCTGCGACGATTCTCCCTCGCCGGTCAATGATGAGGTCACCGTAGCCTCCACCGAACCGCCGCCGATCGTCTCCGAATTGACCATCATCGAAAAAAGTCGGGTCCAGGATGCCGTTTGCAGTCAACCGGAAGATTCCCAATCCACTCTCGTTGTTGATCGGGACTCGCCAACGGCGCTTTGCCTCGCCAACGACGACTGCGCGCCCGTTTCTCTGGATCGCTATGGCCGCAGATCGAAAGTTGCGTCCCAGGTTCGGCCATGAGACCCCACCGTTTCCGAACGTGCGGTCAAGCCTGCCGTCGCGATCGAGCCGCAACACAAACGGAACGTAGCTGTTGGGGTTGTTGGCGTAAAGGCTCCCGGCCGCCACGATCCGCCCTCGCCTGTCAAAAGCGATGTCGATGATCTCGCTGTTGCGCGACTCACCTGGGTGCAGGATCCCTCTGAGCACCACATATCCCTTGCGGCCGAATGAGGGATCCAGCCGGCCATTACGCAGCAGACGAACTACGAATTGCTCCCCTTTGATCGTCCCGGCGGCCAGGACCTTCCCGTGTCTCAGCGACCTCACCACCGATGTGTTCCCCGAGGTGTACCTGCTTCGACGAACTTCCGCGATTCCGCGCTCGCCCGAACGCGACCCCGGGCCTCCTGTGAAGGATCGGTCGAGCGTTCCGTCCGAGTTGAACTTGGCGATGAAAGCTCCCGTGTCACTCCAGTTACGCAACGCGGTCCCTCCGACCACAATCTCGCCCCGGCCGGTCAGGTCGATCGAGCTTGGACTCAGTCCCACCGTCGCCTTTAGTCCGTCTCCATGTATCACTCGCATCGCGAGACCGTTCGCCCGCCCGTCTTCTCGTTTGGGCGGTTTGTGGAGGCACTGCTTGCGTCGACCCTCCTCAGCGAAACTCGGGTCTAGGTCGCCGTAGGCGGTAAGGCGAGTGAGGAATGCGCACTGGCCCGTGTGGTTGTCGTTTCCAGAGGGGTAGTAGGCCGTTCCAGCTAGCACCGGCTCCGATTCCAACGTCACGGCAAGAGCGCTCGGAGAGTCGGTGGAACCGAGCTTGTCCCAACTCGGCAGATCGGAAAGGAAAACTGTTCCACCCGAACCGAAGCCAAGATCCGGGCTACCATCTGATTTGAACCGGGTCACAGCTCCCCAACCTTCGGTCAGAAGCTTGCCCCCAGGTGATTCGACCAACCTCTGAGCTGAGGCTGCGCGCCCGCCCTCCGGTTCGAAGGTCGTCACTCCTCCCTGGCCGAACGAAGGATCGAGGCGTGCGGCTTCGGCCGACACCGGGACGGTAAGGAGTGCGATGAATGCGAGGACTCCAAAGATCTTCTTCAAGAGGCACCCTTCAATGGACGAGGCAGGAGAACCGTACTTCACCAACCCTGATCGGCCAGCGTAGTTTCGACGCCAACGCCCGGTTGCCTGTCAAGCGTCTTCGCGCCAACCGGGAATAGCTTGTCGTCTTAGGATGGATACATGGGGTTTGTAGGAACATCCCGGATCTCTGGACGTTCGGTTCATGCGGTTGTCGCCTGCCTCGTGCTCTCGACGATGCTTTGCGCCATGGGCTGGGCAACTCGGGCCGAAGCGGCCCTCTACTTCGGCAAGAAGGAGGGTGAGTGGCACGCCCGGATCCTCGTGCGCGACAACATGATCAAGGCGGTCAAGGTCTCGGTGCCGTCGACCTGTAGCGGCGGCTCGTCGAGGTTGACCTGGGAGACGGGCTGGAAGGGCCAGCCAATGAACATAAGGATCCGGAGGTTCGGCGGCTTCTACGCGGAGTCATACACTCGCTGGAGCAAGCAGGTCTTCCGTGGCCGGCTTGTCGGGAACCGGCTCCAGGGAAACCTGTGGTTTGCCGATCGCGGTGACTACGTCCAGTGCTGGACCGGACGCGGACCCAAGCCGGAATGGGTCGGATTCACGGCCAGGAGGTGGAGCGTCCGCTAGCCGCCAGGCAGGATTCGGACTACGACGGCCCCGAGGCCGCCACCGCCCGTGGCAACGATCCTTCCTCGGCGGTCGATCATGACGTCCTCGGCGAATCCCCCGAGGCTGGGTCTGGAGTAGAAGAGTCCGGAATCGAAAAATCGGGTATCCAGGAAGCCTCGCGGCGTGAGCCGCGCAATCGCGAAGCCGCGGTTGCGGGAGTAGCCGCCACCGGCAACAAGAAATTTTTCATCGGGTTGAATAGCGATGCGACGGGGAAGGAAACTCCCGAGATCCGGGTAGGCAACTCCCCCGTTCCCAAAGGTTCGATCGAGCCTCCCCCGCTTGGTCAGGCGGAAGACGACGAGATCCGCTCCGTCAGGCGAATCCAGATATCCGGCGACCACGATCCGACCGCGACGATCGAAGTCAACACCGACGGCTTCACCTGGCAGGTCCCGTCCGAACTTCGATCGGTCCAGACGGAAGATCCCATTGCGCCCGAACGACGAGTCGAACGTTCCGTTCGGGTTGAGGCGGAATGCGAACATCTCCCGGCGGAGTGCGCCGACGCCAAGCACCTTGCGCTCGCGCAGTGACCGCACCTCGTCGACCACCGAATTTTGCGTGCGGTTCGTGCGAGGAGTTAGGAGCAAGCCGGGAGTACCGGAGCGGGTCCGAGGACCGCCAGCGAAGGTCCGGTCGAGGCTGCCGTTGCGCTTGAAACGAGCCACGAACGGAGTCCTCTGGCGTGGGGGTCTCGGCTGCAATGTGTTGCCGCTCACCAGGAGCTTTCCTTCACCAGTCAGATCGATCGAGTAAGCGCCGAGCCCGTACTCCCGACCGTCTCCACGACGGAGGCACTCGATTCCCCGGCCGCCGTTCGCGAACCCGAGGTCAAGGATCCCATCCGGAGCGAAGCGGGAGAGAACGAGGCAGTTGTGGTCGGTGGTGGCGAACTTGTCGCCCAACGAGCCGACCGGGAACAGAGTTCCGCGTCCATTGATGGTCAAGTCGACACCCCGGGCGAACGTGCCGCGCTTCACCAGGTTGCCCAGCTGAAGAATGCCGTTTCGGCCGAACTTTCGAACCCGCTCTCCCGACTGGTCGAGTTTGATCATTACCCCGGAGCCGTTCCCGTTTCCGAGCGTGACCAGCTGCCCCCTCGGGGTCTCGACGACCGCATTGGCTCTCAGTATCTTGCCCTTGACCGAGTCGCCGGATGTGACGACGATCCCTCCGTCACCGAAGGTGGGGTCCAACCGGGCGCGTCCGTCCGCCAGTGAAGGAAGCGTCAGCAGCAGGAAAAACGAGACCGAGATGGTGAGTTTCTTCATTCGGCTTCCAAAACCCGGATGGTCGCGGCGGGTTTCGGTCAGCCGAGTGAAGCCGGTCAAGAATCGCCTGCGGATTCGGTCCTCCGCCAAAGGCAAGCAAGCACCACGACACGAGATGGAAAGGGTCACCGGCCGATAACGCTTCCCGACAACCATCGTCGTGACTACCCACCCGGCTTGACTATCGCGATCCTCAAACAGGCAGGGCTAAGATGAACAGCAGGGCTATGGCGACGCTGACCGCACAGATCCACCGCGAGGACGGGTCCTTTGGGCCGATGTGCCCGAATTGCCGGGCGTTTTCGCCACCGGTGACACCCTCGATGAGCTGTTCGGATCACTCCGGGAAGGAGTTTCGCTGGTACTTGAAGGCACCCCGGATTCCGGCACCGTAAGGGTCGATGGCGCTTTGATCTCGATCGACTAACCAGGTTTAGGTTGCGTCGAACTCCTTGACGAGCCGGTCCGGGGCGAGGGTTCGCCAGGAATCGGTGATCAGGTCTTCAAGCAGGTCGGTTGCGATCACATCAAGGTCGATCAGGACAGCATCAAACCCGTCGAAGTGGGCGACTGTGAAAACCGCAGGGCCTTCGTTTTCGCAGAGCACCTGCTTGGCGAACTCATCCGGCACGCGCACTCCGATCACGGTGCCGTCCGGGGCGGCATCGCCGAGTTCATCTTCATCACGCTGGCGGAGCGGCCTTTCCCAGACGAAAGTCTTGCTCCTAACCTTCCAGGCCCGGTTGCCGTATGAAGTCCCCTCGTCGGCACCGGGAAGCGCCATCGCGATCCGCTCGACGTAAGCCATGGCGGCCACCGGTCGACTAGGGGGTGGCTGGCAGGACGGCGATTTGTTCGAGATCGAACTTGCCGTCGGCTTCGTCTGGGTCATCACCGAGCGGGTAGTTGCCGGTGAAGCAGGCGTCGCAATGAACTTCGGCCGGGGTGCCGACCGCTTCGTAGACACCTTCCATCGAGAGGTAGGCGAGCGAATCGGCGCCGATGTGTTCGGCGATCTCTTCGATCGTCCGGTTGTGGGCGACCATTTCCTCGCGGGCCGACATGTCAACGCCGTAATTGCAGCCGTAACGGATCGGCGGGGCCGAGATCCGCAGGTGTACTTCCGTGGCGCCGGCACCACGGAGCATGCCGACGATCTGGCGGGTCGTGTTGCCACGGACGATTGAATCGTCGACGACCACCACTCGCTTGCCGGAGATGATCTCCGGCAGCGGGTTGAACTTCATTCTCAGTCCATGCTTGCGTAGCTCCTGGCCGGGCTGGATGAAGGTGCGGGCGACGTAGCGGTTCTTGATCAGGCCGTCGTCCTGCGGCAGTCCGGAAGCGCGGGCATAACCGCGGGCGGCCGGGGTCCCGGAGTCAGGCACGGCGATCACCAGGTCGGCCTCGGCCGGGGCCTCGCGCCAGAGGATCTCGCCCATCTGTCCGCGGACTTCCTGGAGGCGCTTGCCCTCGAGCTTGGTGTCGGGGCGGGAGAAATAGATGTGCTCGAAAACGCACATCGCGGTCTTCTCGGAAGTCACGACCTGCCGGGATTCGAGGCCGCGTTCGCTGAGCGAAATCATCTCGCCGGGGCTGACTTCGCGGACCAGCTTGGCGCCGATGATGTCGAAGGCGCAGCTCTCGGAAGCGAAGCAGTAGGCACCGTCCGGCATCTGGCCGAGTGAAAGCGGGCGGATGCCGTAGGGGTCCCGGAAGGCGACGATCGCGTGCTTGGTCATGACCACCGTCGAGTAGGCACCCTCGAGCTGGGGCATCACGTTGGCGACCGCATCCTCGATGTAGCGGCCGTAATCGCTGGAGATCAGCGCGGCGATGATTTCGGAGTCGGTGGTGCCACGAAACTCGAGGCCCTTGCGACGAAGGCGGTTGTAAAGCTCGACCGCGTTGGTAAGGTTGCCGTTGTGGGCAAGGGCGAGCTCGCGGCCGTCATCGCGCCAGATCGGCTGGGCGTTCTCCCAAGATCCGCCGCCGGTGGTCGAGTACCGGACGTGGCCGATCGCCATGTCTCCGGTCAGGGCGCGGAGCTTGTCCTCGTTGAAGACCTGTGAAACCAGACCGCCATCACGCATGATCGTGATGTGGCCGCCTTCGCAGGTGGCGATACCGGCCGATTCCTGCCCACGATGCTGCAGTGCATAGAGACTGAAGTAGGCCAAGCGGGACACGTCGTGTCCGGGTGCAAACACACCGAAGACACCGCACTCATCGCGCGGTCCCTCGCGGTCCAGATCGTTCCGCTCAGTCAAAGGTCAGGCCACCACTCGCTGGAGAAAGAGAAAGGAGCAGGCGAACTGCCTGCATTGGCAGAGTAGCAGCGCCCCCTGTCCACCGGACTGATTCCGCAGGAAATGGCCGCAAATCGGGAGAAATCCACAGGTCGCTTCGGGCAGATAAAGTCCGCGCATGGTCTTGTCGCAAGGAACGAAGTTGATGATGATCTTCACGCTGGCAGCATTGGTGACGGCGCTGCTCGCAGCCGGGCTGCTTGGCGTGCCCCAGTCGAATGCGGCGGTGAACAAGAAACAGCAGGCGCAGTGTCGCAAGGCGATCAAGTCTGTTTTCACCTTCAAGCGTGGCGTCTCGGCGAAGAAGCGCAACCGGGCCGTGAAGCTCATCTGCCAGACGATGGCGATCGGACCTCGCGGTCCCAAGGGTCCGAAGGGCTCGACCGGTTCGCCGGGTCCCAAGGGTCCGACCGGCCCGCAGGGCGTCACCGGACCAGGCGGCGGAGCCACAGGGGCAACCGGCGCGACCGGAACCACCGGACCTGCGGGACTGCCCGGAGTCACTGGCCCGTCCGGTCTCGACGGATTGATCGGACCGACCGGGCCTACCGGCCTGACCGGACTCATCGGACCCACCGGTCTGACCGGAGTCGACGGACCGACCGGACTGACCGGGCCGACAGGTCTCACTGGAGCCACCGGCCTGACAGGTGCTCTCCCGATAGTCCTTTCGAGCATCTCCGCCACTTCGCCCCAGACGATGAACAGTGTCATCAATGACGTGACCGGTTGGACCGAGGATTATGACCCGAATAACTCGTTCAACCCGACCACCGGCGTTTTCACTGCTCCTGTGGATGGCAACTATCTGATCGAGCCGGACATCACGACTGGACCGTCAGCAGCAGTGACCGGATCGGGTGGTCAGATCCCGACCCTGATCACAAATGTGAACGGCATCGACGAAGACATCCAGGCCTTCCCGATCTTCAACACAGACCTTTCTCTGCTGACTCTGTTCACACCGCTCCAGATGGCCCAGGCGTCGAGTCGGCTCCTTCAGAATCTGAACGCCGGTGATCAGGTGCTGGTCCAGATCATCAAGGAGGGCAGCGTTCCTTACACCACCTACGGAGATCTCAAGATCACTCAGCTCCCCTGAGGGTTCGCCGTGACCCGGTTCGGGTAGTGGGACCGTATGGCCGGTGGCACGGGGTTCAGTTCACAGGACGCACAGAACGACTTCTCCAGGGCCCGCCGGGGTCAGGTGTATCGCGCGCTCGCAGCCAAGGTCAAGGGTGGCGGTAAGCCGATCCTGTTCCTCGACGAAGTGGTTGAAGCCCTCGGCCGAACCGGTCAGCGGCAGCTCGGGCTCCGGTCGATCCCGATTGACTCGATTATCGGGACGGTGGACCGCGGCCACGGTTTCGACGGCGAGTTCCGGCCGACCACGAAGCGGGTCCGGGGCCGCTGGGAGAGGATCGCCGGAGCGACCCGACGGGGTGAGCACTTCCCGCCGATCGACGTCTACCGGGTCGGGACAGTCCACTTCGTCGAGGATGGCCACCACCGGGTTTCGGTTGCCAGGCAGCTCGGTCACGAGATCATCGAAGCCCGGGTCACCGAGATCAGGACCCGCATACCGCCGAGCGAGATCGACCTGACCGCTGCCCACTTCCGGACCTGATCAGGTCCGGATGCGCTCGCCCGAATCGGGATCGAAAAGCAGCAGGCGGCCCGGGTCGACCCAGAGCTTCAGGTTCTCGCCGCGTTTCGCTTCGCTCTCTGCAGCCAGCCGGGTCACGATCTGGTCGGTGTCGCCACCGGCCAGTTCTTCAAGCCCGGCCTCGGAAGCTGCCCGTTTGACCTTTTCGGCCTGGTCGCTGCCTGCGTTGAAGTAGGCGTAGAGCTCGGAGCCCATTGATTCGACCAGATCGATCTTCGCTTCGAAGGTCACGCCCTCTCCGAGGTGCTCGCCAACCAGTTCGGCATCCTCGAAGTGCTCTGGCCTGAGCCCGCAGATCACATCGCTGCCATGGCTGCTTTCGCCGAGAGCCGACTTGAGGTCGTCGCTGAGTGGCAGGGTCGCAAAGGGGAGTTCCACCTGGCCATCCATGACCGCACCGTGAACGAAGTTCATCGAAGGTGAACCGATGAAGCCGGCCACGAAGAGGTTGACCGGGTCCTTGTAGAGGTTCGCCGGGGTGTCGACCTGCTGGAGCAGTCCGGAACGCATCACCGCGACCCGGTCACCAAGAGTCATCGCCTCGGTCTGGTCATGGGTCACGTACACGGTGGTCGTTCCGAGCCGGGACTGGAGCTCGGCGACTTCGGTTCGCATCTGAACCCGCAGCTTCGCATCGAGGTTCGAGAGCGGCTCGTCCATCAGGAAGGCGCTTGGCTCCCGGACGATCGCGCGGCCCATTGCGACCCGCTGGCGCTGGCCACCGGAAAGGTTGGCCGGCTTGCGGTCCAGGTGCTCGGTCAGGTCGAGGGTCTCCGCGGCTTCTTCAACCTTTGCGTCGATCTCTTTCTGGTCAACCTTGGCCAGTTTGAGGGCGAAGCCCATGTTTTCCCGCACCGTCATGTGGGGGTAAAGCGCGTAGTTCTGGAAGACCATTGCAATGTCCCGGTCCTTCGGGGCCTTGCTGTTGACGACCTCGCCGCCGATCTTCAGTTCGCCGTCCGAGATGTCCTCCAGCCCGGCGATCATGTTCAGTGCCGTCGACTTGCCACAGCCGGAAGGTCCGACCAGGATCATGAACTCACCGTCCTTGATCTCGAGATCCATCGACTTCACGGCTTCGTAGCCGTCGCTGTACTTCTTGGTCACGTGATCGAGAACGATGTCTGACATTCCTGGTTCCTTTCCCGGCCCTGAGGGCCTAGCCCTTTACGGCTCCGGAGGTGAGTCCCGCCACGATCCGGCGCTGGAAGAGCAGGACAAAGATGATTATCGGCACGGTGACGATCACTGCCGCGGCGGCGATTGCCCCGGTCGGCTGGGTGAAGGTGGAGTCACCGGTGAAGAAGGCGAGAGCGGCCGGAACAGTTCGTGAGGCATCCGACGAGGTCAGCGAGATCGCGAAGAGGAAGTCGTTCCAGGCGAAGATGAAGACGAGGATCGCCGCGGTGAACATTCCCGGTGCGGCGAGAGGCATGATCACCTTGGTGAAGGCTTGGTACGGGGTCGCCCCGTCGACCTGGGCCGCCTTCTCAAGATCCCAGGGAATCTCCTTGAAGAAGGCGACAAGGGTGTAGATCGCCAATGGCAGCGAGAAGGTCAGGTAGGGAATGATCAGGCCGATCCAGGTGTCGTAGAGCCCGAGGGTGCGCCACATGTCAAAGAGCGGGCCGACCGTGGAGATCGGGGGGAACATGGCGATCGCAAGGGCGCCGGCCAGCATCACGCCGCGGCCCGGGAAGTCGAGCCGGGCGATCGCGTAGGCGGCGAAGCTGGCCAGGATGATCGAGATGAAGGTCGTGATCATCGCGATGCCCAGCGAGTTGATCAGCGGCTTGATGAACGGGCTCTCGGAGATCCCGCCCTTGAAGAGGCTCTCGTAGTTCTCGAACGAGAACTCGGTCGGGATGAAGCTCTGATCGGTGATCGTCGCCGGGGTCTTGAACGACAGCGAAATGATCCAGAGCACCGGGACCAGGGCAAAGATCAGGACCAGAACCAGGCCGATCGTCCAGAGGGTCTTGTCGCGGGCGGTGGTTTCCATTACGCCTTCTCCGCATCAGGTTGGCGGGCACCGAGACCCTTGACGAAGATCACGGCGATGATCAGGACGCAGATGAAGATCAGCACCGAAACCGCAGAGCCCAGGCCCAGGTTCAGCCTTGAGATCAACTGCTGATAGCCGAGGATTGAAACCGACTGGGTGTCCTGCGCACCGCCGGTCATGATGAAGATGGTGTCGAAGATCCGGAAGGCGTCGAGGGTGCGGAAGAGCAAGGCGACGAGGATCGCCGGCTTCATCAGCGGCAAGGTGATCTTGGTGAAGCGCTGCCACGCACTCGCCCCATCGACCTTGGCTGCGTTGTAAAGGCCGTTGTCGATTGTGGTCAATCCGGCCAGCAGGAGCAGCGCCATGAAAGGCGTCGTCTTCCAGACCTCGGCCATGATGATCACCGAGAAGGCAGAGAACCGCTCGCCGAACCAGTCCTGGTCGTCGGCCACGAACGGAAGCTGATTCACGAAGCCGGTGTCAGGAGCGAAGGCAAACTGCCAGGAGAAGGCGGCAACCACGGTGACGATGCCGTACGGGATCAGGACCGAGGTCCGGACCAGACCCCGCCCGAAGATCGCCCGGTGCATGACCAGGGCGATGATCATGCCCAGCACCAGTTCGATCGAGACTGAGATCGCCGAAAGGAAGATCGTGTTGAAGACGTCGGTCCACCAGAGGTCGGAAGTCAGCACCGCCTTGTAGTTGGCGAGCCCGACGAAGCCGCCTTCATCCGGGAAACGAAGGTCAACCTTCTGCAGGGAGAGCACGATCGCGTAGCCGATCGGGTAGGCAGTGACCGCAAGCATCGCGATTGCTGCGGGGGCGCAGAGCAGCCAGCCGAGCTTGCGTTCCGACTTGGCGCGATCACTCACTTGCGCGGTCTTGCTCACAGCAGCCCTTCCCGCTTGACACCCTGGTC
>JAUPTY010000042.1 GCA_030917845.1 Actinomycetota bacterium | reverse complement strand
ATCCGTCTGGTCGACGGGGTCGGCGACCATGACATCGACTGCAAGGTGGATGGCTTCGGTGCCATGCAGCTCAAGTCAAGCGTCGTCAAGAAGGCGTAGCCATGCCGGAGACCGGGTTCGAACAGGACACAGCTGCCGAGCCTCTGGGCGACGGGCGTTACGGAATAAACCTGAGTGACCGCTGGTGGGTTGGCCGGGGGCCGAACGGCGGATATGTCGCTGCTCTGATGCTGAGGGCGATGACCGCTGAAACCGGTTCGCTGGGACCGGCGGACCAGCTTCCGGCCCGGTCCCTGACCGTCCACTTCCTTCTCCGTCCCGAAGCCGGTCCGGCCGAGATCGAGGTAACGGTCGAGCACGCGGGCCGCGTCACGGCCTTTCTTTCTGCCCGAATGATCCAGGACGGTGAAGTCAAGGCGAAGGCGATGGCTGTTTTCTCCGGTGAGCGAGAAGGTCCGTCCTTCGACAGCTCCGCGATGCCCAAGGTCCCGCCGCCGGAAGAACTCGAGGAATGGGACACCGAGCAGGCACCGGTTGCCGTCTTCGGCCGCTACCGGGCGATGATGATCAAGGGAATTCCCGGCGAAAACGGGGACAGGGCCGAGACCATGGGCTGGATCCGGCTACGCGACGAGCAGCCGGTTGATCCGGTTCTGGCCGCCGCGGTGCTCGACGTCTGGTACCCGGCTCCCTTCGTCGTCTTCGAACAGGTTCCGTTCGCCCCCACCCTCGAGTACACGGTCCATTTTCCCCGGACCATCCCCGAGCCGGGACCGCCCGACTGGAACCTGATCCGGCTGACCGCCGAGGAAGGCACGGAAGGCCATTTCACCGAGGACGCCGAACTCTGGAGCAGGGACGGCAAGCTTCTCGCCAAGGCCAGGCAGATGGCCTTGCTACGCCACTCCCGGTAGCTCGTCCAAGCGGAGCCGGCCCATCCGTTAATGGTCTCTGTGGGCCGGCGGGTTGAATATGGAGGGCGGGTTGGACCCCGCCCGACTTAGATTGATGCCCGGCCGGACATCGCCCGGCCGAGGGTTACCTCGTCGGCGTGTTCGAGGTCGGCTCCGACCGGGAGCCCGGCGGCGAGGCGAGTGACGCTGGTCTGTTCACGGATCAGGTCGGCGATATGCGATGCGGTCGCCTCGCCGGTGGTGGTCGGGTTGGTGGCCAGGATCACTTCGGTGATTCCGCCCTTCTCGACCCGGCGCCTCAGTTCGGCGATCCGCAGATCTTCGGCGTCGATGCCGTCAATCGGTGAAAGCGCTCCGCCGAGCACGTGGTAAAGGCCGCGGTACTCGTGAGTGCGTTCGATCGGGATCACGTCGGCCGGCTCCTCGACCACGCAGATCAAGGCCTCGTCGCGTGAAGAGTCCTCGCAGATCCGGCAGCGCGGACCTTCGGCCAGGTTGAAGCAGACCTCGCAGAGACCGACCTTCTCCTTCACCTCGACGATCGCCTGCGCGAGGCTGCGGGCGTCGGACTCGTCGGAGCGGAGAATGTGAAAGGCGAGGCGCTGCGCGGTGCGCCGACCGATCCCCGGCAGCTGCGAAAGCTCGGCGGTGAGACGGCTGAGCGGTGCGGGTCCTTCGCTCATCCACCGAGCCCGGGCATGCCGGGCATGTTCGGCATCTGGGGCATCTTCGACTCGGCCAGCTGCTGGGCGGAGCGGATCGCCTCGTTGACCGCGGCCTGAACCATCTCGGCCAGCATCTCGGAGTCTTCCGGGTCGACCGCGTCGGGGTCGATGACGATGTCCTGGATCACCAGGTCACCGCTGATCTTGACCTTGACCATGCCACCGCCCGCGCTCGCTTCGACGATTTCGTCCTTGAGCGCTTCCTGGGCCTGAAGCATGTCGGTCTGCATCTGCTGCGCCTGCTTGAGCAGGGCGTTCATGTCCATACCACCGGGCATTCCGCCCATTCCCTTGCGTGCCATCAGATGACCTCCTCTGCGTTGAATTCGGATTTGACCCGGGCGATGAAATCTTCCTCGTCCATGACTTCGGGGTCCGGGTCGGCAGCCTGCTGGCCGCCGTCAAGACTTGCGTAATCGACCTGGAAACGGATTCCGGTCACAACAGCGGCTGCCGCAGCGAGCTGCTCCCGGCAATCGGGCCTTTCAGCGTTGCGGCGGTTGAAGGCAGCATCGGCGGGGAAGCCGACCGTGAGTTTCGACTCGTCGAGACCGACCGGATGGGTCCCGTCGAAGTACGAAGCAACCATCCCCGAAGCAGAAGTCCCGAGCGAATCGAGGACCGCCGGCCAGACCTGCTCCAGCCGAGACAGGTCAAAGACTTCCGGGGCAGCGTTGGTGGGGGCAGTCGCCGTTGGGGATCCCGCCGGCCGGACTTCGCCGGGAGTTCCGTCGGGACCCCCAACGGCAACCGCCTCCGGGCCCGGTTCCGGCGTGGACTCCTGCACTTGAGGCACGGGCTCTTCCGTGGTGGCAGCCGGGGTCGTCGGGGTTGCCGGCGGAACTCCCGCAGGAGCGGAGCGAATGCGGCCGCCGGCATCCCCGACGTCCCCGGCCTGACCTCCAGGCTCGGGCATCGGCGGTGATGCCACCGGCTGAATCCCCTGCTCGAGCCGTTCCAGGCGCCGGGCCAGTCCTTCGCTCGAGGGGTCGAAGTCGGGCCGGGCAGCCTTGAGCAGAGCTACCTCCACTGCCAGTCGGGCCTCGTCACCATCCCTGATCAGGCCCAGAGCGGCTGCCAGCTCGTCGATTGTGCGGATCAGGTTGGCCGGGCCGATCGCCTTCGCCTGCCGGACCAGCCGATCGGGGTCAGAGGCGGTTACCGCGAAAGCCTCGGGGATCTGGCCGGTGGTCTGGGTGAAAAGCAGCACCCGCAGGTGACCGAGCAGGTCGCGGGCAAAGCGGGCCGGATCCCGACCCGACCGGACCACTTGCTCGACCGCGGTCAGGACCCCGGCCGGATCGGCTTCGGTGACCTTGTCAACGACCCCGAAGAGCAGATCGCCATCGGCCGCGCCGAGCACTTCGAGCACGTCCTCGAGGGGAATCTCGTTGCCGCTGTAGGAAAGAAGCTGATCAAGGGTGCCGAGCGCGTCCCGGAAGCTGCCCGAGGCCGAGCGGCTGATCATCGAGATCGCCGGCTGATCGATCGTGATCGACTCGGCGTCCGCGACCCGGGCCAGGACTTCGGAAAGCTGTTCGATCGAGGGCCGCTGGAAGTCAAAGCGCTGGCAGCGGTCGGCGATGGTCGGCATCACCTTGTGAGCCTCGGTCGTGGCAAGGATGAAGACGGTGTTCGGGGGCGGCTCCTCGAGCGTCTTCAGAAAGGCGTTCCACGCTTCCTTGGTCAGCATGTGGGCCTCGTCGAGGATGTAGACCTTCCAGCGACCGGCGGTCGGGGCGAAGGCGACCCGGTCGCGCAGTTCGCGGATGTCATCCACCGAACGGTTTGAGGCGGCGTCCATCTCGATCACGTCAACCGAGTTGCCTGCGGCAATCGAGCGGCAGGACTCGCAGGTCCCGCAAGGTGTCAGGGTCGGCCCGCCGTTCTCGCAATTGAGCGAGGCGGCGAGGATCTTCGCCATCGAGGTCTTGCCGGTGCCTCGCGAACCGACGAACAGGTAGGCGTGATGGACCTTGTCCTGGGTGATCGCATTGGACAGGGTTCTCACCACATGCTGCTGGCCCACCACCTGATCAAAGGAGTGGGGGCGGTGACGCCGGTATAGAGAGGTGGATTCACTCATCGCGGAGATGCCAGTCTAGCCGCCTCATGTGACAGGCTTTGCGGCCCGATGACGTCATCGATCCGACTTCGGTCCTGGGGACCGCCGCTCGCCTTCATCGCCGTCATCTCGGCGGTCCTTCTGGCGATCTTCCCCACGGGCTTTCCGAACTACGACACGATCTACTACCTGCTCTGGGGCAGGGAGATCGCGGAGGGACTGAGCCCGGACTACGGCGCCCCGCTCGCCCCCACTCCTCACCCGCTCTATGACCTGCTGGGAGCGATCGTCTCCCCGCTCGGTGACGGAGCGATCACCGTCGCCGTGGTCATCGCTTACATCAGTCTCGGGCTGCTCGCCTGGCTGGTCTACCGGCTGGGCGCCGACTGGTTCGACCGTCCAATCGGCGGCATTGCGGCCTTCCTGGTCATGACCAGCGCCCCGGTCCTCTCTAACGGACTCCGGGCCTACATCGACATTCCGTACATGGTGCTCTGCCTGGCGGCGCTGCTGATCGAGACCAGAAAGCCGAAGGCTGGCTGGCCGGTCCTGGTCCTGCTGGCCCTTGCCGGTCTGCTGCGTCCCGAGGCCTGGCTCTTCGCCGGTTTCTACTTTCTCTGGCTGGCCCTCGACTTCCACCTGGCCCCGAAGGACGGTCCGGACGATTCCGCCCCCGATCGACGTGCCGGGGTAACGCTCGGTCGCCTCCGGATCCAGATTCGCGAGTCCGGGATCGATCGGAACCTGATCCTGCTTGCCTGCCTGACCGCCGCCGGCCCAGTGATCTGGGTCCTCTTCGATCTGATCACCACTTCCAATCCGCTCTACTCGTTCACCGGCACCCGCGAGACCGTCGAGACCCTGGAACGAGACACCGGCCCCCTGGACGTGATCATCTACGGTCCCCGCCGGCTCGGCGAGGTTATGCAGTGGCCCGGGATGGTCGGCGCTTTCTTCGGTGTGGTCCTCACCCTGTGGGCGATGCCGAAGCGGGCCGCAATCGGCGTTATTTCCGCCGTCCTCGCACTCATCGCCTTCGCGATCATGGGTGCCGCGGGCCTGGCGATCATTCCCCGTTACACGATGCTCGCCGCGGCGATCCTCTTCATCTTCACCGGAGCCGCGGTCCTCGGCTGGCGGCTGCTGGAGCCCGGCCACAAGCTCAGGCGCATCTGGCAGGTCGCGGCTGCACTTACCGTCGCTCTCTGGCTGATCTGGCTGCCCAACCAGTACGACCTCCTGAAGACCGTCGACGAGGATCTCAGCGACCAGGCCCTGGTCGAGCGGGATCTGGAGGCGCTGGTCGATGAGGGAGCCTTCAACCCGCCGACCGAGCTGGACCTTCCACCCGCCTCGCGCGCGGAGACCTCGGTCGAGGATTGCCTGCCGATTTCGGTTCCGAACCACCGGGCGGTCCCCCGCCTCGCCTTCTG
This sequence comes from Actinomycetota bacterium, assembly GCA_030917845.1. GTDB lineage: Bacteria > Actinomycetota > Thermoleophilia > Solirubrobacterales > 70-9 > 67-14. The sequence goes on along the minus strand of JAUPTY010000042.1, from coordinate 7,034 downwards.
GCTGGACATCCGACCCTCGGATGTGGTTTCGATCGCCGCCGCCGACGAGCAACCGAAGACCGGCTTCTTCCTTGCCCCGGCCAGCGAGTTCACGGTCGAGAACTTCATTCTTGACCCGGGCGAACCGGGCCGGGCAGTGACCGAGCCGCCGCCTGGTTTCGGCGAGGTGGCCCGCAACCGTTCCTGGGTGCTCTACACCAGCTGTCTGGCCGGGTGATCCGGAGTGTGGTGGAAAGGCGTCAAGGTCCTCGGGATCGCAAGCGCCGTGCTCCTCACATTGGCCTTCCTGTTCATCCTGATCATGGTCACCCGCCCCGCACTTCTGGTCGGCGTCTCGGGTGATGACCTGGCCCACTCCCTTGCGAACACCACCTCCCCGAGCGGCGGCAGCAACTGCCGCAAGGCGGAGGACGGTGACTGGGTCTGCAACTTTGCTCCCCCGGGTGGATTGTGGACTCGTTACGAGGTGACCGTCGACTGGCTGGGCTGCTGGGAAGCTGGCTTGCCGGGCACCGACTCAAGTGCCTCCGGGACCGCTGGCTCTCGTTACTACAAGTCCGGGTGTATCGAGCTGGGTGACGTGATCAGGATCGAGAGCGACTGACTCTCAGACCCGGGCGTGCTCCTCGGCCCAGGCGACGATTTCGCTGGAGTCGGAGATCCACTCGCCGTCATCGGTCTCGAGCGCCGGCACCCACTTGCTCCCGGTCGCGTCCTCGACCTTCTTGCGTGTCTTGGTCTGAAGTGCCCGAGGCATCAGGCCGACGCTGTGGGCCTTGATCACCTCGGGTTCGAGGTCTGCCTGAACTAGCGCGTCGTAGGCGACCTTGCAGGGATGCTCACGCACACCCGGCACCTGAAAAGTTCCCCAGCAAACGTAGAGCTTCATGGGCGCAGCCTATTGGGCCTCAAGAAACCATCGGCTTCCCGCACAACTCGTGTAAAAATCGCGGCTTGCCGCCAGGCTCAGAAGCGACTGCGTACGTGACGAAGGCACCGGTTGCGCTTCGACCGGTTGGTGATCCGAAGGCATTTTCTTAGCGCGCGCTGCCTCGGGCTCGTCGCGGTCGGCGAAGTCCTTCTCAGGCGGTAATCACGTACCGCAGCACGGCAGCGACTTGCTCCGGGGTGCGGGCTGTTGCGCGGGCCGCCGCGTCAACTTCCTTGAGGGCGTGATCGAACTCCTCGTCATGCTGGGTGATCACCGGCTTGCCAAGTGCTGATGCGTAGCCGGCATCAAAGGCGGCGTTCCACTGGCGATACTTGTCGCCGAAACGAACCACGACCACATCGGCATCCTGAATGTGGGTCTGGGTGCGGATCGAGTTGACGCCGGCACCCTTGTGATCGGCCCAGAACTTCTTCTCCTCGGTACCAAGGGTTCCGGTGCCTGCCGCGTCTGACGCTGGATGATCAGTGACCGGTGCGGTGAATACGACCGGCAGCCCTTCGCAGGCCGCAGCGACCTGATCCCGCCAGTCAGAGTGGATCTCGCCGGCCAGATATACGCGCCATGTTCGTTCGCTCATGACTCCAAACTACCCAAGCGGCGAGGGAAAGAAAATGGACCGTGCAACCGCCTCTGAAACGAAGTCACCAGGCGTATCCATCGAGTTTGGCTCGGGTCAGGCTCACCCGCGGCACCCGTAGTTTCCGCTTAAGGCTGCTTCCTTCCGGACCTGACCTGATTCACGGGCTTGCGTCGCGCGGGACCTGACCGTCAGCACCTCCCTCGGTGTACTGGCCCTGGTGGCCAGCCCCTCGGAACGGCATTCGGCCTTGCTAAAGCGGATTGCAAGTGACAGGGCACCGCTGACTCCCCGCCTAGCACGGTCCGGTTGGAATCCTAGCGGCCCGCGACCAACCGCGAAGCTCAGCGGGAGCGCCTGGCCTTCTTCCCGTAACGAAGGGCCGTATCGCTGAAGCGGGCCATGCGGAGCGAGCCCCAGCCCGAGGCCATGTCGTAACCCTTCTTCGCCTTGAAGAAGCCGACCGGCTGGTTGTTTGACAGGGGCGGGTTGATGGCGGTTCCGACGTCATTGGTGCCCACGGTCACGTCCCTGAAGATGTTGTTGCGGGCCTTCGAGTTGGCCATCCTGTAGATGAGCGGGTTGGCGAGGCCGATGTTCGGCTGGCCCTTTCGATTGGCCGCCTGGTTGGCGAGCGCGAAGGCCGCGGCCATCAAGGGAGCCGCTGCCGAGGTGCCGCCCACGGTCATCCAGCCAGGTTCCGGCTTGATCGCCAGGCACTCCGGACTGGTGCAGTAGTAGACGTACCCCGGACCGGGGTCGGCCAGGGCGCTAATGTCAGGAACGCGGCGCTGGCTGCTGCGAGTCCCGGTCTTCTGCCACCACGGGGCTCCGTAAAGCATCGAGATTCCTCCCGAACCACCACCGACAACCTCTGGCGAGCCGTTCCAGACCCACTCGCCGGTCAACTGGTTCCTTGAGTCGAGGGCCATGTTGGTACCGCCGACTGCGGTCACCCACGGTGACGTGGCCGGAAACTGAGCCGAGAGGACCGGGTACACCCCCGGGGCCTGGGGACTCGAACTCCGGCATCCACTCGAACCGGTGTCACCGGTCGCGACGAAGATCGAACTGCCGGTGCCGCTAGCCAGGGTGAACAGCGTGTTGAGCATCTGCAGCAGTGACGGGGTCTCGATCGCGGTGTTCTCACACCCGGCAATCGAGATCGAGATGATGTCCGGGACGAACTTCGGCTTCGCCAGGGCGGCGGCCATCGTGAGGACCGGATCCAGATTCTCGTAGACGTCGATCGACTTCAGCCCGGGTGCAGCCGCCGAAAGGACCTGGAGGTCCAGGGTCGTTTCCGACCCAGTCGGGAAAGGGTCCTTCATCTGGACGGGAATCGTCCTGATCGGTGGAAGCTTGTAGCCGAAGCAATCGGCGAACGGCTTGATGTCGCCGGGCTTGAAACCGTCGATCTCGATCAGGGCGACCCGCTGACCCTTGCCGGTCAAACCCCGCTTGTGAAGGGCAGTCAGCCCGTAGGCGTTGTTGTACTGGTTCGGGGTCCATCCCGGATTTCCGGGGACCCTTTCGGCATTCACACCCGCCGGACAGCCCTTGGGGGTGCCGGTCCGTGTGGTGGCCGACTGGTTGACCGCCGGATTGGTCGCGGAAAACAACTCGGGGTCGGCCTGGACCGCGAAGTCGGGCCTGTCATCGGCGTAGGCCGCGGACTTGACGATCGCTCGGAGCTCGGGCGGCACCGAGAGCCCACTGCTTGAGGATCCGCCGCTCGAATAGCCGCTACCGGTCCTCGACGTGAACGCCCGGCTGATCGCCGTCGAATCGCCACGGACCGTTGCGAAGACTCCCGAAGGATCGACAGTTGCGCGCAGGCCGCGGGATTCCGCCCAGCGGACGGTGGCCGCCCGCGCCTTCATCGACGGGCCAAACCTTTTAACCATGCTCCGCATGGACGCGAACTGCCGGTATCGCTTTGATGCGGGATTCGAAACCGAACTGACGAACTGCTTGAGACCCTTCGAGTAACTCATCTGAAGCAGCACCTTGTTCGACGGTGTCTGTGCTGCCGCCGGGCCGGTGGCGAGAGCCCCCACAAACAGCATCAGGACAACCGCAACCACTCCCTGCAATCTGATCGACATGACGCGGAGAATACAAACCCCACACTCGCTCGGCTGCGCCATTTCCGGCCCGCTACGGATCATCGAACGCAGCCGGGCATCTTCGAGCCCACAGGTCCAGTTGGAACCCGCCAGCCGACCGGGCGGGGCACCAGCAGGGACCCGCCCCATTTACAATGCCCGCTCCCGGGCGCGTAGCTCAGCGGGAGAGCGCTCGCTTCACACGCGAGAGGTCGCTGGTTCGAGCCCAGCCGTGCCCATTTCGACCGCTGCTCAGCGACGGGGCCCGGTGAGCAGGCGGACTACTGCCGGTTTGTCGTTCGATCCCCTGCTCCAGAGTGGTCGAGCCAGACTGAAGGCTCCGTCATCTAAGCGGTACTTTGTGACGGAACCTGGGTTAGGGAAATGCGGCAGCGAATGCTGCGCGGACCAGTCTCAAGAGGAAGGCGTATGAAGCGCGATCGGAATCGTCCGGCAGTCAGATGGTGGATCGCGTGTCTTCTGACTGCCTGCCTGATCGCGACTTCAGCCGCTTCGGCAGTCGCGACCGGCTTGCCGGGATCCCTTGATCGCAGTTTCGGAGGCGCCTCCGCGCGAGGTATCACCAGCATGGGGTTCGGCGACCAGGATGTGACCATGGAATGGATTGACGTCGCTCCGCTGCCCGACGGATCAACATACGTGCTCGCTGGAGTGCCCTTCCGGCTTTACAAGCTGGGAGCTGACGGAGAACTCGACAGGTCATTCGGCAACGACGGTTCTTTCAGGCCAAGCACGTTGTTCGGAAACCGGACCGCGGGTTGGGGCCAGGTTCTCGCCGCTCCGGATGGCGGTCCGATCCTGATCGGGAGCCTTGCCAGGCGAGCAACCGCTGTCACCCGACTCGAACCCGACGGACGGCGGGACAAGTCTCTCGGCTCCGGCAGACCGATCTTCGTGAGGAGTGCACCGAATGCGATCGGAGCGGTCGATCAGGCTGGCCGCATCGTGCTCGTCTCGAACCGAAAACAATCCGTGATCCGGCTCAAAACCAGCGGGAAGATCGACCCGTCTTTTGGCGAGAACGGGATCAGCACACCTGCAGTAACTTGGCACACTCCCTACGACGTTCTGGCCACAGGTGGCGACATTTACGTCGCTTCCTACAACCGGACTCTCCGACTCACAAATTCCGGGGATCTCGATCTCTCCCTCAACGGAACGGGGTATGTCAGGGCGGGCGGCAATCAGATCACTGCCCTCGAAGACGGATTCATCCTCAGTTCATCGGGCGGGCGCGTCCACCGATTCACCGACGCGGGGTCCCCCTACCCGGGCTACGGCTCGTCGGGGAACGGTATGGCTTTCACTAGCGCAGCAACCAACTCGGTCGGGACTGCCCTACCGGACGGATCGGTCATCTTCGTCAAGGATCGCACCGACAACTCGTTCGACCAGTTTTACGACCTGACCCGGCTAGAGCCAAACGGACAGCCAGATGCCGGCTTCGGCGGGGACGGATCCCTCGAGGCCGGCTGGCTGGATGGCGGACCGCTCCCGTATTCGTGGACGACAGCTGACGGAAGAGCGGCGTATTGGGGAGGGAAGCCCGGACATCTGGACATCCGCCTCGTCGACTCCTCCGGAGGACTCGACAACGAATTCGGGACAAATGGAACAGCAAGTCTCAGGACTCCGCTCGTGCCCGACAGCCTGATGTCGGATTCCGCCCGTCGCCATGATGGCAGCATCCTGGCCGTCGGAACGATCGCCCGAAGTTCAGGATGGGACCAGGGGATCGCAGTGGCTTCGATCAGTCGATCGGGTAGGCCCGAGATTGGTTTCGGCAATCGGGGACGCCTCGTCCTTAGCGACCTGGCCTTCCGTCATCCCGAGCCAAGGTTGACGCTGCTGCCCAACGGCGGCGCCATGATCTGCGCCAAGCAGCGGCGAGATTCGGTGGTCTGGCGGATCAGCCGGGCCGGCCGACTGGTAGAGAGATTCGGCGACGGCGGCCGGCTCGTGCTCCCCTTCCAGGGACGTTGCCAGGACATATCCTTCGACGGGGTGGGCGCCGTACTTTCAGCGATGGGTATAGGCGCCGACGAAAATGAACTTGACCTTGTCCGGATCACTCCGGACGGGAAGATCGACGCGAGCTACGGTAGTGGTGGAATCGCGGAAAGACCGCCGAAGATGAAGACCTACGTCCACCAGACTCGACTCTTTACTGACCGGGCCGGGCGGACCGTAGTTGTAGCGACAGTTTCCGACCCTCCCTACATTGCGAGATTCACCCGCGAGGGTCGCCCCGACACCGAGTTCGGATTCAGGGGAATCGTCTACTACGGACTTCACTCGGTCGACCAGGGATACGTGCCGCAGAAGCCGATCTTCCTGAGGGGACTGGGAAGAATCTCGGATGTCGCATTCGGGCCTAGAGGGGGGATCTTCCTGACCGGCGGCCTCAGGAAGGTCGCATTCGTAGCCAAGCTTGGCTCCCGGGGCTTCCCTGTAGCGAAGTTCGGGAAGGGAGCAATACGCATGCTTTACGGGTCGAAGATGCCGATACCGAAATACATGTGGCCCAAGAACCCGCAAGCGGAAGGAATTGGCGTCAGCCCGGACGGCAGCATCCTGGTCACGGGCTTCAGCCGCCCGACCTGTAACCCGAAATGGGGTTGTTTTCACCCTCTGCTTATCAAGAAGCTGAGACCGAACGGCAGTATTGACAGAGAATTTGAACGGCGTGCGTATCGGCAACTCCGCGCATTTCCCGAAGCCGTCGGACACGACATCTACTTCGACGGCAGGAAGCCGGTGGTGACCGGTTCAATCGAATTCGCCCCGGAACGAAACAATTTCATGGTCGCGAGGTTCAGATGAATTGGTCGAGAGACACGAGAGCGGCCTGACCGGTCAAATGACCGGGGAGCTGGCACCGGAATCGATTCGCCTGAGGGCGAGGGGCATGGACTTTGGTGCGCTGGCCTGGGGAGAGCCGGATGCGCCGCTGGCGCTGATGGTCCATGGCTACCCGGATACCGCCTGGACATGGCGTCACCTCGGTCCTTACCTGGTCGAACGCGGATGGCGGGCGGTCGCACCGTTCACCCGGGGCTACGGCCCTACCGATCTGGCTCCGGACGACCGCTACGCGGTATCCGACCAGGCCGCGGACCTGCTGGCGCTTCACGAAGTACTTGGCGGAGGTCCCGACGCGGCGCTGATCGGCCACGACTGGGGAGCGGTAGCCACCTGGCAGGTGACCTCTGTTGAACCGGAGCGCTTCTCCTCATACGTCGCCATGTCCGTGCCTCCACCCGAAGCGATCGTGGCTCCGCTGACTTCACCGGGATCGCTGCCGGTTGCTCTTCGACAGATCAGGATGAGCTGGTATTTCCTGTTCAATCAACTGCCCGAGAGCGAGCGCAGTCTC
>JAUPTY010000217.1 GCA_030917845.1 Actinomycetota bacterium | reverse complement strand
AAGCGCCAGATGGCGGCCTATTCGAAACGGCATTACGGGGTCCGTCAGTGGCGCCTCAGGAAGCCCCGTCAGATAGTCGAGCACTACGCCGTCGCCAGCACGGTCGGACAGGTGATCAACGCTTTCGTGCCAAACCGGCCCGACCCGGAGTTCGGCGAGCTTCCGAATGTCTGCTCCCACTTCGTCGTTTCCGGCGCCGGCCGGGTGGTCCAGCTGGTTCCCACCGGTATCCGCTGCCGGCATGTGGTCGGCCTGAATCACGTCACCATCGGAATCGAGCACACCGGCTTCAGTGACGGGGACGTGCTCGGTAACCGGCGCCAGATGCGGGCTTCAATCCGGCTGACCAAGTGGCTCCGTTGCCGGTATGACATCGGGATCCGCGACGTGATCGGTCACCGGGAGAGCCTCAGTTCCCGTTTCCACCGGGAACTGGTGCCCTCGATGAAGAACCAGACTCACGGCGACTTCCGCCACTCGTCGATGCGCCGGTACCGCAAGGTCCTCCACGGGGCCGGTCGCTGTCCGGCCTGACCGGTTTCCCGCGCCGGACGGTCACTTGGCGTGCGGGCGGTCACACAAAGATCACCAGAATCACCCATTTCGCCCTGCTTTCAGTAGTTATCCGCAGCGACTGAGGTGATTTTCCGCAGGATTTCACCACCACTGCGGCCTTAATCTGGCCCGCATGAAGGTGAATCCATGACTAGTCTTGATTTGGCCCGGTGGCAGTTCGGAATCACGACGCTGTACCACTTCATTTTCGTCCCGCTGACGATCGGACTTGCCTTCTTTACGGCTTGGTACCAGACCCGCTGGTACCGGACCAAGGACGAGAAATGGCTCCGGGCCACCCGCTTCTGGGGCAAGCTGATGCTGATCTCCTTCGCCCTCGGCGTGGCGACCGGCATCGTCCAGGAATTCCAGTTCGGCATGAACTGGTCCCAGTACTCCCGTTTCGTCGGTGACATCTTCGGCGCCCCGCTGGCGATGGAAGGCCTCGCTGCCTTCTTCGTCGAATCGACCTTCCTCGGGCTCTGGATATTCGGCTGGGGGAGGCTCTCGGACCGGACCCACCTGATCACCATGTGGCTGGTCGCGGCGTCCACGATTCTCTCCGCTTACTTCATCCTGGCCGCCAACTCCTGGATGCAGCATCCGGTCGGCTACGAGTTGAACGAGGTCACCGGCAAGGTCGAGCTGACCTCGATCTGGGCGGTCCTGACCAACAACACCGCCCTCTACGCGATGACCCACACGATGCTCGCGGCCCTGCTGACTGGCGGAATGGTTATCGCCGGCGTCTCGGCCTGGCACCTGCTCCGCAAGAACGAAGTCAACGTCTTCAAGAGCTCGATGAAGATCGCCATGCCGACCCTGATGGTCGCCGGGCTGCTCACCCTCGTGGTCGGGCACTTCAACGGCGTCCTGATGACCGAACAGCAGCCGATGAAGATGGCTGCGGCGGACGCGGTGTTCGAAACCGAAGACGGCGTCGGGCTCTCCCTGTTTGCCACCGGTGACTTCACCGGCAACCCGGGTAGCACGAACCGGAACGTCCAGATGCCCAACGCTCTGTCGTTCATCATGACCGGCAAGCCCGACTCCGAGGTCAAGGGCGTCAACAACCTGAACGCCGAATACCAGGAGGAGTACGGGCCCGGTGAGTACGCGCCGGTCGTCTGGATCGCCTACTGGTCCTGGCGCGTGATGCTGGGATGCGGCTTCCTGCTCGCCCTGTTCGGGCTGATCGGCTGGTGGCTGAACCGCAAGGGCAAACTGGAAGATTCGAGAAGGTTCCTCAAGTTCTCGATGTTCGCCGCCACCGTGCCCTTCATCGCCTCTGCGGCCGGCTGGATCTTCACCGAAATGGGACGCCAGCCCTGGGTGGTCTTCGGACTGCTGAAAACAGAGAACGCGAACTCGCCTACAGTCGGATCCGCTGAAGTCTGGATCACCCTGATCGGCTTCACCCTGCTCTATGGCGTGCTGGCGGTCTTCGCCGGAAAGCTCTTCTTCAAGACGGCGGCCAAGGGCCCAGCCAAAATTGAAGAGGGCGACGCAGACAAGCCCTACCTGGGCATGAGCTACTAAGGGAACCAGGAGAAACCATGGAAGACACAACGACACTCCAATTCGTCTGGTTCCTGCTGATCTCGGTCCTCTGGGTTGGTTATCTGATCCTTGAGGGCTTCGATTTCGGAGTCGGGATCCTGTTCAAGCTGATGGGCTCGAACCGGGAAGAGAAGCGCGCCATCCTGCATACGATCGGTCCGGTCTGGGACGGCAACGAGGTCTGGCTGCTGGTCGCCGGTGGTGCCACTTTCGCGGCGTTCCCCGAGTGGTACGCAACGCTTTTCTCCGGCTTCTACCTCGCCCTCTTCGTGATCCTGGTCGCCCTGATCGTGCGTAACGTCGGCTTCGAGATGTGGGGCAAGCGTGATTCCGACGCCTGGAGGACAGGCTGGGAGTGGTGCATCGGCCTCGGCAGTCTCGTCCCGGCCCTGCTCTGGGGCGTGGCCTGGGCGAACATTATCGGCGGCACGCCGATCGAACCGGTAACGACCAATGGCACCGACTCGCTTGAGTACGTCGGCAATTTCTTTGACTTGCTCTCGATCTATGCGCTGCTCGGCGGAGTCGCATCGCTGGCGATCTTCTTCGCCCACGGCGCGATATTCCTCGAGCTCAGAACTGAAGGGGACATCCGTGACAAGGCGCGCGAGATCGCAGCGAAGGCTGCCCCGGTAGCGGCCCTGCTCGCGACGGCCTTCATGGCCTGGACCCTGATCCGCCAGGACTCGCTGGAAGTCCTCTCGGCGGCCTCGGCG
>JAUPTY010000041.1 GCA_030917845.1 Actinomycetota bacterium | reverse complement strand
GATGGATTCAGGCCGGCCCAGGGTCAGCGGAGAAGTCAGGGTTGTTCTCTCCGGAACGGCGAACCTCCCGGGCTGAGGCACGAGCCGGTCTAGACTCGGTTCATGGTCGTCTCAATCGTTGGTGGACGTGGTCAGATCGCCCTCGCACTCACCGGCCTGCTCGCCGCTGACGGCATTGCAGTCCGGTCGCTGATCCGCAACCCGGATCACGCCGTTGATGTGGAGGCGGCCGGCGGGACTCCGGTAGTGGTCGATTTCGAGTCGGCATCCGACGAGGAGATCGACCAGGCGATCGAAGGTTCGGATGCGGTCGTCTTCGCCGCGGGGGCCGGCCCGGGCAGCAGCGCCGAGCGCAAGGAGAGCGTCGACTATGGCGCCGCGGTTCGCCTGATCGAAGCTGCCCGGCGAGCCGGTTCACCCCGGTACCTGATGATCTCGGCGGTCCGGGCTGATCCCGATTTCCCCGGCGACGAGGTGTTCGCGATCTACCAGCGTGCGAAGGGCCGGGCGGACGCAGAGCTTGTGGCCAGCGGTCTCGACCATCTGATCCTGCGGCCGGTCCGGCTCACCAACGAGCCGGCCACAGGGCTGATCAGCCTGGTCAGGGACACGGAACACCTCGGCTCGGAATTCGTTCCCAGGGCCGATGTCGCCGCGGTTCTGGCTGAAGCGATCAGCCACCACCCCGAAGCAGACGGCATCTGGAACCTCAGCTCAGGCGAGATGCCGGCCAGTCTTTCTTTCGACTGAGCTACGCACCGAATCGCTCAGAACATGCCGGCGGTGGTTTCGATTGCCCGCCAGAGCAGGAAGGCGGTTACCAGGCAGGCGACTGTCATGACTGCCGTTTCGCGGCGGACGATCGCCAGGCCAATCTCTTCCTGGGTCTCGGGCTCAAGGCCGGCAAACAACTCGCCGAGCTCCTGGCTGGTTTTTGGTTCGGTCGGACTGAGGCGGTCGCCGAGCTCCTGGCTGGCGGCAGCGCCTCGCATCAACTCGGCCATGAAAGAGGCGACGACCGGCAGGAAGACGTAGAGGTAGTGGAGTCCGTCGTCGGCCCGGTGGCCGGTTGCGTAGACGACACAGGCGAAGATGACGAAGACGCCGGTTCCCGCTTGTGCAGCCCGCAACAGGTACCAAAAGGCGACCCAGGGCTGGTTCCGCTGCCACGAGATCGCCCCGGTCACTCCGGCGATCAGGTTCAACGCGATCACGGCGAGGCCCAATGCGGTGTACACGGTGGACATGTCTAATCCCGCCCGAAGCGGTCGGGTTTCGGCTTTTTTATGCGGAAAATCACTATGTAACGACTTGATACAAAGTCGGGCCGCTGAGGTGTATAACCCATAGCTAAGGGACACCCTACGTTCCCCAAAGGATCCAGCACTTGCTCCATCAGTACCTCCCAGTTCTCGTCTTCGGCGCCCTCGGCATTCTTGTCGGCGGTGCTTTTGCGACCCTGAATCTGCTGCTCGGTCCGAAGAAGCTCAAGGGGAATGAGTCGAGCGCGGCGATCCGGCAGATGGATCCCTACGAGTGCGGACTGCCCTCCGAGGTTTCGAAGACTTTCCGCTTCGGGGTGAGCTTCTACCTCGTGGCGATGCTCTTCATCCTGTTCGACATTGAAGTCGTCTTCCTCTACCCGGTCGGGGCGATCCTCAAGTCGACCGATTCGGTCTTCGTGCTGGCCGAGGTGATTCTTTTTGTGGGGCTGCTGTTTGTCGCCCTGGTCTACGTATGGCGGAAGGGAGCCCTCGATTGGAGATAGAACGCCAGAAGCTCCGGGTCCACGCTCCGCTCGAGCAGCCCAAGTCACCTGAGGAGCTGCGCGCCCGCCAGCTCAAGGCCCGCGACATGCTGCGTGGTGACCTGACCGGTGAGGATCTCGACAACTACGTTGAGGAGAGGGTTGCCACAACCACCCTCGAGAAGGTCCTCAACTCGGCCCGGGCCCATTCGATCTTCCCCGCGACTTTCGGTCTGGCCTGTTGCGCGATCGAGATGATGTCGACCGTTTCGCCGCGCTACGACATCGCCCGCTTCGGCGCCGAGGCCTTCCGCGCGTCACCCCGGCAGGCGGACCTGCTGATTCTCTCCGGCCGGGTCTCGATCAAGATGGCCCCGGTCGTGCGCCGCATCTACGACCAGATGCTGGAGCCGAAGTGGGCGATCTCGATGGGCGCCTGCTCCTCATCCGGCGGCATGTTCCAGAACTACGCCGTGGTCCAGGGAGCCGACAAGTTCATGCCGATCGACGTCCACGTGCCCGGCTGCCCGCCTCGCCCCGAAGCCCTCATCTACGGCTTCACCAAGCTCCAGCAGATGATCATGGGCAATGCCGATCCGGGCTGGCGCAGTCGCTACAACGCACACGGGACCGAGGAATGGGCCCGCGGCGGACCGGCCTCGAAGCCATCGGAAGAAGCACTTGAGGCCTACGCGAAGGCCCGGGAGGTCCTCGGTGCCTGACGCGCCCGGACTGGAACTGATCCTCGCCGAGATCAACCGCGAAAATCCCGGAGCCGTGCTTGACACGAGCTACGACCGGGAACAGGCGGCGCTGATCATCGATCCGGCGAAGCTGATCGAGGTGCTCACCTGGCTCAGGGATACACCCGGGCAGGAGTACACCTTCCTCAGCTCGGTCCACGGAGCCGACTATTTTCCCAAGGCCCCGCGCTTCGCCGTTCACTACGAACTTCTCAATCGCGAACGCTATGAACGGCTGCGCATCAAGGCGATCGTCGCGAACCCCGAGGATCCCGAAGAGCTGCCGGTGGTGCCGTCGGTAGTCGAGCTGTTCCCGACCGCTGACTTCCAGGAGCGTGAGGTCTATGACTTCTTCGGGATCGTCTTTGAAGGCCATCCCGACCTGCGTCGGATCCTGATGCCGGAGGACTACGTCGGCTGGCCGCAACGTCGCGATTTCCCGGTCGGTGGCGAACCGGTGATCTTCACCCGCGATGAAGTGACCAACCCCGGCTGGTGGCAGTGATGGCTCGCATGGAAGACACACTCCACGACCGTGAGCTGCGTCAGGCCGGCACCCTCCGCGACGAGGAGATCACGGTCGCCGATTTCACCGCCGAGCTTTCCGACCGGGTTCCTGGTGTCGAGTTCGAACTTGAACCCGAGCAGGAGATGCTCACGGTCAACATGGGCCCGCATCACCCTGCGACCCACGGCGTGCTCCGCCTGGTGGTCGACCTCGAGGGCGAGGTGGTCAAGGACCTGAAGCCGGTGATCGGATATGTCCACACCGGGATCGAGAAGTCCTGCGAGACCATGCAGTACTGGAAGGTAATTCCCTTCGTCGAGCGGATGGACTACCTCTCCTACTTCTTCAACATGCAGGCCTACGTCGGCGCGGTCGAGACCCTGGTCGACCTCGAGGTGCCCCGCCGGGCGCAGTGGCTGCGGGTTCTACACATGGAGCTGAACCGGATCCATTCGCATCTGGTCTGGCTCGGAACTACCGCCCTCGACCTCGGTGCGATGGGCGTTTACTTTTACTGCTTCCGTGACCGCGACCGGGTGCTTGACACCTTCGAGATGTCCACCGGTCAGCGCATGCATACCCGTTACTTCCAGATCGGCGGAGTCGCGGAGGACATCCCGGCCGGATTCGAGCAGAAAGTCCGCGAGCTGATCGTCCAGCTCAACACCGGCATCAGCCAGTACGAGTCCCTGCTGGACAAGAACGAGATCTTCCTGATCAGGACCAAGGATGTCGGTGTCGTCTCCCGCGAGCGGCTGCTCCAGCTCGGCGTTACCGGGCCGCTCCTCCGGGCTGCCGGTGATCCCTGGGATCTGCGCAAGGAGGGCGGATACCTCGCCTATCCCGAGCTCGAGTTCGACGTGCCGGTCGGCACTGTCGGCGACGGCTACGACCGGTACCGGGTCCGCCTGACCGAGATGCGGGAGTCGCTGAGGATCATCGAGCAGATCCTCGACGGTCTGCCCGAAGGTCCCTGGATCGCCGACGACCGCAAGTACGCGTTGCCGCCAAGGGCCGAGCTTTCGACTTCGATGGAGTCACTCATCCATCACTTCAAGCTGGTCACCGAGGGTTTCCGGGTCGAGCCCGGCGAGGTCTACAACCCGGTTGAGTCACCGCGCGGGGAACTCGGCTGCTTCGTGATGGCGGATGGATCATCGAAACCGGCCCGGGTCCATTTCCGCGAGCCCTCCTTCATCAACCTGCAGGCCCTCGCCGACATGACCATCGGCGAGTACGTGGCCGACCTGATCCAGACCCTGGCCATGCTCGATCCGATTCTGGGAGGCATCGACCGATGACCCCCGTGATGCCCTCCGACTTCGATCCCCGGAACGCCGAGCCGGAGGATTTCACCTCACCCGGACTGCCGAAGGATGTGGCGAACACATCCGGTCGCCTGCCGCTGGGCGATCCGGAACAGATCCCCGATCCGGCCAACGTCGATGTGCCCACGGACCTTCGTGAAGAGATTCAGACGGTGGTCGACAAGTACCCGGACCGTGACCACAAGGGCAGCCCGAAATCGGCAGCGATCCCGGTGCTCTGGGTCATCCAGCGCCGCTACGGCTGGTGCACCCCGGAAGGAATCGTCCAGGCGGCCACGGTGATGCAGGTGACTCCGGCTTATCTCGAGTCGGTCGCTTCCTTCTACGACCTTTTGCGGACCAGCCCCCAGGGCGATCATCAGGTCCTGGTCTGCACCAACATCGCCTGCTGGATGCGCGGTGGTGATGAACTGCTTGATGCCTTCTGCGAGAAGACCGGGGCCGACCGTGAAGCCGCCGGTCATGGTGGCGGGCTTTCGGCCGATGGCAAGGTTCTGGTTTCCGGATTTGAATGCCTCGGCGCCTGTGACCTCGCCCCGATGGCCTCGGTCAACGAGCGCTACTTCGGCCCCCTCGAAAATGCCGACGCTTCGACCATCGTCGATCAGCTCGAAGCTGGGGAAGAGGTGCTGCCGGAGAAGTCGCTGGACAGGCGCGGGCTTGCCGGCGGCGTCGCCGAATCGAGCGACCCCCGGGTCGTTGATGGAAAGGGGCCGAACCGGTGAGCGACGCGAACGGACGCCATAGTTCAATTGAGGAAACCAGGGTCCTGCTCCGCCACGCCGAGGATCCGAAAATGGCCACCCTCGAGGGCTACCGGTCCTACGGCGGTTACAAGGTTCTCGAGAAGGCACTCAAGGAGATCGACCCCGAGTGGATCGTCAACGAACTCGAGGAATCGGGCCTGCGCGGACGCGGCGGCGCCGGCTTCTCGATGGGCAAAAAGGTTTCCTTCCTGCCTCGCACCGAGGACGCCAAGTACCTCTGCTGTAACGCTGATGAGTCAGAGCCCGGCGCCTTCAAGGATCGCGAGCTGATGCAGCGCAATCCGCATCAGCTGATCGAGGGCATGATCATCTCCAGCTTCGCAGCCGGGATCGGTCACGCCTTCATCTTCATTCGCGGCGAGTACGACGATCAGGCCGACATTCTCGACCGCGCGGTCGACGAGGCCTATGAGGCCGGATACCTCGGCAGGAACATTCTCGGTTCCGGCTTCGACCTGGAGATGGTCGTCCACCGCGGCGCCGGTGCCTACATCTGCGGCGAGGAAACCGCCCTGCTCGACGCACTCGAAGGCAAGCGGGGCAACCCCCGGCTGAAGCCGCCCTTCCCGGCGGTCCAGGGGCTCTACGGCGGACCGACCCTGATCAACAACGTCGAGACGCTCAGCAACGTGAGCCACATCGTCGCCAACGGTGCCGACTGGTTCAAGAGTTTCGGCACCGAGCAGTCACCCGGCACCAAGGTCGTCTCGGTCTCCGGCTGCGTCAAGCGGCCCGGCAACTACGAAGTCGAGCTTGGCGTATCCCTCCGGGACCTGATTTACGGGCTGGCCGGTGGCCCGCTCGACGGCCGGGAAATCACCGCCTTCTACCCGGGCGGTTCATCCTCGCCGGTCCTGACTCCGGCTGAGATGGATCTGCCCTACTCCTTCGAGGCGATGGCCGAGGCCGGCTCGATGCTCGGTTCCGGGTCGATCATCGTCGCCGATGATTCGGTTTCGATTCCCCGCATGGCGCTAAGGACCGCGAAGTTCTACCGGCATGAGTCATGCGGAAAATGCACCCCCTGCCGTGAGGGCACCAACTGGACCGAGAAGATGCTCCAGAGGGTCTGCGCCGGCGAGGCGACCCCGATGGACCTCGACATCATTTCTTCGGTCCAGGACAACATCATGGGCCACTGCCTCTGTGTGCTCGGCGACGCCATGGCGATGCCGGTCAGCTCGATGGTCCACAAGTTCCGCGACGAGTTTGAAGCGACGATTGCCGAAGAGGCAGCAAAGGCCTGGGCATCCCCGGGCCGGGACGTTCAGGACGGGGAAGACCCGGGGCCGGGTGGCGAGAGTCCCGAGCTGATCCGGCGGGAACGTCTGGCCGGCCGAGAGGTCACAACCGGGGGAGGCAGCTGATGCCGGCTCCGAAGCAGAATCTGATCACCCTGACCGTCGACGGGATCGAGATCGAAGCGGTCGAGGGCACGATGCTGGTCGATGCGGCCAAGCACGGCGACATCGAGATCCCGGTCTTCTGTTACGAGCCTAAGCTCGGGGCGCCGGTCGGTGCCTGCCGGATGTGCCTGGTCGAGATCGAGGGAATCCCCAAGCTCCAGACCGCCTGTTCGACCCCGGTCCGCGATGGCATGGTCGTCCACACCAGGACCGAGCAGGTAAAGGAAGCCCAGAACGCGGTCGTCGAGTTCCTGCTCGTCAACCATCCGCTCGACTGCCCGGTCTGCGACAAGGGCGGCGAGTGCCCGCTCCAGGACATCTCGATGGGCTGGGGTCCGGACCGCAGCCGCGTGGTTGACACCAAGCGTCACTTCGAGAAGCCGATCCCGCTTTCGCCGCTGATCGCAATCGACCGCGAACGCTGCATCCTCTGTTACCGCTGCGCCCGCTTCAGCCAGGAAGTTTCAGAAGACGGCCAGCTGCAGCTGCTCGAGCGCGGTGCCGATTCCTACATCGGCACCTTCGACGACCGGCCCTACATCGCTCCCTTCCAGGGCAACATCACCGAACTCTGCCCGGTCGGTGCCCTGACCTCCTACACCTACCGTTTCCAGGCGCGCCCCTGGGACATCGAGCAGGGCGGCTCGGTCTGCACCCTCTGCCCGAGCCAATGCAACGTGAGCTTCACGATCCGCGACGAGCAGGTCAAGCGGGTGCTCGCCCGTGACAACGAGGCAGTCGACGACGGCTGGCTTTGCGATCGCGGCCGTTACGGCTACCAGGCGATGTATTCGCAGGACAGGGTGATGAACCCGTTGCGCTACGTCGACGGCCATCCCGTTCCCGCAGAGTGGGGTGAGGCTCTCGAGATTGCCTCGAACGGACTTGCAGCCGCCGACGGAAAGGTTGCCGCCCTGGTTGGTGATGCCTCGAACGAAGAGGGATTCATCCTCCAGGACCTGGTTCGCAACGGCCTCGGTTCCAGGGACATCGATTCCCGTCAGGCCCGGACGATCGGCCGTGAACAGCGGGTCCTTCTCGATGATCCTGCCACCCAGGCCCGGGTCGCAGACATCGACCATGCGGACGTGATCCTGGTGCTCGGGACCGACCCGATCCACTCGGCACCGGCCTTCGACCTGCGGGTCCGCAAGGCGGTCCGCCGGAACCACACCGCCCTCGCGGTCGCAACCGAGCGGCCCAGCGCCCTCGACGGCGGTGCCGCCGAAGTTGAGAGGATCGCTCCCGGCCAGGCTGCCGCTTACCTCGCCGTTCTGCTCGATCAGGTCAGGTCGGGTTCGGGCGAGGGAATCGCCGGCCTGCTCAAGGACTCAAGCCACACCGTGGTCATCTGGGGCGAGCGGATTGGCCGAGGCGAAAGCGGCCCGGAAGCGATCGAATCGCTGCTTCAGCTTTCCAGCACCCTGGACCTGGCTGGCCAGGAAGAATCCGGACTGATCGAGATCCCGGATGTCGCGAACGCCCGCGGTCTGCGCGAAGTTGGCTGCCTGCCGGACGCCGGCCCCGGACTTTCGGAGACCGAAGCTGGCCGGGATGTCGAAGAGATCAGGGCCGCTCTCGAATCCGGTGACCTGCGCGGCCTCGTCCTCTACGGCGTCGACCCCCTGCGTGACTTCCCCGACACCGAGGGCTGGTGCCGCGCCCTCGAGGCCGCCGACTTCATCGTTTCCTTCACCATGGCCGCGACCGACTCGGCCGAGTTTGCCGACGTGGTCTTCCCGCTCGAATCACATGCTGAGAAGGACGGGACGATCACCCACACCGAAGGCCGTCTGCAGAGGGTTCGTCCCGCGGCCGCCCGGCCCGGCGACATTCGCGGTGGCTGGCATGTCCTGGCCGAGCTCTCAGCCGCCCTCGGTTACGAAACCGGCATCCACGCCGTCCCCGAAGCCTTCCAGGCAATCACTGAAGCGGTTCCCTTCTACGCCGGCCTCACCGACGAAGAAATTGGCGGACGCGGGGTCCGCTGGCAGGAGAGGGAAGCTGCCAGCGCATGGGTGGGCGCGGCATCCGTCGGGGGTTCCGACGGCCGCATTCGCTCCGCTCCTGCGGGAGTTCCGTCGGAACCCCCGACGGATGCCGCTGCGACCGCTGGGTCCAGCAACGGTGCCACGGAGTCCGGCGACGGGCTCGTGCTCGGGACCTACCGTGATCTGTGGGCGAACAGCACTACTGATCTGAGTCCGGCGCTGAGCTATCTGATTCCGGCCCAGCGGCTGGAGATTTCCATTGCCGACGCCGAGCGTCTTGGTCTCAGCAGGGGTGACGAGGTTGCCGTCAAGTCCGGGGAGACCGAGGTTGTTGCGCGGGTGGCGATTCGGGCGGCCTTGCCCGAGGGGACCTGTTTCCTGATGGAAGGAACGCAACAGGGGAACGCCAACGTGTTTGCGAACGGCAAGCCGGCGGTCGTGGAGATCGGCAAGGCAACGCCCGCCCTCGAAGTCGTGGCCGGCAACGGAAACGGGGGAGAGCAGTAGTGGATCTCGTCCCCGGCCTGCCCCTGGCCGACACAAACTTTGTGGACGCGACCTGGATCCTGATCGTCAAGTCGATCGTGATTTTCCTGGTAATTCTGATGATCGTGCCGATCCTGCTTCTCGTTGAACGGAAGCTTCTCGGTCGCTTCCAGCAGCGTTACGGACCCAACCGGGTCGGGCCCTACGGTCTGATCCAGCCACTGGCTGACGTCGGCAAGCTCATCTCGAAGCAGGGCTTCCGCCCCAAGGGTGCGGTGCCGATCCTCTACGAGCTCGCGCCAGCGCTGACCATCTTCTCGGCCATCCTGACCCTGGCGATCCTGCCCTTCGGTGACGTCAAGGACGGGGTCGGCTTCTACGGAATCGACGTTCCGATCGGGATCCTCTACTTCTTCGCCTTCAGCTCGATCGCCTTCTACGGTCTGCTGCTCGGCGGCTGGGCATCCGGTTCCAAGTACTCCTTCCTCGGCGCCATGCGGGCCGCCGCCCAGCTGATCTCCTACGAGATCGCGATGGGCCTTGCCCTGCTCGGCGTGGTCATCATGGCGGGCTCGCTCTCGCTGGTCGACATCGTCAAGGCCCAGGGCGACATCTGGTTCATCGTCCCCCAGTTCGTCGGCTTCCTGATCTTCATGGTCGGCGGTTTCGCCGAGACCAACCGCCCGCCCTTCGACCTTCCCGAAGCTGACGCCGAGCTGGTCGCCGGTTATGGAACCGAATACGGCGGCATGCGTTTCGGCTCTTTCATGTTCGCCGAGTACATCGAGATCCTGATCGTTTCGGGGATAGCCTCGACCATGTTCCTCGGTGGCTGGATGGGTCCCGGCCCCGGCTGGCTGGACCCGATCTGGATGCTCTTCAAGATGTGGATGCTGGCCATGTTCTTCATCTGGATCCGCGCCACTCTTCCCCGTTTCCGTTACGACCAGCTGATGAGCTTCGGCTGGAAGATCCTGCTTCCCCTCGCAACCCTCAACGTCCTCGTGACGGCAGTCCTGGTGGTGGTCCTGTGAGCATCCGTCCTGATGAAATCAAGGTAGTTCCCCGCGGTCCCGAGCCCGGCGGCATGGGCGGTGCGTATCGCGCATTCGGCGAGACCCTGCGTGGCCTCCGCACGACCATGGGCCGGCTTTTCGAGAAACCGGTGACGATCCAGTACCCGGAAGAGAAGACCCCGGTCTATCCCCGCTTCCGCGGCCGCCACAAGCTGCACAAGTTCGAGGATTCAGATCTCGAGAAATGCGTTGGCTGCTCGCTCTGCGCCGCGGCCTGCCCGGCCGAATGCATCCGCGTGGTCGCGGCCGAGAATGACCCCGAGGACCGGGTTTCAGCCGGCGAGCGTTACGCCGCCGTTTACGAGATCAATCTCGCCCGCTGCATCTTCTGCGGCTACTGCGAGATGGCCTGTCCTTTCGATGCGATCACCATGGGCCACGACTACGAGATGGCTGACTACAACCGTTCGGACCTGATCTTCACCAAGGAAATGCTGCTGGCCGAGTCGATCGAGCGCACCCCGCTCAGAGGTGAAGGCGAGTGATGGAAGAGATCGCCTTCTTCTTCGGCGCGCTTTTTGCCCTCGGCGGGGCGATCGCCGTTGTCGCCGTCAAGAATCCGTTTTACAGCGTGCTTGCGCTGGTCGTTCATCTGGTCTTCCTGGCCGGACTCTTCCTGCTCCTCATGGCCCAGTTCCTGGCCGCCGCCCTGATCGTCGTCTACGCCGGCGCGGTCATGGTCCTATACGTCTTCGTCGCTGCCTATGTGGGCGGGATAGAGGAACCAAAATGGGATGCTTCGCCCGAACTCAGGGTGATCGGGCCGATCCTCGCCGTAGCGCTCTTCATCGCCATCTCGATCGCCGTGCTCGGTTCCGGACTGGCCGCGCTGGGCACTCCCGGCCCGGAGGACGTGCCGTCCGGCTTCGGTACCCCGGAAGCGGTGGGCCTCCTGATGATGGAGGATTTCCTGATCGCCTTCGAGGCTGCGTCACTGCTCCTGCTGATCGCCGCTGTCGCTGCAATCGTTCTCGCCGGCCGCCGCCGGGAAGACCGCAAATCCGCGACCGATGACCGCAAATCCGCGACCGATGACCGCAAGAAGCTTGTCAAGGCCGACGAGGAAATCAACGCGGCCGCCGCCGGAAAGGGAGAGGGGGCCCGATGAACATCGAATGGTTCATCGTCCTTTCCGCCCTGCTCTTCACGGTTGGCCTCATCGGTGTGCTGGTCCGCCGCAACCCGGTCGTGATCCTGCTTTGCCTCGAGCTGATGCTGAACGCCGGTGCGCTCGCCCTGCTCGCCTTCAGCCGCATGCTCGGCAATGGGGATGGGCAGGTCTTCGTTCTGATCGTGCTGGTGGTCGCTGCCTGTGAAGTGGTGGTCGGCCTGGGACTGATCGTCGCGATGTACCGTCGCCGCCTGCCGCTTGATGTGGACGAGATGAAGGAGCTCAAGGGATGACCGCCACCTGGGCCTGGCTCGTCCTGCTCTTCCCCCTGCTCGGGTCGCTGACCATCGGGCTGACCTTCAAGGTCCTGCCGGCCCGCACCGCCGGCCTGATCGGCATCGCGGCCATAGTCGCCGCCTTCATCTGCGGCATCGCGGCACTGATCGGCCTGCAGGGTGAACCGAGCGAGTCGCGTCACATCGCTTCCAGTCTCTGGGAGTACGCCTCGGTCGGCGATTTCACGATCGACCTCGGGATCTACATCGACCCGCTCTCGATCTTCATGGTGCTGGTGGTCACAGGCGTGTCGAGCCTGATCCACATCTACTCGTACAGCTACATGAAGTCGGATGAGGGCTATCACCGCTTCTTCAGCTACCTCAACTTCTTCGTCTTCTCGATGCTGGTCCTGGTCCTGGCCGGCAACTTCATCCTGCTGATCGTCGGCTGGGCCCTGGTCGGCTTCGCTTCCTACGCGCTGATCAGCTACTGGTACCGCCGCAGCACCGCCACCAAGGCCGGCATGAAGGCTTTCGTGATCAACGTGATCGGTGACATCGGCCTCTACATCGCGGCCATCCTGATCTTCAAGAACATCGGGTCGATCGACTACGGCACCGTCTTCGAGAAGGCACCGGAGGTTTTCACAACCAACGAGTGGGAGATCGTCGCGATCTGCCTCTGCCTGCTGGTCGGCGCCTTTGCCAAGTCGGCCCAGATGCCGTTCCACACCTGGCTCGCGGACGCGATGGAAGGTCCGA
>JAUPTY010000216.1 GCA_030917845.1 Actinomycetota bacterium | reverse complement strand
CCGATGCTGCTGACCATTCTGCTTCTCTCGAGTGGTCTTGCCACGATGGCAACTCAGGGGGTCATTCCCAGGGAAATCGGCATTCCCCAGTGGCTTGGTGAAAGCGACCCGTTCTGGTACGGGGTAATGGCCCTCACCCTGACCTACGGCGCTTACATGGCCGAGGTTTACAGGGCTGGTATCGAAGCCGTGCCGAGGGGCCAGACAGAGGCGGCCCGTTCGCTCGGCATGTCCCACGGGCAGGCGATGCGGTTTGTGATCGTTCCTCAGGCAGTGCGCAAGGTCATTCCGCCGCTTCTGAACGACTTCATCGCGCTGATGAAGGACACAGCCCTGGTCAGCACGATCGGCTTGGTCGAGGCGGTACAGGCAGGCCGCGACCTTTATTCCGAATTCTTCAATCCATCGGGCTGGACCCTGGGAGCTTTCCTGTTCCTGATTGTGACCATTCCGCTGGCCCGACTCGTCGACTGGCAGATCAAGAAGCAAAACGAGAAGTTCCAGAGGGGGATGCCATGAGCGATTCGAGTGCACCGATCAAGGAAGTCGCCAAGGGCGAGCTGATCCTGAGCATCAAGAACCTCGCCAAGTGCTACGGCGATCTCGAAGTGCTCAAGGACATAGACCTTAACGTCAAGAAGGGCGAAGTCATCTGTGTGCTCGGACCCAGCGGTTCCGGCAAAAGCACGATGCTGCGCTGTCTGAATTTGCTCGAGTCCCCGACCGGAGGGACGATCGAGCTCAAGGGCGCGACTGTTTTCGACGGTGGCCAGACCAAGAACCTCGACGAATTGCGCCGCGAGACCGGGATGGTTTTCCAGTCCTTCAATCTCTTTCCGAACATGTCAGCGAAGGGGAACGTCTCGATTGCCCAGATCCGGGTGCGCGGCCGAAAGAAAGAAGAGGCCGACAAACGCTCGATTGAGCAACTGACGAAGGTCGGCCTGGCAGACAAGATCGACGAGTATCCCGACCGGCTCTCCGGCGGTCAGCAACAGAGAGTCGCGATCGCGCGGGCGTTGGCCATGGACCCGGAGATATTGCTCTTCGACGAGGTGACGAGCGCCCTGGACCCGGAGCTGGTCAAGGGCGTACTCGATGTGATGCGCGAGCTTGCCGACTCCGGCATGACGATGATCTGCGTGACCCACGAGATGGGCTTCGCCCGCGAGGTGGCCGATCGGGTGATCTTCATGGATGGCGGCTACATCGTCGAGCAGGGTGACCCCGACCAGGTGATCGGCAACCCGAAGGAAGAGCGCACGAAGCAGTTCCTCGGACTCGTTCTCGACCACTGACCATGGAGAAGGACGAAACGGAATCGTCGGGGGACAGCAAAGTTGAGCTGAGCGGACGGACCTATCAGTTCGGTCACATGGAAACCTTCATCGCCGGGGCCAGTATCCGGATCAGGGAGTTTCCCGAGTTGAGCGCAACGACCGACGACTTTGGCGATTTCCGGATCACCGTTCCCGATCGGGCACTGGTCACTCCGTACATCGAGACCGGCGGCGGCACGGTTACCAGGCGACCACGGGACGGTGACCCTTTCGACGAAGAGAGCCAATGGAACGAGATCGACCTCCAGACTTTCCAGACCTGCGGCGAGGACCTGGCTAACGTGAACTTTCAGACTCCTCCCGACGCCGAGTTCGAAGCGCTCAAGGCACTGCTTGAGGTGCCTTCCGGGGAAGACGGGCGCCCGGAGCAATCGGTAATCGTCACTACGGCCTCGGCCCGCAACGTCCGCGGAGTGGACTACGAGACCTTCTGGGAAAAGACCCCGCATGGATTCGCCGGAGCAACCGCGGTATCGGATCCACCCTTGCCGGATCCGGTCTATTTCAACGAATTCGTGATCCCCGATTCAAGCCGGACCGAGACTTCGATTGACGGCGGAATCATCTGGCCTGTGGTCCCGGCCGGCACATACCGGATCACCACGACCTCCTCGGATGGCCGCTTTGCTTCGTTCCTGGCGACCTGCGCACCAGGTCGGGTCGTCAATGCGAACCCGCCCTGGGGCGCCTATGAGCTCTTGCCGGGCGAGGAAGCATTCGACGCCAGTTTGCCGGCCCGCTGAGCCCAGGCTCTCCGTATTTACCCGCAAATTTCGCAAAGCACCGCACCGATAGCTGGTCCAACCTGTTTATATGCCCTGACCGTATAGATCTATCCCCGGAATGCCGGGCAGAGGGAGCATGAACCGAATGACCAGGAGAGTGGCAGGAGTAATGGCGATGGTCGCCGCGGCAGTATTGATGTTTGCCGGGGTTCAGACTGCGTCGGCAGCGAACACCGTGACCATCAGCGGCAAGGCGTTCGTCTTCAATCACATGGACACCTACATTTCGGGTGCCACGATCAAGGTCCGCGAATTTCCGAAGCTTTCGACGGTCACCGATGACCTTGGCGATTACGAGCTCGAAGTTCCCAACGACGCGAATGTCACTCCGTACATCGTTTCCGGTGACGGTCTGTTGACCAAGCACGAGAAGGCGGATGACACCCCGAAGGGTACGGTCCAGACCCACTGGAACGAAATCGACCTCCAGACTTTCCACACCCGCGGCCAGGACATCGAGAACGCGAACTTTCAGTCCCCCCAGGATGCCGAATTCAACGGCCTCAAGGCGCTTCTTTCCGTACCGGCTGGTGACGACGGGCGCCCCACACAGTGCGCGATCGTGACCACCGCCTCGGCCCGCAATGTTCGTGGCGTCGACTACCGCACCTACTGGGAGAACACCCCCCACGGGGTCCCCGGCGCCACCTCAATCGAGTACTCGGCCATCGAGGGCCCGGTCTATTTCAACGAGTTCGTGATTCCGGACAAGACCA
>JAUPTY010000215.1 GCA_030917845.1 Actinomycetota bacterium | reverse complement strand
GATTCAGCGCTTCGATGTCATTGGTCATCCGGGAGATCAGGGCTCCGGGCCGGTTGCGGTTGAAGAACCCGATCGACATGCGCTGGATGTGCTTGAAAACCTGTTCACGAAGATCCTGGAGCACGCGGATCCCGACCCAGCCGACCAGCCAGGTCTGCAGCCAGGAAGTCACGGCGTTGACAACGATCGCGACCACGAACAGGCCGATGATCAGGTTGAGGGCACCAAGGTCGGCGGCGAGGATCCCGGAGTCGATCGCTTCGCCGGCCAGGAAGGGCGGCGCCAGGGCGCTGGCGGTCGAAGCGATGACGGCGAGGGCCATGAAGAAGATCCGCAGTCGGTAGGGCCTGAGCAGACCCAGGGTCCAGCGGATCTTCCGGCCCCGCCCGGCGGTGATCGACTTGGAATCGGCTGGCCGCCTCATACCAGCAGCTCCTCGTCATCGGGGACGAAGCGGGGGTCATCGCCGCTGCCGCCGGTCAACTCGCGGAACAGGGGGGATCGGTCGGTCAGTTCGTCGACAGTTCCACGGTCGAGGATCCGGCCGTGCTCCATCAGCAGGCAATCGTCGGCCAGGGAGATCGTGGAAAGCCGGTGGCCGATCACGAAGGTGGTTCGTCCCGCCATCGCTTCGGTAAGCCCGGCGCGGATCTGCTGCTCGGTAGTGGCATCCAGCGAGGAGGTGGCGTCATCGAGGATCAGGATCCGTGGGTTGGCCAACAGCGCCCTGGCGATGGCGACCCGCTGGCGCTGGCCCCCTGAAAGGGTGAGGCCCCGCTCGCCAACCACGGTCTCGTATCCGTCAGGCAGGGCGTCAATGAAATCGGAAGCCTGGGCGAGCTTCGCCGCCCGCTCGATTTCTTCCTGGCTGGCGTCGGCGCGGGAGTAGGCGATATTGCTGGCGATCGTGTCGCTGAAGAGAAAGCTTTCATCGGAGACATAGGCGATCTGGTGTCGAAGCGAGGGAATGTCGACGTCCCGCAGGTCGGCCCCGTCGATCTCGACCCGGCCCCCGGTCGGGTCATAGAGCCGGGCGAGCAGAGCGGCGAGGCTGGTCTTCCCGGAACCGGAGGGTCCGACCAGGGCCAGTCGGGTTCCCGCGGGCACCTCGAGGTCAATCCCGACCAGGGCGTCCGGTGCCTCGGGTCCGTAACTGAGCGACACGTCCCTGAAGGTGACCTTGCCGTCTCCGGCCGGGAGCGGCTTGGCATCCGGCTTCGAGGTCAGCTCCGGTTCCCGGTCGAGGATTTCAAACAGCCGGTTGCCTGCGGCGATCGCCCTTTGAGCCATGCCGAGTGACATGCCGACCATGCGAAGCGGGCCGGCCAGCAGCAATGCGTAGACATAGAAGGCGGTGAACTCTCCGAGGTCGAGATTGCCGTTGAGTACTGCGTGGCCTCCGACCAGGAGCACCAGCGCGGTTCCGATTTGTGGCAGGGCGCCGATCAGGGGGGAGAAGAAGGCCTGGATGCGGGTTGAGCGGATGCTCTGGTCGAAGAGGCGGTCGACCGCGCCCTGGAAGCGCTCGAACTGATGGTCCTCCCGGGCAAATGCCTTGACCACCCGGATCCCCGAGACACTTTCCTCGGCCTGGGCGGTGAGTTCTGCCACACGCTGCTGGACCTCCTGCATTGCCGGCCGGGACTGGCGCGTGTATCGGAGGGCGGTGATCACGATGAATGGCGCGGGGGCGAGGGCCACCAGAGCAAGCCAGGGATTGATCACGAACATGACCACGCCGGCAAGGAACACGGTGAGGATGCTCTGGCTGAAGAAGATCAAGCCGTAGCCGAGGAAAAAGCGGATCGCCTGGAGGTCCACGGTTGCCCGGCTCATCAGCTGACCGGTCTGGTTGCGGTCGAAGAAGCCGATCTCCAGGCCCATGAGGTGGGAATAGATCTCCTGGCGCAGGTCGTACTCGACCGCCAGCGAGACCCGGCCGGCGACGATCCGCCGGATCACGGTCAGGCCAAGTCGCAGCACCGCAGCCCCGAGGATCGCCGCGGTCAGCCAGTAGAGCTGCTCCATGTTGCTCTCTTCGACGGCGTCGACTGCGAGGCCGACCAGGAGCGGGATCAGCACGGTCATCCCGATCGCCATCCAGGCAAAGACCATCGAACCCCACAAGGCACGACGGTGGGGTCTCAGGAATCCAAGCAGTCTCCTGAAGGTGGGCACCCCATCACTATACAAAGTGAAGTATTGGGCCCGTGCTGCCACCTCGGGGCTCTCATCACTACTGTCCGCCTGTGGACAAGGCCGCGGTTGAACTCTTGATCTGCCCGCACTGCGGAGGTGAGTTGCGTGAGAACGGAGCTTCGCTGATCTGCAGCAACGGGCACACCATGAACATCGCCCGGCAGGGATACGTCAGCCTGCTGGGGCGCGACGCCGGAACCCATACCGCCGATTCCGCCGAGATGATCGCCGCCCGGGACCGCTTTCTCGCTGCGGGTCACTACCAGCCGCTGATCGAAGCACTGGTCGCCGAGGCTTCGGCACTCGCCGAAAGAGAGGGAACATCTCAGGGGGCTGTGGTCGATCTCGGTAGCGGCACCGGCATCTACATGGCGGCGGTTCTCGATGCACTGGACGGGAAGGTCGGCATCGGGATTGACAACTCGAAGTTCGCGGCCCGGCGAACCGCGAAGTGCCACGACCGTGCTGCCGCGGTCGTCGCTGACATCTGGGACGGGGTGCCCGTCCGTGACGGGGCAGCCGACTTGATCCTGAATGTGTTCTCGCCCCGGAATGGCGAAGAGATGGAGCGGATCCTCGCTCCCGGGGGCAGCATCGTCGTCGTGACGCCGCAGCCGGGCCACCTCGGGGAACTGATCGGCAGGTTCGG
>JAUPTY010000214.1 GCA_030917845.1 Actinomycetota bacterium | reverse complement strand
CGGACGAGTCGATGGACGATCTAAGCCAGGGCAAGGCCGTCCTAAACGACGGCACCTACCCCTAACCCCCGTCCAAACCACTCGAACTCCCTCCGACCTCTACGAGATCGGAAAAGGGAGCGCTATGTGGCCACTTTTCCGATCTCGTTTCGGAGTGGTCCGTTCAGGGGCAGGGGCGGTCGGCTCTCGGGTCGGGAATGAACTCGGTTACCGATACCTGGGCTCGCTCCATCGCCACGGGCTCGACAGCATTCGGGCCGCGGAAGGGCTGTTCGAAGACGCCGACCAGGTAAACCGAGCAGACCAGGAGCAGCGAGACCGGGAGGATGAACATGACCTGGGCTTTCCTTCGCTCCCTGCCCTTGAGTGCGGTGGCAAAGAGGATCAGCATGAAGCCGCCACCGACCATGAATACCCAGAACATCGCCGGCAGGAATGTGTTCGACTTGAGCAGCCTCGTTGCCCGGGCTCTCTGGAGTTCACCGACCCGGTCCAGGGAAGCGGACAAAGCCGAGTTGTCCGGATTGGTTCGGCCGAGCTTGCCGAACGACTGGAAGAGACGGTCGGTGGCCGCGGTGGCGAGTTCCGAGCGCTGGCCGTCCGAGAGTCGCGGCCATTCATCTTCAATCACCGCCCGCGAGTAACAGATCAGTTCGTGGCCGATCCGGTCCCGGCTTTCGGCATCGAAGAGGGTGGCGGCCCGGGAGAGGGAACTGACCGCGTCAGCCTCGGTCCCGGCTGCGGTTTCGGCGGTCTGGTAGCCCTCGAGTGCGTAAGCGAGAACGAAGCCGATCACCAGGGCGTAGATCACCCCGGCGAACGCGAAAACAGGTTCGCGCCGTTCCTCGTTGCCTCGAAGCCCTTCCGGTACGAAACGCCGGACCAGGGTGATCGAGATCGCGGTGATCACACTGGCGACCGCGAGAATCGCCAGGCAGGTGAGCACGACGCTCATTCGTCCTCCCTCAGGAGCGATGGCGGGACGTCGATCGTCCGACCGAGCACCAGCTCGCCATCTTCGACCCGGTATGCGCCATAGAAGGTGAGAGTGGTGTCTCCGTTGGCGTCGATCGAGTAGCTGCCGAGCGGGGAGGCCCTCTCGGAAACGTCGAAGAACGCGTTGCGGGTGTTGATCCGCAACGCATCGATCGGCTCGGTCGCGATGTTGCCCCGGGCCCCTCGACGGATCGAGTCAATCACGACCCTGCCCGCTTCATAGGCGAAGACGGCCATCGGTTCGGCCGGACGGTCATAACGTTCCTTGAAGCCGCGCAGAAACGACTCACCGCTCTGGGCGTAGTTGCCGGCCGGCAGCTGGGGGGCGGTGATGTAGGTGTCGAGTGCGGTGTCACCGATCGACCTGAGGAAGGAGGAGAAGGAGATCCCATCGCCGCCGAAAAGCTTGATGAAGTTGTTGTCGCGGTGAACGGTCTCGAAGAGGTCGCGGGCGAGATCGAGATTGGACCCTGCAAAGAGCAGGGCGTCCGCGCCGGATGCGGTCACACGCTTGGCCACATTCCCGATCTGGGCTTCCCGGGTCACTTCAGTGGCCCCATTTATTTCAATGTCGGTGTAACGCGCAACTTCCTCGAAGCGGTAGCGGAGCCCACGGCCGTAGGTGTCTCCGTCATCGACGATGAAGACTTCATTGACGCTCTCCTCGTCCATGAAGAGCGCCAGGGCGGCGGCCTGGACGTTGTCGTTCGGAACGACCCGGCCGAAGGTACGGATGCCGGTCGGGCGGATCCGCTCACCGATTTCCGGGGCCGGTTTGGTCAACTTCACTGCAGTCGAGCCGGAACTGACCTGAAGGATCCCGGCCCGGTTCAGGATCGGCATCGCTACTTCGCTGGCACCTGAGTCGAAGTCGCCGATGTAGGCGATCGCGGTCTCGTCGGCAGCCGCCATCCTCGCGTTCCGGCGGACCAGGGACGCCACCCATTTCCCGCTTTCATCGGAGTCGTTGAGCCCGACCACCTCAATCGCAGCCGAATCGACCCGGTTGCCTTCGTCCTCGGCCGCGATCTCGACCGCCCTGACCATGTCGTCACCGCCCCGGTCACCCTTGAGCGGCTGACTCACATAGATCCTGAGGGTGCGGCTGGTGTCGCTCTCGTCGTCGCCGCCGCCGCAGCCAGAGACCAGCGCCGTAAGGGCCAGGATCAGGGCAGCCGCCACTGCGGCCCGGGACGAGACGTTCGACATCAAGATGGGCGGACTATTCCAGTTCGTCGGCGAGAATGCTTCTTGTGGCGCGCCAAGTCGATCCGCACTCAAGGCTCGTCGTATCGAACCATGGTCAGGTCAAAGACAGGAAGATCGAGGGGATCCGTGCTTTCGTTGAAATCATGGAGAGCCTCTTTACCTGCCAGGTTGAAACCATGAGCGCAATACTCGACGTATTCGCGACTGGCGCACGCACGGCCAAGTTCCTTGCCGCGTTTGGCTACCTCGACTGACTTGGTATTTCCTCGGTAGGTCCAGACACGTCCATGAAGATCTTGCTCTGCGACGATCTGTTCTGTTACTTCCGTTCTCGAGTATCGGATCTCACGACGATCCAGCTCGATCAAACGAGCTTCGTCTACTTCGAAAATGACTCCATTGGTGTTCCCGAGGTTTGAGGGATACACATCGAGAAAGGCGATAGCGAGGTCGGGTCGAACTCCCGAATCATCGACATAGAATTTCGCATCGGCATCAGCAGCCGCGTTCTCCATAGCGGCGCCCCAATTCCTTCGGAAATTTAGAAGCTTTGCCCAAGACCATTTCCTGTTGCTGGAAGCGTCACCAGCTACAAGGTCCGTTACCAACGATCCGTAACCAAAATCCATTCGGTCATTTCAGGGGTGCTT
>JAUPTY010000213.1 GCA_030917845.1 Actinomycetota bacterium | reverse complement strand
TGAGTATAAGAAGGATGGCGACGGAATGTGTGAACAGATCTGGGAGCGGGTCGTACCGCCCGTCCCGACGGAACCGGATGTTGTCGTGATCGGCTCGGGACTTTCAGGACTGACTGCCGCCGCCTACCTGGCGGCAATCGGCCAGAAGGTTCTCGTGCTCGAGCAGTACGACGTCGCCGGCGGCTGCAGCCAGACCTTCCGCCGCAAGAACGAGTGGCAGTTCGATGTCGGCCTTCACTACATCGGCGGGGTCAAGACCGGCGAGATTGCCCGCGTCCTCCACGGGCTCGGTCTCGATGAGCGAATCGAGTTTCCGGAACTGGACCCGGACGGATTCGACACCTTCGTCTTTCCCGACCTCGAGTTCAAGGTTCCGAAGGGCTGGGACAACTATGTCGGCCGCCTGGTCGAGACCTTCCCCGACGAGGAAGAAGGTCTGCGCGCTGTCACCGACGTGCTGCGCAACGTGATGGAAGAGCTGCGGGTGGTCGGCATCCCGGACAGCAAGACCGACCTGGGCGACTACATCGAGAAGGCCCCGACCGTGGTCAGCTGGGGGATGCGTTCGGTGATCGAACTGTTCGACGAGCATTATCTGAGCGAACGTTCCCGGGCGGTGCTGCTCGGCCAGGCCGGTGACTACGCCACTCCGCCTTCGCGGACCCCGGTCACCCTTCATGCTGGCGTGGTTGATCACTACCTGCAGGAGGGCGCCTTCTACGTCAGGGGTGGCGGTCAGGAACTGGCCGGCCAGCTGGTCGATCTGATCCACCACTACGGCGGAAGGGTCCGTACCCACGCCGAGGTCGAGCGGATCCTCACCGAGCCGAACGATGATGGCGGCCACCGGGTCACCGGGGTCGAACTGAACGGCGGTGAAGTGATCACCACCGGTGGTGTGATCGCGACCGGAGACATCAAGCATCTCTTCCTCGAGCTGCTCGACCCGGAAGCCGTTCCGGAAGAGATCCGCAGTCAGGTCGACGGCTATCGCATGGCGACCCCGCTCTTCACCGTCTACCTCGGACTCGACTTCGACATCACCGAACGGATGCCGGCCACCAACTACTGGCTGCACTCCCGTTATGACCAGGAGGCCTACTACGACGCGATCGCTGTGGGGGAGTTCGATACCGACCCTCCGGTCTACATCTCTTCCGCCAGCGCCAAGGACCCGGGCCACGAGGGACATGCGCCACCCGGCTGTTCGACTGTCGAGCTGATGACATGGGCAACTCCGGACCTCGAAGCCTGGGGCGTTGACGAGAACTCGGACCTGAAGTACAGCCGACAGGCTTCCTACCGCGAAGCCAAGGACAGGATCACCGAGCAGCTGATCGACCGGGCCGAGGACCAGCTGGGTGAGCTCAAGTCCCACATCCTCTGGAAGGAAGCGGCCACGCCGATGACCCAGACCCGCTACACGCTCTCGTCTGGCGGTTCCTCATACGGAATCGAGCTTGCCACTGACCAGTTCGGCCCCCTCCGGCTCGAATACAAGACTCCGATCGACGGCTTGATCCTCGGCGGGGTGTCGAGCCGCCGCGGCCACGGGATCCTGGGCGCCATGGCGGGTGGGGTCGAGTCCGCCTCGGCGATGTCAGGTCGCAATCTCCGGGCCGAGGTCACCGCAGGCGAAGTCTTCGGCGACCCCACAAAGCTGACTGCCGGAGGCAAGGGCTGGGACGCCCTCGAAGCCTGCCGCAAGCTTCAGGAAAAGACCCTCCGAACCTAAAAGACTCGCGGGTCCGGTCTAAAGGCCGAAGCCAGCGTGTATGTGGTCCGTGTGGTCCGACATCGCGAAGGCGGGACCGGATCCGTCGACGTCCCAGCCGTAGATCAACTCGGTCGGCTTGATCCCGTCGGGGAGCGAGGCGAGAATCTGGATGACCTCGGTGCAGGGGCTGGCTGCCGACTGGTCGGTGCAGGGGACTCCGTTGACAGCGGCGATGTCCATGGCGCGCCCGCTGTAGTGATTGGAAACATTGCCTGACGCGGTCATCATGCTGTGGTCGGAGCGCAACGAGGAAAGCAGGATGCTGTATTTCTGGGTGAGGATTGCCAGAAGGTTGGTGACCCGGGAATCGATCAGGCCGTTCTGGATGTCGTTCTGGGCGGCCGGGTTGAGGATCTGCAGGTTCTCCCAGTTGATCTCGGTCGAATTCGTCGGAACCGGATAGGCGATGTTCCACTCGGTCTTGGCGGTGTCACAGTCCCCGGCGATCCGGCCCGCGTCATCGATCGCGGCCTGGACGTACCAGGTTGCGTGGTTGTGTTCGAAGAGGCCGGCTTCCAGGGTCGGCTGTGACCAGAGAAGCCGGGCGAAGGTGGCGATTCCGTCCCACGGCTCGTCGCGCTCGACGAAGCCGTCGCCATCGCCGTCAACCCCGTACTTCTTCCATTCCTCTCGGTCGATCCCCATCGGCCCTGTTTCCTTCAACTGCTGCGCGGTCATGCCGCGGCCATAGTCGGATTCGAGCCTGGCGACCGAGGCCAGAACCCAGATGCCACGCTGGCCGAGGCTGTAGCGGGAAGCCGCATCCTCGAAGCCGCGCATGTAGTAGTTCGGGATCTCGAGCACCCGTGTGTCGGAGGCCTTACAGACGTAGGTCTTGAGTTCTTCCTCGACTTCGACGGTGTCCTGGAGGTTGCCGTAACAGGCGGCCTTGTCGAGAACGTCCTGGACGTACCAGTCGGCGTGGTTGTATGCCCAGATCGCGTCGTACCAGTCACCCGGGGCGCCGGCTGCCTGCAGGTAGCGGGCGGCAGCGTGGATCGCATCCTTCGGGTTGTAGGGGTCGGTCTTGCCGTCGCCGTCGCCGTCGGTCGCGTACACGTCCCAGGTTGAGGGCATGAACTGCATCCAGCCGATCGCTCCGGCGTAGGAAGTCACTTCATTGA
>JAUPTY010000212.1 GCA_030917845.1 Actinomycetota bacterium | reverse complement strand
GCCATCAGGTCAACCTCGAGTACATCTCGCAGGTGGTCTACAGCCGCGAGAAGGACGGCGTGCTCCAGGCCTACCCCGACACGCTTGTCGGCACCGACTCACACACCACCATGGTCAACGGACTCGGCGTGCTCGGCTGGGGCGTCGGCGGCATCGAGGCCGAAGCGGCGATGCTCGGCCAGCCCGTTTCGATGCTGCTCCCGCAGGTGATCGGCTTCAAGCTTCACGGCAAGCTGCCGGCCGCCGCCACCGCGACCGACCTCGTGCTGACGGTCACCGAGATGCTCCGCGAACGCGGTGTCGTCGGCAAGTTCGTCGAGTTCTACGGCGCCGGCATCTCCAGCCTGCCGCTGGTCGACCGCGCGACGATCGGCAACATGTCTCCGGAGTTCGGTTCCACCTGCGCGATCTTCCCGCCGGACGCCGAGACCCTCCGTTATCTGGAACTGACCGGCCGACCCACCGAGACGATCGAACTGGTTGACGCCTACTCAAGGCTCCAGGGCACCTTCCACACCGCCGACGCCGAGGATCCGATCTTCTCCGACACGCTCGAACTCGAACTCGATTCGGTCGTGCCTTCGATCGCCGGCCCGAAGCGCCCCCAGGACCGGATCTCGCTTTCGGAAGCGAAACCCGCCTTCCTCGAAGCACTGGTTGAATTCGACGAGGACGCAGCTCGCGAACTCAGCCCGCTCGATGAAGCCCTCGATGAGTCATTCCCGGCGTCCGATCCACCGGCCGAAGAACACTCAAATGATCTCGGCAAGCCGCACGGGGCACCCAGCGGCGATCCGGTGACCGCGGTCGCCGATCGCACCTCGAGTGATTCGATCCCGGTCACGCTGGAGGACGGGACCTCGTTCGACCTCGATCACGGCCGGGTCGTGATCGCCGCGATCACTTCCTGCACCAACACCTCGAACCCCTACGTGATGGTCGGTGCGGGGCTGCTCGCCCGCAACGCGCTCGCCAAGGGCCTTTCCCGCAAGCCCTGGGTGAAGACCTCGCTGGCTCCCGGTTCGACCGTGGTCACCGACTATCTCGACAACGCCGGCCTGACCCAGTATCTGGACGGACTCCAGTTCAACCTGGTCGGTTATGGATGCACCACATGCATCGGCAACTCCGGACCGCTCGCCCCCGAGATCACGGCAGCGATCGACGAGAAGGACCTGGTCGTCTGCTCGGTCCTTTCCGGAAACCGGAACTTCGAAGGCCGGATCAGCCAGGACGTCAAGGCGAACTACCTCGCCTCGCCGCCACTGGTCGTCGCTTACGCGCTGGCCGGCCGGATGGACATCGACATCCAGAACGATTCACTCGGCGACGATGCCGACGGCAACCCGGTTTACCTCGATGACATCTGGCCCGACCCGGAAGAGGTCGCCCAGGTCGTCGGTGACTCGATCCGCCGTGAGATGTTCGAGAAGAACTACGGCGACGTCTTCAAGGGTGACCAGAACTGGCAGGACGTCAAGGTCCCCGAGGGCGAGCGCTACACCTGGCCCGCCTCGACCTATGTCCGCCTCCCCTCCTTCTTCGAGGCGATGCCGGCGGACCCGCCCGGCCTCTCGCCGATCGAGAACGCCCGGGTGCTCGCCAAGCTCGGCGACTCGATCACCACCGACCACATCTCGCCTGCCGGCGCGATCAAGAAGGACAGCCCGGCCGGTGCCTGGCTGATCGAGCAGGGGGTCGGTCCGGCCGACTTCAACTCGTACGGCTCGCGGCGTGGCAATCACGAGGTAATGGTGCGTGGCACCTTCGCCAACATCCGCCTCCGCAATCAGTTGGTCGAGCGCTCCGGCGGCTATACCCGCCACTTCCCGGATGGCGAAGAGACCTCGATCTACGAGGCTTCCAGCCAGTACCAGGCCGACGGCATTCCGCTGATCGTCCTGGCCGGCAAGGAGTACGGCTCGGGTTCCTCGCGCGACTGGGCAGCCAAGGGCACCAAGCTACTCGGCGTGCGCGCCGTGATCGCCGAAAGCTACGAGCGGATCCACCGCTCGAACCTGATCGGCATGGGTGTCGTTCCGCTCCAGTACCCCGAAGGCGAAACCACCGAGTCACTTGGTCTGTCCGGCGAGGAGATCATCACGATCGGCGATCTCCAGGGTGGAGAAGCCAAGACGGTCGAGGTCACCTGCGAAAGGGAAGGCGCCGAAACGGTCACCTTCACCGCCACCGTCCGTCTCGACACCCCGAACGAGATCCGCTACATCAACAACGACGGCATCCTGCAGACGGTCCTGCGGGACCTCAACGCCTGATCCTGCGCAGCATCCGGACTACTTGAAATGGCCCGGGCAACCGGGCCTTTTCAGTTCTGGATCTCCTCGAAGACGATTTCGACGCCGTTCTTCCGAATCACCAGGTCGGTTCCGTCGAGGCCTATTTCCGGGTCGTTCCTGAAGAGCGGGATCAACCAGTCGTCCTGTGTGCCTCTGCAGTCGATCAGGGTGGTGATGACCTCCGTCCACGACAGGACGCCGTTCTCGATGCCGGCCCAACCGCCGAGGTGGTTGCAGCCAGCGTAGAAGCCGAGGCCCGGTCCGGTAACCATGTCGCCCGGGCTGCCCCGGGTTCCGGTGGCGAAGCCGATCTCAAGCGGCCTCTCGAGGTCTGGTCCGATGATGCTGATCGCCTCATAGGTGCGCTCGAGCACGTCTTCCATCGTCGCCGGTACCGTCACCCGGGGCTCCGGGTCGGGCCGGGACTCTCCGATCTGCGCCAGGACCAGTTCGATCCCGCCCTTGCGGAGCACGAGGTCGGTTCCGTCGAGACCAATTCGGGGCCCGCCGGTGAGGAAGCTGTACAACCAGGCATCGTCAGGGCCCTGGCACCACACGTCGGTCGTGAGAACGCTGGTCCAGGAGAGGACGCCGTCCTCGATCCCGTACTCACCGTCGATGC